>JACZRO010000175.1 GCA_022574675.1 Chloroflexota bacterium
TGCCCGAGGAGATGGAGGGCGCCCGAATCGCCGTGACGGAACAAACGGCGACCTCCGTTCAGCTCCTGCGCGTCCTCCTCAATGAGCTCTGGGGTGTGGAGCCGGATGCCCTCGTAACACGGGACGAGCCACACGACGCGATCCTGCTGATCGGCGACGAAGCGTTGCGGAACCGGAGCGGGATCGACGACTTCCCTTTCGTCCACGACCTGGGCGAGGTGTGGCACGAGATGACCGGGTTGCCGTTCGTATACGCACGCTGGCTGGCGCGCGCCGACACCGACACGGTCGCTTTGGACGTATTTGCGGACGCACTCGGCAAGAGCCTCGACCGCGGTCTCAGGGAGATCGACGAGATAACCGCCGACGGCTGGCCGTCCGCCGAAATGGCGCCGGAAGAGGCGCGGTCATACGTGGACCAGTTCATCTACCGGATGGGCGACCGGGAGCACGAGTCGCTGGCGCTCTTCCGCAGCTACTACGAACGAATGCCGGAGTGGCGGCCCGCCGCGGCCGCCGCGACGTCGCACGGGAACTGAGGAACGAAAGTGCTTTCGACCATCCGCCGGAAGGTTGACGCCGGCGAACGAATAGACCAGGAAGAGGCCCTGTTTCTTCTGACGAAAACAGACCTGCTTGACCTCGCCCCGCTGTCGCAGCAGTGGCGCTATCGTCACAACCCGGAGCGGCGCGTCACCTTCGTCGTCGACACGAACCTCAACTACACGAATGTTTGCGACGCCTACTGCAGCTTCTGTGCGTTCTACCGGGCTGACCCGGACCATGCCGACGCCTACACCTACACGGTGGCGCAGATGATGGAACAGATCGGGGCGGCCGTAGCCAAGGGCGTGACGACGGTCCTGATGCAGGGCGGCCTGAACAGCGCGCTGCCGCTCGAGTACTACGTCGAGATGGTGAGCGAGACGGTTCGGCTCTACCCGCAGGTCACGCCGCACTACTTCTCGGCGCCGGAGATCATGAAGATGGTGGACGTGTCCGGGAAGTCGATCGGGGAGGTTCTGCGGGCGCTCAAGGGCGCGGGATATCGTTCGCTGCCGGGGGGCGGCTCGGAGATCCTGTCCAACCGCGTGAAGGCGGAGATCAGCCGTTTCCGGCCCAAGGGCAAGGTCGATGACTGGACCCGCGTCCACGAGGAGGCGCACGCCATCGGGCTGCGCAGCACGGCCACGATGATGTACGGGCACATCGAGACACAGGAAGAGATTATCGAGAGCCTGGGGCACATCCGAGATGTCCAGGACAAGGCGGACGCCGACGGGCAGCCCGGTTTCACGGCCTTCATCCCCTGGAGCTACAAACGGGACAACACCGGCCTTGCGCAGAAGGTCAAACAGGAGTCGGGGCCGAACGAGTACCTGAGGGCGATCGCCGTGTCCCGGATCTTCCTGGACAACGTCCGGCACATCCAGGCGTCGTGGTTCTCCGAGGGCCGCAAGACCGGCCAGGTGGCTCTGCACTTCGGCGCGGACGACTTCGGCGGCACGCTGTTCGACGAGAACGTGATGCAGGCGGCGGGGTTCTACAACCGGATCACGGTCGACGAGGTCAAGAACGTGATCTCGGACGCAGGGTTCACGCCGGTACAGCGCACCACCGAGTACGACATCGTGGAAGTGTTTGACGGCCATCAGTCCGACGAGTCAAGTTCCGCTCCTGTTACGGCCGTGTCCGGCGGCTGAGCCGGACGCCTGCCTTAAACGTGTCCGGCGCATCGCTCGCCGTTTACATTCGCGCTCCGACCCATACGCGACGCTATCCAGGATCAAGTGCGATGAGGATTCAAAATAGATGACCGAACGCAGGCCCCTCTCCATAGGCCACAGCCCGGACGCCGACGATGCGTTCATGTTCTACGCGCTGGCGCGCGAGTATGTGAAGATCCCCGGCCGGGAGATCCGGCACGTGATGGAGGACATAGAGTCACTGAATAACCGCGCCGCGACGGGTGACCTGGACGTGACGGCGATCTCCGCCGCGCAGTACCCGCAGATAGCGGACAAGTACCGGATCATGGCGTGCGGCGCTTCGATCGGCCGCAACTACGGGCCGGTGATCGTGTCCCGGACCCCGATGTCGCCGTCCGATCTCGCCGGGGTGAAGATCGGCATACCGGGCGAGTTCACCACGTCGTACATGCTGCTCAGGATATTCGTGGACGCGCCGTATACGCCCGTGTTCCTGGACTTCGATGCCGTCGGTCCCGCGGTGGACGATGGCACGGTAGAGGCCGGGATCCTGCTCCACGAGGGCCAGATCCTTTACGAGCGGCAGGGCTACAGAAAGGTGCTCGACCTGGGCGAAGAGTGGTTCTCGGCTACGGGCCTTCCGATACCGCTGGGGCTCGACTGCGTGCACCGACGGATGAGCGAGGAGGAGCAGCGCGCAGTGGCGAAGGCGTTGCACGACGCGATCGTGTTCGCGCGCGCCAACGAGGACGACGCCCTGGACTACGCTCTCCAGTACGGGCGCGGCATCGAGAGAGAGGACGCCCGGAAGTTCGTGCGGATGTACGTCAACGAGGACACGGTGGACATGGGTGACGAGGGCCGACGGGCGCTGGAGCGGCTTTTCGAGATGGCGGTGCAGCGCGGCATCATCGCCGAGGCGCCGCAGATAGACCTGGTGCCGGTGGGGTAGGGGCCGGGCCGCAGACACTGGGGCGTGAAACGGTCTGGGTATGGAGCCCTTCGAGAGGCTCAGGGCGCGGTGGGCGGACGGTGCATCTGCCAGCGGTTGCGAACGGGCGGCCTAAGCAGCCAGCCAGGAACGTCGGCCGTTTTCGTCAAAGAACGCCAGGGACGGCGTGCCGTTCGGCGCCAGCCAGATGGCGCAGCGCATCCTGCCATCGGCGTCGGCCAGCACGACATGCGGCGAACCGTCCGCCAGGCGTCCGATCACGGCGCGTGTGTGACCATCGTCATCGACCAGCTCGAACCGCTTAGCGCGCACCACGTCCGGCACCTCCGCCGGGTCGAAGTCGAGGGAGGCCAGCCACTCCTTGCGCGCACGAACGACGTTAGCTTCCTTGGCCTGGAGGGTGACGTTATCGATAATACTCAGAATTACCGCGATGGTCCCGAACTGCGTGTCAAGGTAAGCGACGGCCTGTTCGGCGCCTTCCTCGGTCGGCCTGGGATATTCCTTGTTGCGGCCTTCGATCCAGATGATTTCGCCGATCTCGCATTCGTAGCCAAGCTTGACCAGGAGCGGTTGTGCGGCTTCCGTCACTTTCTGGACGATGCGCATGAGAGTCTTCTGCAGCTCGTCCTCGTACTCGGCCACCCACCGGCCGCGCATGCCGGCCGACATGGCGCTCGCGGTCGCTTCGTCCAGGTACAGGCCGAGGGTCCCTGCCAGAGTCCCGGTGATCGGCGCGATGAAGGTGAATCCGTCGCCGGTCTTCTCCATCTTGATAGACATCTCGGTCTCGGCGGTCTCGATGTCGCTGCCGAATTCCTGTTCCCAGACGTATTTGATCGGCGCAACGAAAGCGTTGATTACTTCCCGATGCATTCAATCCTCCGCAGACCGCCGCCCTCCAGGTTCCGAGGGCAGACGCGAGTTCCCGCCACCAAGCTGGCAACGGGAGATCAAGCCGCAGACATACCGTAATGGCCCGGCCGTTCGGGCGAATCGGGGATTTTCGCAATCCGAGAAGTGCGGACTCGCAGTTTCGTTACGTTATGTGAACCCGCAATCGGGTGACCCATCCGAAGTGGTTCGCGAGAATGGAGCGGTTGGTCCACGAAATTTACCAGTACACACCCGTTAGCAAGGCAAACGATTGAAACCACAACTAATTGCTTCTGCGGCCGCCACGTTCATCCTGTTGGCCTCCGCCTGCGGCGGGGACGAAGAACCCGAACCGATCGCGACGCCGGTGGGCCCGGACGCAGGCGTATCAGTCCCGGTAGACGCGAGCCCGACAGCGGTGTCCGCCGATCCGGCGATCGTCCTCCCGGCAATCTCGGCAGCGATGGCCGAGGCGGGAAGCTGGCGGGTACAGGGGCGACTGACGGTCCGCGACACCCCCGATGCGCCGGAAGACCAGGGGCCATCGCTCATCACTATCATCGAGGCGGCCAGGGCGGGCCCCGGGGCCAGCATCGTCGTTACGATCAGCACCGTCCAGAGCGGATTGATATCGGGATCAACCTCCGCGGAGAACCGGATCGTAGGCGGGAAGCGGTACCGCCGGGATCCAAACAGCGGCGAGTGGACCGTTAGCGACGCGAGTGGAGACCCTCCAGGCCTGACGGTCGATGCCGCCGTCGTCGGACAGATCGACGTTTCAACGGCGTCCGTCAGCGACGCAATGCTTGACGGGGAAGCGGTGTTCCACGTCATGGGGACGGTCCCCGGCGTGGACGCCGCCGTGACGGTGGAGGTGTTCGCCGGGGTCGAGGACAATCTTGTGCGCATGATCCGGCTGGAAGGCACGGCGCCGGCGGCCAACTTCGGCGGCCTGCTGCCCGGGACGGAGCAGATGCTGCCTCAATCTGTGGAGGCACGCTATTCGGAGTACGGGCGGCCGATCGTTGTGCACGTACCGCCGGGTATCGACGAAGCCCCGGATGCCGAAACCCGGACCTACTTGAGCACCATCAACCCGTTCACGATGCAGGTGCCCGGCGCCCTGAGGTCCGCCCCCAGAATGGAGTTGATGGGCGAGACATTCAACGGCGCCGGC
>JACZRO010000176.1 GCA_022574675.1 Chloroflexota bacterium
GTGCCATCGAGATCGGCGTGAAGCGCGCCGTCCCGGACGCCGAGACGGTGCTTGCGCCTGCGGCGGACGGCGGTGACGGGACGCTGCAAGCACTTGTCGATAGCTCCGGCGGATCGGTTGAGGTTGCGACGGTGTCGGACCCGCTCGGCCGGCCCGTCGAGGCGGCGTGGGGCGCAATGGGCGACGGGAAGACGGCGGTTATAGAGATGGCGAGGGCGTCCGGCCTGGCGCTGCTGGAACTCGACGAACTGGCCCCCCTCGATACCACTACATACGGCACCGGTGAGCTGTTCAAGGCGGCGCTGGACGCCGGGTTCCGCCGCTTCATCGTCGGCATCGGCGGCAGCGCCACAAATGACGGGGGCGCAGGACTGGCGCAGGCCCTCGGGATCAGGCTGCTGGACTCCGGCGGCCACGAGCTTGCCCGCGGAGGAGGAGCGCTGGCCCGCATAGACCGGGTCGATATGTCTGGGTTCGACAAGCGGTTACGCGGAGCGGAGGTGACCGTTGCGTGTGACGTCAACAACCCGCTGTGCGGAGGCGATGGCGCTTCGGCAGTGTTCGGACCGCAGAAGGGAGCCTCCCCGGAGATTGTTAAACAACTGGACGCCGCCCTCGCACGGTTTGCCGATGTGGTCGAGCGCGATCTCGAGGTCAGCGTCCGGTCTCGGCCGGGCGCGGGCGCGGCGGGAGGGCTTGGCGCGGGACTGATGGCGTTCCTGGATGCCCGGCTGGCAGCCGGAGTGGACATCGTTCTGGACGCCATCGGCCTGGACGACGCACTGGAGGGAGCGGATCTCGTGATTACGGGGGAGGGACAGATCGATCATTCAACGATCTTCAACAAGACCCCGGTAGGCGTGGCGGAGCGTGCGAAGAAGCGGTCCATTCCGGTGCTGGCGATCGCCGGCGGGTTGGGCGAGGGTTATCGCGAGACCCGTGACAGGGGGATCGACGCCGCCTTCCCGCTGGTCAGCGGTCCGATGTCGCTGGACGACGCCATGGCCAACACGGCCGATCTCCTGTCCGGTGTCGCCGAGGAGATCATGCGCACTGTGCTAATTGGCCAGGCGATCAAGCATTGAGTTTATCTAGCCCCGGACGGAGTTTTCCCTGATATCGTCGTAACCGCTTCCAGAGCGACGATATTCAACAGATTTGCCCCTTTGAGTGAACCGGTGATATATTTCACGCGCGCTTTCGATTTCCGGAAGCGCCACCGTGAGGTGCCCGACGAGGGGACGACGCTATGCCGCCGATCCGACCCAAGCACTCCACCAGGCGCGAAATAATCTGGGTTGGTGATTGCCCGAGGCCATCCTGCGACGGGACTTTCGACGTGGCCGCCGACACCGTCCAGAGCAAAATCATGGTGCTGACCGCCCTGAGCGACGAGTTGCGCCCGTCCGTCTCTCACGTTCACGGGTCGTACGTCGTTTACGATCACGGGGAGCGAGGCGGAGAATAATCGCCACCCCGGCGCTTTAACTGACCTCCGGATATTCCGGCTTTTTCCTCTGCCATCTTCGCCACCGAGCCCGCTGACTTCGCTGCCAGATCGGCCCGCGCACGCGTACTTCGAGAACCTGTTCGATGTGCAGATCGAAATGGTCTGGACAGGTCGCGCGCCGCTGGACGTGCCGGAACTTCCTCCCGGCTACCAACTCCGGCTGTTTCAGCCCGGTGATGAAACAGCGTATGAAGACCTGTTTCACCTTGCGTTCGAAGACAGGGACACACTTGAGCAAACCCGCGCCACAGCCCTTGACGCGGGGTTCTTCGTCGTGGAGCACCGGGACACCGGCCACCTGGTCGCCACCTGCGCGGCCCAGCACGTTGAGAACGAGCGCCATCCCGGCGGCGGACAGCTCGGCTGGCTCGTCGGTGACCCGTCCCACTCCGGGGTGAAGCTGGGACGCATAGTCTCGACCACCGTCACGAACCGCCTGGCAGAAGCCGGTTACGCCCTGCCCTACCTGGAGACCAACGACTTCCGGTTCGCGGCGATCGCGATCTACCTGGGGTTAGGCTGGCGCCCTTACCTGTTCGCCGACGACATGGAGCAGCGCTGGCGTGACGTGTACACACGCCTCGGACGTTCTTTCTCACGGGACGACGGGGTCCTTCCCTGACTACCCGGACGTTCGCTCCACGACGGCGGCCAGCTCGACCCGAATAGCCCCCGCTGCGACCATCCGCGCGATCGCCCGTTCGCCGTCGCCCGGTTTCATTTCGACTGCACCGATCGCGTCGGTCAACAGGTAAGTCTCGAAGCCGAGGCGGCGTGCGTCCAGCACGGTGTTCAGCACACAGTAGTCGGTCGCCAATCCGCCAACAAAGACCCGGTTCACGCCCGCCGTCTTGAGCCGGTCTTCGAGGTCCGAGTCCAGGAAGCCGGAGTACGCATCCACCGCCGGGTCGCTCCCCTTCTGGATAACCTCGTGCCCGGCAGGCAGGTGCAGCTCCGGGTGAAACTCTGCGCCGCGGCTTCCCTGAACACAGTGCGGTGGCCAGGGACCGCCTGATTCAACAAACGAGGAGTGACCCTCCGGGTGCCAGTCCTGCGTGGCGTACACGCGAGCGCCCTGCTCGCTGAACACCGCTGCGGCCCGGGACATGGTCCGCGCGACATCAGCGCCTGTCGCCACCGGCAAGGAACCGCCGGCACAGAAATCGTTCTGGACGTCGACGATTACCAGCGCATCTTGAGGGGTCAGTCGCATAAAAGGACCTGCTTCGTCCGGCAACGATCTGGGGTTTCGTCGCGGTATGGGCTGCCCGAGACCCGGCGCCGCATTCCGCTATCACCCAACGATAACCAGGTACACCTCGAACGGGCCGTGGATACCTTCCACGATCGTCGCCGCTATGTCCCCGGTACGGCTCGGCCCGGAGATCAGGTTCATCGAGCCCTCGATCGTGCCGTTCAGAAATGCGGCGCGTTCCAGGGTGAACAGCTCGTCCAGCGACGGCAGCACGTCGCCCCGGTTGAGGATGGCGATGTGCCGGCCCGGCGTGAGCGACACCAGCCGGGACAGCCCGCGTCGCGGGTGAAGCACTACCGTCCCGGTCTCGGCGATGGCGTAGTCCACGCCCGTGATCCCGGCGTCCACATCAAACGCCGCGTCACGCAACCCCACATCACCACCCAGCGAGCCGGCCGTCGCCAACCGTAGCTCGACGCCAGCCCCGGCGAGCGCTGCGTCGACCGGCACGGCGTCGAACACCGCCTGGTCGGACCGGAGCGCAGTCCTGATACCGGCCTCGGCGCAGATCTCGGCGATCACATCGGCGGCGTCCTCCGGAGAAGCGGCGCGGGCGACCCGCCAACCGGCGGCGGCGGCCGACTCCGCGACGGCGTCCAGCAGTTCCTCCGCCCGCGCCTGCATGTCCCGCCGCACAGCGCTCGCAGCATCTGCGACCTGGTCGGCGCTCTGAAACAAATGCGTTGCAGGGTCGGCGGGCGGCGGGCCCGACGCGCGGCCGAGCGCCGAGCGCACACGTTCCAGGAACGCGCGGGCCTCCGGGCTTTCGGTACCGGCGGTCACGGGCGCCCGTCCTCTCGTCGTTGGCGCGCCTTGAACCGGTCCCTGAACGGCTGCGCGACGGGGACCGGCAGATCCCGGCTCCGAGTCCAGCCGGAGAGCGGCGGCGGTGAACGCCGCAGGAAGCCGCCTCGTGCGAACGGACGGGCGACCAGGCTCGCCAGTTTTCCGCCGAACCGGAACCTGCCCGGCGACAGATTGCCAAACCGCCACAACTTCCATCCCAGCCGCTCGCGCCATCCCGAGCTGCGGACCTCTGGCGGTCCCTCGGTCACCTGTTGGCGCAGGTGCAGAAGCATGTTCGGGATGTCGATACGCACCGGGCACACCTCGCGGCAGGCGCCGCAGAGCGACGAGGCGAACGGCAGGTCCTTCCCCCGCTTCAGCCCGGACATGACCGGCGAGACCACGGCGCCGATCGGACCCGGATACACCCAGCCGTAACTGTGCCCCCCGACCTTCCGGTACACCGGGCAGGCGTTCAGGCAGGCGCCACAGCGCAGGCAGTAGAGGGCCTCCCGCAGCTTCGGGTCTGCCAGCAGGCGCATCCGGCCGTTGTCCACGATCACCAGGTGGAACTCTTCTGGGCCGTCCTCCTCGTCTGCGCGCCTCGGGCCGTTCGTGCCCGACGGCGCTCGAGAGAATGACGGTCCCTATCGGTGTGGTCGCCAATAACAGGCCAGCGTTGCCCGCGAGGGTTCTATCGAGCCCGAAGATGAAGCACATCTGGTACGCGATGTTGCCTATAGCGCCGAGGAGAAGGATCCGAACGACGTCGGCGGGCTCCGGCCTAGAAGATCCCGGAAGGCGGCGCACCAGAGCCCAAAGAGCCAGCGACGCGAGGGGAAAGCGCAACGCGTTGAGGGCGAGCGGTTCCAGCTCCCTGAACACGCTCTTGAGGACCGAGAAGTTGACTCCCCAGATCGCGGCCATGAGAATCAGCCCGCGATCGGCTTTGAGGCCTCTGCCGGGGGGCGTCATCGTCTCGAGGGACGTCATCGTTCGAGGAGTCTCATGTTGAGGATGGCTGTAGTCTCAGTCGTTGTGCGACCCTCGCGACCGGCGCTAGATTGCAATGAGCCCCCGGAATAGTATTTGCGAGGAGAGCTGTGTCCACTTCGAATGTTCTCCTGTTCGAGGACT
>JACZRO010000177.1 GCA_022574675.1 Chloroflexota bacterium
CAGCTCGCTGCTTGCGGGGTTGTCGGCGGTGCTGGTGGTGACGCTCACCCGGGACGGTCCGTACGACGTGCGCGGGGCGAAGTTCAACCCGCGTTACATGCTGCGGGTCTTCAGCGAACGGGGCCCCCGGTTGACCCTGTTCGGCTACCTGGGCCACATGTGGGAGCTGTACGCGATGTGGGCCTGGATCGGGGTCTTCCTGGGCACGGTTTACGGGGCGAAGACGGTGCTCGGAAGCGGCTTCGAGCTGGCGAGCGCGATAGCGTTCGCCGTGTTCGCGGCCGGGGCCATCGCCAGTTACGCGGCGGGCGCGATGGCGGAGCGCTGGGGCCGGGCGTACACGACGAGCCTGGCGATGCTGATAAGCGGCGCCTCGGCGCTTGTGGTCGGGTTCCTGCCGGTCGATTGGGAGTGGGCGATCGCCGTCCTCGTGCTGGTCTGGGGGGCGTCCGTGATCGCGGATTCCGCCCAGTTCTCGACGGCGATGACTGAGCTGGGCGACCCCGCCTATCGCGGGACGCTGCTCACGTTCCAGACCGGGCTCGGATTTGCGCTAACGGCGGTGTCGATCAGGCTGGTGCCGATCATCGCGGACAGTTACGGCTGGGGCTGGGCGTTCGCCATCCTGGCGATCGGCCCCGCGCTGGGGATCGTGGCGATGATGCGGCTGCGGTCGCTGCCGGAGTCGCTCAAGCTGGCGGGCGGCAGGCGGTAGGGTTCGCGGCCGGCGGCAGGGATCCCCTCTCCCTGGCCAGGGAGAGGGTTTGGGCGCGGACGGTCCCGGTTCAGCGATAAGGCTCCGGCAGTTCTACGGCGTGCCCAGGATCCAGCCCTCTTCTTCGACCGCGATCGCGGCGTCCTCCGGCGAGAGGCCGTCCGGGGCATCGAAGTACGCGCCTAACGCCCCGTCCGCATCCAGACGACGCGCCCACTCGACCACCGACAGGACCTGCGCACGGTCCTTGATCCTTGCACGCGGGTTCATCAGTGATTCGGCAACGCGAGGCCAGATCTCGGCGTGCACGATCGCCGGTCCGTCCGGAGCAGTCGGAGTCAAGCTGAAACCGGTCTCGAACGGCCAGACCTTCGAATGCGGCGATAGCGACGGATCGTCCCGCAACGCGGCCACATGCGGAATGCCGGCGACGCCCTGGCCTCCCACGCTGCCGGTGCCGAGGAGATGCCATACGGTGTGGATGTTGAGGCCGGCCCTGCGGAACCGGGCATCGCATACGCGCAGATCGCCGAGCAGACTGCCGTCCGGCATCCGGAACGGGAACTCCAGGTAGCCCTTCATCTTTGGCGGCAGCGTCGTGGTGACCTGGGCGGCGGGGGCGCACCAGAACGGGCCATACGAGTCGGCCCCGCAGAGGGCGTTCAACTCGGAGGCGACGGCGAAACGGTTGTTCAGGTTTCGCTCATCGTCGCGGTATCGGCTGGAGATGGCGTTCCACGTCCGGCGCCACGCGGGTACGTCCGGTGAACCGTCCATCCATCGAGCAAACCCCACCGGGTAGCCGTATGGAAGATCGAAGCCGACCAGTGTCCGCTTCCCCTGTTCCGTCCATCGAACCAGTCGACTGCGCACGTGTGCGATGCCGGCCATCCGGGAGCGGAAGTAACGCGCACGCGGCGGCCGATCGTCCGCCCCTCCCTCGCCGACCCACACAGCGTCGGCGGACGGGCGGGGCGGCGAAAGCCCGTTCCTCGCGCTCCAGTCGACCATCAGGTAAGCGTCGAAGAGGCGGTTCAATTGCTACCTCACTGCAAGCACGGCGCCACATTCCCATCACGTCATCCTGAACTTGATTCAGGATGACACGCAGGAGCGGGTCAGGCCAGCTCCTCGTTCGTGCGCATCACGGCGAACACCGCGCCCTGGGGATCAGCCAGGATGGCGAAGCGGCCGGCCGGGATGTCGGTCGGTGGCACGACAACGCGCCCGCCGCTATCGACGGCCAACTCGGTTGTGGCGTCACAGTCCTCGACCGCAAAGTAGACATTCCAGTGAGAGTTAACGCCGGCCTGTGACTCGTCGAGTTGCACCATCCCGCCGGCCGGGTGCTCGTGCGTGATGTGGAAGATGGTGTAGTCGAATCCGCCCATATCGACGACATGCGAATGCCAGCCAAGCAGCTCCGTGTAAAAAGCTTCTGCGGCGTCCGTGTCGCCCGTCGCGAGCTCGTTCCAGGTCATCGCTCCCGGCTCGTTCACCACCCGGGCGCCCATGTGCGCCTTGAACTGCCAGAGCGCGACCACGGCTCCGGTCGGATCGCTGATGAGCGCCATCCGGCCGACGTCCATCACATCGAACGGCTCCATCATCAGGCTCCCGCCCAGGGGAGCGACCTTCGCCGCGGTGGCGTCCACGTCATCGACATTGATGTAGGTGCTCCAGCGGGGAGGGACGCCCTGCTCGATCTCCTCGGCCGACTGGCCGTAGATGGCCCCGGCGTCAAGGCCATTTAGCTGCGCCATGGAGTAGAACTGGCCGCCGCCCATATCGTTGTCCTGGTAGGTCCAGCCAAATAAAACGGAGTAGAAAACCTTCGCACGCTCAGGCTCGCTGGTCGCCAGGTCGGTCCAACAAGGCGCCCCGTGCTCGTAGGACGTGATCTCGGGCATGTCGGACCTCCTTCTCCTTAGGCCGTCGCGCGTGAGCGTGGACGAGGCATCGTCGCCGATGGCGGGACTTGCCGCAACACCGCGGTGTGGTGTGCGGCCGCCACCCACTCGTCCCGGTTGCGCCCCTTCAGCAGCAGGTGCAGCCGTACGCGCTCACGCTGTCTGCCGCCCATCAACTGGTACGCCGGGAGGTCGAAGCGCCCGCCAGCGATGTCCCGGAGCGCCATATCGATCGCTGAGACTGCGCCGGAAAGCGCGCGCCCGGGAAACGGCGCCGAACGAAACGTTCACTGCCACGTGCCCTCGATCCGCAGCCGGTCCTCATCGGTTCAACAGGTCTCGGACGCGTCCACCACCCGCTCAGAGGCGCCCGGATGGCCCCAGAAGGCTGACTGGCCGATGCGCTGATGCCCTCTTCCATGCACCCGCATCACGAACCAGGCGGGGAACAGTAGCGTCTCGATGGATTCGAATCTCGTTCGTTGACCGGCCGGCGCTGACGGGTCGTTTGCAGATGGCGGCGTATCCTGGCGCAGCCCCGGGGGTTTCGTTCCCGGATCGCGGCCTCCCGTCGTCCCGAGTTAGCGCTCGGGTTAGCTCCCGGGTCTGGCTGCTATCCTTCCGCCGATTCGCCATGATCATCGACACGCACGCCCACATCTACAGCCCGGACGAAACACGCTATCCGCCTATCGACGACCCGTTGCGTCCGCCGCCCGGCACCGGTGATCCGGACCACTTGCGGGCGGAGATGGCGCGCGCGGGGGTCGACCGCGCCTGCCTGATCCAGACCTCGACCTTCTACCGCTGGGACAACCGGTTCACGCGAGATACAGCTGCCGGCGCGCCGGACTGGGCGGCCGGTGTCTGCACGCTTGACCCCGACGACGTCCACAGCCCCGAGATCATGTACGCGCTCGTGGAACGTTCCAACATTCGCGGCATGCGTTGCGTGCCGGCCTCCGACGGCTCGCTGGATTGCCCCGGCGTCCGCGCCCTCTGGCAACAGGCGCAGGACCTGGGCATCGTGATCAACGCCCTGGTGCCGCTTGGAGTGGCGGACCAGCTCGCCCGGTTGCTCGACGACTTCCCCGGCCTCAACGTCGTGCTCGACCACTGCCTGTCGCTCACCCGCGGGCCGGAGTTCGAGGCGACCGTAGCGGCGGTCGTGGAACTGGCGCGGCGTCCGAATCTCCACGCCAAGTTGACCTTCCTGGGGACCGGCTCGGCCGAGCGATACCCGTTCGCCGATATGCACGAACCGCTGCGCATGTTCGTCGACGCCTACGGTCCCGATCGTTGCATGTGGGGTTCCGATTTCCCGACAGAGCTGTGGTGCCCCCGGGTGAACTACTCCGACCACCTGCGGCTTTTCCGGGAAGACCTTGGCCTGTCTGCCGGGGAACGGGAGGCGATCCTCGGCGGCACCGCAGAGCGGTTGTGGTTCGGCGGGTAACCGGGGCGCGCTCCGGCCCGGCGGTTTATCTGAACGCCGGAGGCTGAAACCCGGATTCCCGTGGATGACAAGAGGGGTCGGAACCGCGGACCGGTTCCGACCCCTGTATGGATTGCTTTCGCCGGGGATGGATTTTTTACGCTGGAGCGCCTGCGTGTCGTTCAGTCGTCCGCCCCGGCAGGCGCCGTCGCTTCCGTCGCCGTTTGGGCCGGCGTCCCCTCGATGGCGATGTTTGGCATCCATTCCAGCCACCTCGGGAAGTACCAGGCGTGCCTGCCCAGGATGCGCATCACGCTCGGCACGAGGAGTGACCGGACAACGGTCGCGTCCAGGAGGACCGCCGCGCCCAGGCCGAAGCCCATCGCCTGGAAGAAGGCGATCTGGCCCAGGGCGAACCCGCCGAACACCGCCACCATGATGAGCGCCGCGCCCGTGATGATGCTTGCCGTCGTGCGCAGCCCGTGCGCTACCGATTCAGCGGCGTCCCCGGTCTCGTCCCAGCGCTCCTTGATCCGGCTCAGCATGAACACGTGATAGTCCATCGACAGACCGAACAGGATGCTGAACATGAAGAGCGGCAGCCAGAACTCGATCTG
>JACZRO010000178.1 GCA_022574675.1 Chloroflexota bacterium
GAGCCCCCACAGTCGAAGATCGAAGTACATACGGGAGTTAAGACGTCTCCTGGAATAATGCGATCACGCCCCGGCCATTCGCCCGGTAATTCACCATACGCGCCGGGAACCTGGAAATTGTAGACGCCGCCGGTCATGCGGCGGGGGACGTCATCGCTCGCTCCGGGATTCGTCTGACCCGTGGCCTATATGGTCCCCGGCGCGCCGGAGGCCCTCGCCGCGTTCCGCGTCGCCAGCGCGTACCCGATGATCCCGGTGACCAGGAGGACCGATGCGACCCGGAACCCGGCCTGGAAGCCGAAGGCGTCTGCGATGAGCAAACCGGCGATCGGACCCAGCGCCGACCCCATGTCCAGCCAGGTGGCGTAGCGCGCCATCGAGCCGGCGCGCGCCTCGTCGGGAACGGCGTCGCCCGCGGACGCATCAAGCGCCACGGCCAGCAGAGAGCCCGTGATCAGCAGCAACGGCAGCGCCGCCACGATGACCTCCGCCTGCGTGGCCAGTCCCACTATGAGCATCGCGGCCAGGGTGAACGCAGACCCGGCCAGCACGATCCGCCGCCGCCCCCACACGTCCGATAGATGACCCATCGGCACGGCTAGAACCAGGTCGCCAAACCAGCGAATGCCGACCAGGAACCCGGCCAGCGTGACGATGCCGATAGAAGCTCCGAATACCGTCGCCCGTTCGCCGTACAGGTCGGCGAGGAACGGAGAGATGGTGGCGATCACGAGCCCGTTTGCGGCGAACGCGGCGCCGAAGCGCAGATAGTTGATGGCCAGCAGGCGTTTCCGTACGGCGCGTGCGCTTTCGGGAAGCGGCGATACGAGCACGCTCCACGCCCGCTCACGCAGCCCTGTTCGCGCAGGGAGATTCGCCCCCGCGCCGGCCGGGAGCACAGCGGCCCGCCTGGTGCTCAAGTTTGGAGCGGTGAGGGCGACCAGTACGCCGATCACCCCGAACCCGGCAAGTACGGTGAAGGCGATACCTCTTCCAGCCGCGTCCGCCAGCGCCGCTCCGGCGGTGACGGCGATGAAGCTGCCGGCCCGCTGGCCGGCGGTGAAAAAACCGAGCAGCCGCCCTCGACTTCGGGAGTCTCCGATCTCGAAGGCGGCCAGGTACGCGCCGAGCCGTAAATGGGAGTAACTGAGGCCCCATAACGCACGCGCCAGCAGCAGCAGGGCGGCGCCCCGGCTGAAGGCGTACACGAGCGTGGTCAGGCCGCCGACGAGCACAGCGGTCACAAACGGCGCCTTGAAGCCGAACCGACGGAAGGATTCAGCGGCGATCGAGTTGCCGACGAGGCGGATCAGCCGGTTGATGCTGAGCGCCAGCCCGATCCAGACCGCCGCCGAGACGCCGAACGAGTCGTCGAGCCCAAAATCCGCGATGCTCGCCGGGAGGACGATGTAGATGAGCGAGTCGCCCATGATGACGGCCGTAGTCGGGAGGACAACGGCCGCCATCTGGCGCGGTATATAGGCGGTGGAGCGCGCCGCTCCGACGCGTCTTTCTTCGCCACCTGGTTCCATCCGGACGCGCATCCAATTCTGGGACGGGACTTAGCTGAAACGGGGTCGGATCAACCCGTTTCAGCGCCCGTGGATACGCTCGCGCTCAGTTGGCCGGTCCATCGTCACCGTCAACCGACGGTGTGCGCCTGCGCAGCGCCGGCGGCCGCGGCGGAGTCGGAGCGCCGCCCTCGCCGTTGCCGTTGCCGTTACCGACGCGTGCGCCGACACGCCGGCGCGCCGGCGTGCGCCGGATGGGCGTACGCGACTCTTGTTCGGTAGCGTTATCGCCGTTTGCCGCAGCCTCTGAGGGAACGTCTGAACGGAACCCTGAACGGACCTCTGTACGCTCCGGGGGACGATCCGAGCTGGGTTCCTGCGTTGTTTCGTTGGTCGTGGCAGGCGTAACCGGCCTCTCGGCGGCGGAGCGCCGGATGAGGGTACGGCGACGCGTGGCGGTCCGGGTGGACGTTGACCTGCGGCGCGTGGTCCGGCGGCTTCCCTCGGCGGCGCCCGATTCCTCGCCACTTGCGGGCTGCGCAGAGGTCCTTTCCGTGCCGGTGTCCCGGTCGTCCCGAACGTCCCTGGCGGCACGGGTGCGGCGCCCAGAGCTCTCAGAGCTCGCAGAACTTCCAGCGCTCCCAACCCGGCGCCTGCGGTCAGACCACAGGCCGGTGAAGTAGGTCTTGTTCAGCTTGATGACGACGTCCGTTACGTTGGCCGCTTCAGCCGACAGGTTGTTGTCAAACGCAGCGACTTCGATGTGCTTTCCCTGGTTCTTGGCGGTCTGGATCGCCGGGAAAAAGTCGCCATCACCGCTGACGACAATCCCCGTGTCGTAAAGGTCCATGAACGCGAATGCGACCAGGTCCGTCGCCATGTACACGTCGACTCCCTTTTCGACCATCGTCTCGCCGTGCCTCTTCGAGACGCCCATGCGGACCTCAAGATATGGCGTGTCGTACATCGTCTGCAGGAACTTGCCCTGCTCGCTGGCGACGTTGGGATCGCGTTCGGAATCCTGGCGGATGTTGTAGTAGTACGTCCGTACCAGCGTTCTGCCGCCGGCGATCTTCTCGGCGAACTTGCCGAAGTTCAAATCGTGGCGTCCGCAGACTTCGCCGAGGACGTGGTAGAGATTGCTCCCGTCGATAAACACCATGACTCGTTCACGGCGTAGTTCGTCGGGAGGCGTGGCCGTTGACGGCATCAATGCCTCCGGTACGGGTCCAACGTGCGGTCCGGAATTCCGGAAGTGGGCGGGGCCGGTTGCAGCGAAATAAGAGGCGCTTGCGCGCGGGAAAGATCGACGCGGACCCGTGTGTCAAATGTAAAACGTCAGAATCCGACCCTGCGTCAATGGTACTCCCAACTGGCGGGAAGACGGGCGTGGATTCGTCACAGGCAACTGCGTGTTCGGGCGCGCGCGACAGCGCAATCCAACCCGGGACGACAAACCCGCCCCGGACGCTTGCGAGACGGGAAGCGGTAACCAGGCCGCGTCTCCTGGGCCGGGAAACTGTGTGCGGGATATCACAAATAAATCCAGAGAACCCATCAATTTCATAATCGCAATAACGATTCTCGTAACTCAATTGACCAATCGTTGCGAGGTTTGTAGCCTATCGCTCGTTCGGCGGTCGTACGACTTCCTGACCGTGTCCCCAAATTAGGCTCGCGGTTCCGATGAGGGTCCCGAAGGGACTTCCAGCGGATTTTCCGGTGGGATTACCCACGGGATTAAAGGGGGCGTAGGCGTCATCGCCGACCAGTTGACTACTTAGGAGGGGCGACTATGACCTGGGCAGAGCGAGTCGGAGACCTTGCGACTCAACTCGCGTTGGTCCTGATTAACTTCGGCAGGATCTTCACGTTGATCGTGAGAGTGGCGGCCGACAAGATCGACGGCTTTGTCACCGGACTGGCAGAGCGCAGTGAAGGCGGCATTCAACCGACCGGCTCCCTTGGCCGTGTATGGGCCAGCCTTCCGGCAGCGGTGGCCTGGGGCGTCGCGGCTATCATCCTGCGTACAGCGTCGATCGTCACGGTGTTTGCCCGCCAGATCGCCGTGACGCTGGACGAGTTCCTGCGCGCGTTGGCGGAGGAACAGGGACCCGGCGCAGTTGGACCTGTCCCCGGCGGGTCCGCAGACAACGATAAATAGCCGTTACGCGCGGTCGGTTTGACCACGTATGGGCAGAGTCCGATAAGACCGTCGGGGCCGGCCAGTGACGCCGGCCCCGACGGCACATCGCAGACACATCTGTTCAGGCCGACAATGTCGGTACGCCTGATTCGTCGGCACGTGACCCTGGTCGCGCGCGGGTTCGAACAGGCGTTTATAAAGCTGGCCCTGGTCGGCACCGGGTTCTGGCGCATTTTCGCGACGGCCCTGAGCGCCTTCCCGGCCGGACTCGGCGTCAACTTCTCTTACCGGCCTGATCGCTCAATCCTGACGCCCGCGTACGAGATTCTCCGCGGCGTCGGCATCCTCCGCGAGGTGTTCGCTGGCGCGTCACGGGCCGTCGGGCGCGTGAGCAGCGCACACCAGCGCGTCGCATTTCGCGTTGACGGTTACCTTCTTGAGCGAAGGCGCCCGAACACTGCCGTCATCCGGGAAGAACCCGCCGGCTGATCGCCCGCCGCGCCCGTGACGTCCCTTGCGCCGGCGTCAGTTCCAGCCTTCCCTCCCGGACCCCGGTCAAACTTGACGATGGCGCGCGCCCGGAACATGATTGCCGCCGCCGCCGGCCGCGCCAGCTCGGCGTTCTCCCCGCCCCCTCGCGCCCCCCTTTTACGCCCGGGGCGCGGCAAGAGCCGTGTAACCCGCCCGTTGAGGAGCAATACGTTGGCCGTCAAGACCTCCCCCACGTACGATCCACCCTGCAGGATGCCGAACGGCCTCCAGTGGTTCGAAGACGAGCTCTACGTCATGGACCAGCAGAGCGACCGGGTGTACGTGATGAACACCGAGGGTTACGTGACGCGGGTCATCGACACCCCGACCGAGAACGGCTCCGGCATTACCGTCGGCGGCGGCTTCCTGTGGACGGCTTCAAACGGCCGGACGAGGTTCCGGGACTACCGCCCGAGCGATACTCACATCGGTTGGATCTACCAGCTCGACCTCC
>JACZRO010000179.1 GCA_022574675.1 Chloroflexota bacterium
CCGCTTTTCCGGGGTGAGGTGGTCACCTGGCAATTGCTGACCGGTCCCGAGGCCGGGTCCGACCTGGCCGGAACGCAGACGGAGGCCGTGCGGGATGGGGATGACTATGTAATCAACGGCGAGAAGGTCTTCGTCGGCGGCACGCACGGCGCGGACTATCTCTGGACCATCACCCGGACCGACCCGGATGGGGAGCGCCACCAGAACCTGAGCTGGTTCATGATCCCGACCGATGTGCCGGGGATCACGGTGACCCCGATGGAGCTGATGGGCGACGATGGGGAGGGTGCAGGCCGGGGGCACAAGAACACGATCTTCTTCGACGACGTGCGGGTGCCCGCCGCAAACCTGGTCGGTGGTGAGAACAACGGCTGGAAGGTCGCGACCACGCATCTTGAGCTGGAACACGGCTCCGGCGGCCGCATCGGCCGTAACCGCTGGTTCGAACGCGCGCGGCGGCGGGCGCTCGGCCTGAAGAAGGCGGGGCGTCCGCTTCTCGACGACCGCGATGCTCGCGACCGCCTCGCTGACGTGTTCGTCAGGACGGAGATCGCACGGCTCTTCGATCTCCGTAATTTCTGGATGAACCGGACCCACGTCGAGATGACCTATGAAGGTCCACAGGCGGCGTACTTCCGGAAGATGGCCCACCTGTCGGCCGCGCAGTCGATCATGGAGCTCGTCGGCCCCTACGCGCTCACCAGGGACGCCGAATGGGACACGTCTGAGGGCAAGTTGGACGCCTTCATGAAGTCGAGCATCGTCGATCTCCACCCCGGCGCCACGGCCGACATCCAGAAGGTCATCATGGCCCGCCGCATCGGCATCGGCCGAAAGGTCAGGGAGAAGGCTGGCAAGACGGTCGAGTAGCGGGCTGTATTACCTAGCTATCCGAGAAATCGTCGGAGAGCGCTGTCGTCCGATGAGACTTCTCCCTCACCCTCAGCCTCTCCCGCTGGGAGAGGGGATTTTTACGCAGATAGGCGCAACCGGAATCATGGATCTTTCGCTAACCGAGACGCAACAACTGCTCAAGGCCGGGGTAGAGGATTTCATCGCCCGCGAGTCGCCGCGCGAGTCGATCATCGATCTGGTCGAGACCGAGGCCGGGTACTCGCGCGACGCCTGGCGAACGGCCGCCGGGATCGGCTGGCTGGGCATGGCGATACCGGAGCGGTACGGCGGCAGCGGCAGCGAGCTGACAGACGTGGCGGTCGTATTTGAGGCGCTGGGCTACGGCCCGGTGCCGGGGCCGTTCTTTTCATCTGGAATACTCGCCGCACACACCATTCTTGCGCTCGGCGACGAGGACCAGAAAACCGCGTACCTGCCCCGGATAGCGACCGGGGACGCCGTGTTCGCCGTCGCGGTCACCGAGCCGGACTGGGCATGGGGGACCGAGGGCGTCCAGCTTCGGATGTCGAGAGACGGGTCCAGCTACGGCCTGGACGGGACCAAGTTGTTCGTTTATGACGCCATCACCGCCGATTACCTGATCACGGCCGTCCGCACCGGCGATAACCCGGGCGACGTCGGTTTCCTGGTCGTGGACACTTCGTCGCCCGGCGTCTCGGTGCGCCGGATTGAAGGGTTCCTTTCAACCGAGTGCGAGGTGAAGTTCGACGGCGTCGAGGTCCCGGGCGACGCCCTGCTGGGCGGGTCGGCTTCGGCCTGGACGGGATTCGAGGCCGCGTTGCGGCGGTCCACCCCGGTGCTCTGCGCATATAAAGTCGGCGGGGCGCAGGCCGTATACGACATGTCGGTCGAGTACAGCCGTGAGCGCGTCCAGTTCGGCCAGCCTATCGGCCGCTTCCAGCACGTCCAGAACCATATCGTGCAGCTTGTGAACCACCTGGACTCGGCCCGGTGGACGACCTACGAGGCCCTCTGGAAGATCGACGCAGGCAAGCCGGACCAGGACATCTCGGTCCACCTGGCGAAGGCCGTCACCAGCGAGGGGTTTGTCCAGGCGACGAACTACGCCCACGAGGTTCACGCCGGCGTCGGGGTGATGCGCGAGTACGGGCTGGCCCTGTTCACGCGACTGTCGAGGTCGCTCTACCACGCCCTGGGCGATCCCAAATACCACCGGCGGAAGCTCGCCGATCTGCTGGCAGACTACGAACCGGCGCTGGCCGGCGGTGGAAGTAACGGGACCGGGCCGTAAGGGCCGGACAATCCTGGCGCCCGGTTTGCCACGTTTACCAGGGTTTGCCGGGTTTGCCGGGGTTTGAAGGTCCCAGCGCGCCCGGTACAATCCGGCTCAGGCCCGTGAACCCTGGGAGAGGCTGCTCATGACCACCGCGACTAAGACCGGAACCGACCTCGATCTGATCGCACATCTACTGCGACGCGCAGGCTTTGGCGCGACCAGGGACGAACTAGAGGAATACGCCGCGCTCGGGTACGACGGGGCAATCGATCGCCTGTTCAATCCCGGCGACCGCGACGCCATGCCGACGGACCTGATACGCCGATATCACCCAGATCAATCGATCACGCAGATCGCTCCGTCATCCGGGTCGGTCTGGATGTACCGGATGACGACCACCAAAGCGCCGTTTGAGGAGAAGATCGCGCTGTTCTGGCACAGGGTCTTCGCCACCGGTCAGACGAAGCTGATCCAGGGCAAGGTGATGCTCACCCAGATCGACATGTTCAGGAAGTACGGGCTGGGCAGCTTCCGTGATCTGCTGATCCAGCTCTCCCGCGACCCGGCGATGATCCTGTGGCTGGACAACCAGGACAACCACAAGGGCGCCATTAACGAAAACTACGGTCGCGAAATCCTCGAACTGTTCGCTATGGGCGTCGGTAACTACAGCGAGGACGACGTCAAGGAGTGCGCACGGGCCTTCACAGGGTGGACGATCGCGAACATGCCGTACATGTCCATCAAGATGCGGAACAACACGCTGCGTCCGTACGGGTACGTCGCCTGGCAGTACAGGTACGACGAGTCCGACCACGATGAAGGCGACAAGACCTTTCTCGGCGAGACCGGCAATTTCAACGGCGAAGACGTGATCGAGATCATCTGCAAGAACCAGGCGACGCCTCGCTTCATCGCCCGCCACCTGTACCACCACTTCATCGCCGACGAACTCCCGGTGCCGCAGTGGCCGTTCGAGGGCCCGAAGGACCCCGATGCCATCCAGTTGATGGTGGACGCCTACTTCGCCAACGACTACAGCATCGGCGCCATGCTGCGGGCCGTGTTCGAGTCCGACATCTTCAAGTCAGAAGCGACGCGGTTCGCCCGCATCAAAAGTCCGGTCGAGCTGGTCGTCGGCACGCTGCGACTTGCCGGGGCGTACGACTGGCCTACCAGTGATATCTTCAAAGCGACCGCCGCCTGCGGCTACATGGGACAGCCGTTGCTGGCCCCGGCAAGCGTCGAGGGTTGGATGGGCGGTGAAGACTGGATCAGCACCGGCTCGATGGTGCAGCGGATCAACTTTGCCAGCGACACGATGGGCGATCGGACAAAGAAGGGCGTCAAGTCGATTATCGATCGCATTGCCGATCGCCACCCCACGGGGAGTGTCGATCCGGAAGCGCTTGTCGATGACTGCCTGGACCTGGCCGGCTCTCTCAGGGTGGGCAGCGATACACGTGACGGCATCGTTATTTATGCCCGCGAACAGGGCGACGTAGATCCCCGCACCGAGGACGGAGCAGACAAGATCGTCTCACTCCTTCAGTTGATCGTCTCGACCCGCGAGTACCAGCTTGTCTAACTCTCAGCCCGTCCCAGACGGCAGCCCGGGCGGGCTTCACGGAGCGAATTAATGGCAACCGAGACAGGGACCAGGCTCGGCCTTGAGTACCGCGATACGAACGGATTCGGCGCCGCCCAGGGTGGGCGCGGATATTACCTTCCGGTCGACATCGCGGTACGAAGCGATAACCGGATATACGTCCTGAGCCGGGGAGACGCGATCCAGGGCGGCAACGGAATAAAGATCACCGACATCGAGCACAACTACTTCGAGACGATCTCCGGGCGCGGTACCGAACCCGGGAAGTTTATTTCGGCGACGGCGATCGCGTTCGACGCCGACGACAGGCTGTTCATGGCCGACGAGGTTCTGCAACGCATCACCATCTTCGATGCGGACAACAATTACGTAAGCCACTGGGGAACCGAGGGCGCCGGCCCGGGCGAGTTCGATGGACCGTCCGGCATCGCGTTCGATCGCGACGGAAACCTGCTCGTGGTGGACGACAAGAACCAGCGCGTTCAGCGTTATACGCCCGACGGGAAGTACATCGACTCGTTCGGCTCGGGCGGAGCCGGCGACGGGGAATTCAACTATCCCTGGGGCGTCACCGTCGGGCCGGAGGGGAATATCTATGTCGCCGACTGGCGTAACGACCGGATTCAGCGCTTCACGCACGAGGGTGAGTTCATCGACGCCCACGGCGCCCCCGGGCGGGACGAGGGCCAGTTTGACCGGCCCTCAAACGTCGCTGTCGATGGCGACGGGAACATCTTCGTCGCCGACTGGGGTAACCAGCGCGTGCAGGCGTTCGACAAGGACTGGAGCTTCCAGACAAGCATCCGCGGCGCGGGTGAGTTGTCGCCGTGGGCGGCCGAGTACATTGACGCCAATGCGGACGAAAAGGCCGCACGCTCAACATTTGACCCGTACCCA
>JACZRO010000031.1 GCA_022574675.1 Chloroflexota bacterium
AACCTTCGATGGGTGTTGACCGACATATTGCGGTAGGTGTATTCGCCAGGTTCGTTCCGTCAGGGTCGTGACGGTGACCCTTTCGGCTCATTTCGGTGAGCCCTCTGGATCACTTCCGAGCCATGCGATATCTCTGAATTGAACCTTTTGGCGATGTTACCGAGACGATCAGATTGACGCGCCTGCGCAAACGGGACCGATTTTGAGGGAAACGGCACGTGGGGCCGGCCCGGCATCACTCGTTAACGCCCCCCTTCCGGGCGCCTCCGCAATTCAAGAATCGGCCCGTGGTAGTCCGATCAGTGAATTCGATTGAGCTATTAATACAATTTCGCCTTCGTGTAGACCAGTGAGGGGCGGTCCGGTCTGGGTGCCGGGACGGTAGAGGATCGGTAGAAAAAATGCCGACCTGAAGTCTCTCGATCATCGACCTGGAGAGGCGACTTCTGTGATGCGGGGTGTGGAAGGGGAGCCCGGGGGTGTCACCGCCTACAGGCTCCCGTCCTGCCTGGCGATGGCTTCAAACCGGAGATTCACGGAGACGCGAACACGCCCGGGAGTCGCAGCAAAGCGCAACTCCCGGGCGTGCCGATCCACTTCCCGCCGGCCGTCAGGCCGGGTTCAGGTACTACCGGGCGGTAATGGTGATCTGATCGTTGGGCGACAACGAGTCGCCCGAACCGGTGGTGGTGTCGATCGTGTACAGCGCGCCGCCTTCGATCGTGATCGCGTACACGTAATCACCGGTCAGGTTGAACTGCACCCGCGCGTTCGTCAGGGTGAGGAGGTCCCCCACGGCGTTTATCGTGTCGCCGGAAACGTCGACCGCTTCGGCCCACTGCCCGGCTGAAGCAGACGTCGCGTAAGGGGGATCGGCAGGGCAGGGAGCCACCGAGTCGCAGTACACGTACACGCCGAACTCCCGGTTCAGGTACGTGTAGTTCTTCACCAGCTCGTTCGGGTTCGTGTTGAATATCTCAACGAACGCCGAGTCGGACGTCGTTAGACCCTTCAGGTTGACAATGAAGTAGTTGCCGGGGGTCACCGACGTGGCCGAGTTGATGGCCGGGGTCCAGGTTGCGCCTTTGCCGGTGGACACAAATCCGCTTGTGCCTATCAGGGCGTTACCGGCGCCGTAGAGCGCCGGCTCAGACACGATATCCCCGGTTGCGATTGAATCCGTAATCGGATTCGTTGTGGAGTTGGCGTCGTTGAGCAAGGTCAACACCGCGCCGTCTTTGGCCGTAATGGTGTAAAACCCGCGGAAGTCCCCAGTACCGGCGGGGTTGACGTCGTCCTCGCTGGGACCGCCTTTGGCCTCCTTGATCAGGATGTGGTCTCCGACCGCAAAGTTTGTTCCGCTCGATACGGTGATGGCCGAGGAGTCACGCGAGCTGACCGTGACCGATGCGGTCGTGGTCTGGGCGACCGTATAGCCGAACTCGGCCCCACCGGCGCCGATAATGATCGTCGACGACGATGACGTGGCTGCAAACGATGCCATGGATATGAACAGCGCCGTCACGATGCCCAGGAGGGCGAGAACCAACGCTTTCTTGTGGCTCAACGCCGAAATCTTAAAAGTCACCTTTGTACCACCCCGTACGACTGGTGAGAAACTCCGGCCATCCGCCGATTGGCGCGAACTCCCAAAACTATGTTTCGAGGCAGCCTGCACGTTCACGACGCCAAATTCACGACGCCGCCCGCATACGAGTCCACCCCGCTCCAGAAAACCCTTGCCGGTTCCGTACTATGTCGGCGCCGGCAACTCCCCTAAAACGTCCACCAGGCTTCGGCCTGCAGGACCACATCCGCTCCATCGGAGAGATGCTCCCCGTCCTGTCATCCGAGTGCAGCAATTTAGCACATGGCGTCGGAACGACGAAAGATGGAACGTGTGCGAGTTTTCTGCCCCACACGTAAACGTGTAGGATTCGCCCTACCCGTACGTGCTGACCCTCAGCTTCACGGTCACCGTAGGCTTCTTTCGGACGCAACTCCAGTGGGGCGCGAGTAACGGGAACGTGTGATTCCGGTGTGTGAACGCGGCCTGCCGCACGTTAGGGAACTGAAACCGGCTGGTCCTCGCCGCCGGCCGTGACCGGTCCGGACGCCTTTAGAAGATCGACGACTGCGCCAGGTCGGTCGGGCTCAGGCTGTCGTTGACGCCCTCGTTGGTGTCCACCGTGAACACCGTTCCGCCGTCCACGACGATGCCGTACACGTAACCGCCGCCGAGAACGAATCCCTGGCGGGCGTTGGTCAGCGTCAGGAAATCGGCAACCTCTGAAATGTCGGTCCCGGCGGCGTCCTTTGCCTGTCCCCACTCCCCGGGATCCGTGGTCGTAACAAAGGGCCCGCCGATGCAGGCGACATCGGCGTCACAGAGCACGTAAACGTTCAACCGGCGGTTCAGGTGGCCGTAGTTGCGGGTCAACTGGTCGCCATTCGTCAGGATGATATCCACGACGGCTGCGTTGGAGGTCGAAAGGCCCTTCGCGTTCACCAGGAAATGGTTTCCCGGTTTGACGGAGGTCGTAGAAGCCAGGATCGGGTTCCACGTCGAAGCGGAAGGGTATACCGACTGTTCTGTGACCGAGGTCGTTCCGCCTGCCGCAAAGCTTGTGGCGAGCGGCGGCGTGACCGTCAGCACACCGTCCGCGACGCTTGCGACCGTGTGATAAGCGTGCTCCGAACCGTCGTCGATGAGGACGTAATCCCCGGAGGCGAAGCCGTCGGTGTCGGATACCGGGAGGGTGGTCGAACCTGAAAGCGCGACCGACACGAGATCGGCGGCCCCCGGCACATCCTGGCTCACCGGACTCCCCGTCCCCCCGTTCACTCCGACGGCGGTGATCACATTGGTGGCGGACGCCGGAGTGGTCTGCGCGTACGACATCACCGACACGAGTAACGCGCCGATGATGGTCGTCAGGGTCAGCAGGAGCGCCCGGTTGCTCTTCATCACGTTGACGGGTCTGCGCTTCCGCCGCCCGCCTCCTGGGTCCGCCTCGGCGACCGCTCCGGGGACGTATCCGCCCCGACTGCCGGTCGTCTTTCGTTTGTCGATGGCGCCGCTCAGGCACCTGTTCTGCAGACTGCTTTTCGGCGCCGCGGGCGACGCATCCCGATCGGTTCTCAATCGACGTGGTGAGGGGCTCAGGGACGTGAGCCGATGGCCTCACAACGCCCCGCCCGGAGGGCTCATCGGAGGGGGCGGCCGGCCGAGCCGGGGCGCGGCGCGACAACGGCGCTGCGGAATGCGGCACACGGGTGTCCAACGGGGCCCGGGTGGACGGGTTCTGCCGGCGCGCTCGCGGGCCGAAGGGCTAACGCCGACCCCGGGCGTCAGCTACCATCGGCGGGTGGAGAGTCCGGTCCAAAGGCCCTCCACATCACCCCGGTCACCGGAAAAAGGGCCAGGCATGCGTCTCGCGCTGATACAGATGAACGCGACAGAAGATCGTCCCGGCAACGTGGATCGCGCCTGCGACTACATCGATCGGGCGGTGCGCGATCAAGGGGCTGAGCTGATCGTGTTGCCGGAGTTCTTCAACTCGATCTACTTCGGCCAGTACCGCGACCTTGAGTACCAGTCATGGGCGGAGCCGGAGACCGGCCCGACGACGACGCGGATCAAGGATCGGGCGCGAGAGCACGGCGTTCACATCGTTTCGACCATCTATGAAGAGGAGTCGCCGGGGCTCTACTACGACACGGCGATGGTGATCGATCCAGAGGGACAGATCATCCAGAAGTACCGGAAGACTCACCCCGCCGGCCTGCGGTCGGTGGAGAAGATCTACTTCCGCTACGGCACGAAGTTCCCGGTCTTCGATATTCAGGGCTGGAAGGTCGGCATCAATATCTGCTACGACCTTTCGTTCCCGGAGAGCGCGCGCATCCTGGCCGTGAAGGGCGCCGAGCTGATCATCGCCCCGTACTGCGTTCCGGCCGGCTACGTCAGCTCAGAGCACAACACCGAGCACACCAGCGCTCCGGACGTCGCCGGCGAGGAGTTCCTGGATCGCGAGCGCTGGACGCGATGGTGGGATTCCCTGATGCAGACGCGCGCATACGAGAACGTTGCATACCTCGCAGCCGTGAATCACGTTGGACAGGAAGGGATGGCCATCTTTTACGGCGGCACCAAACTGGTGGGGCCGGACGGCGAAACTGTCGTACAGGCCGGGGAACGGGACGATGTCATCGTGGGCGAGCTCGACCGGGAGCAGTTTGAGCGCACCCGCCGCCTTACCCCGTTTTTCCGGGACCGGCGTCCTGACCTGTACCGCGTGCTGGCGACGGAAGTCGACGACCTCCACGATTGATCCGCACCGCGCAGCCATGACCACCCCGGAAGTGGACCACGAACAGCTTCAACGCTCCCTGGCCGAACACGTCCACGGTTATTCCGTGATCCTGCACAACGACGACGTGAACTCCATGGAGCATGTGGTGGACGCTCTCCTCAAGTCAGTCCCAACACTGAGCGAACAAGACGCCGTACGCGTGATGATGGACGCGCACACTGAGGGCAGGGCCGTCATCACCATATGTCCGCTTGAGACGGCGGAGTTTTACCGCGATCGTCTCCAGTCGTTCTCCCTCGGGGCTTCGATAGAGTCGGCGTAGCGAGCATCATCGGGAGCGCGATACACGCGCCGCGGCCAACGCCCTTCGGGACCTTCAGGACGGGGACGCCCTCGGAACGGCGCGCGTCCGGCGGATGGTGTTAGCCCCCGGTGCCTTCTTCCCCGTCCTGTCTGAATATCCGCTCGCGGTAGTACTTCAACTCGGCGATCGACTGGCGGGCGTCCCACAGCGCGGTGTGCTGAGCGCCGTTCGGCTTGCGATGCTTAACCCCGTACCACCAGTCGGCCAGCTCTTTGATGGACGACACGTCGATCATCCGGTAGTGCAGGTAGTTCTCGAACGCCGGCATGTAACGCGTCAGGAATCTCCGGTCCTGCCAGATCGAGTTGCCGCAAAGACGGGCGGTCCCGTACTTGCAGTGGAGCGATACCAGCGTCAGCGCTTCTCGCTCGGCGTCCTCCAGCGATGTCTTTGACGTCTGGATCTGCCGCAGCAGGCCTGAGCGTTCGTGCATATCGCGGACGAACGGCGTCATGCGATTCATCACCTCGGCCGGGTGCCAGATCGTGAGATCGACGGGCTCCGCCACCTCGTTGAGGTCCCGGTCGGTGACGATAACCGCTATCTGCACGATTACGTCCTTGTCCGGCTCAAGTCCGGTCATCTCCAGGTCGAGCCAGACCAGGTTCTGGCCGTTGCCGTTTTGCAATCGGGCTCCTGTCGTGCAACTGCGCCATCGGATCGGCGCATGGGGTGATCGGAAACGGCATCGTATCACCGAAGCCGCCCGGGCTCAGGTGGTCCGCCCCGGATTCGCACTGGGACGTGTTGCAACAGTCCAGTGGGAGGTTCGTGTCGCCACGGGAAACCGGGATTGATCGTGGTGCACGCAGAACACCAGGCAGGCGCAGGCAAGAATTACACTGGACTATTGCGTGATTGACGTCAGAACTGCAATAGTGCATAGTCCTTCCATGCCGTTTGACCGAACTATTCAGCTGGCGGGAGCACGTGCCCGGCAGTTGCAGGCGTTGCCGCGCTACCGCGAGGTGCTTCGCCTTCTCGACGAGGGCATGAGTCCGAGGGAGATCGGACAGGCGCTCACACCGCCCGTCACACGACAACGCGCATCGGCGCTGATCCAGCAGGCGCAACGAGCGAAGACGCTCGGCCTATTTGAAGACAAAATCGGGGACGAAAGCATGAGTTCCGATATGACCAGGGTTGATCCCGGCGGCGTCACTTCCGCGGTGGGATTCTCGGCGGGCGCGATCTTTGCCGGCATCAAGACGGCCGGCGAGGACAAGAGGGACATCGGCCTGTTGTTCTCTGACCGCCCCTGCGCCGTTGCCGGGACCTTCAGCCAGAACTCCGTTCTCTCGCCTTCAGTAACGCTCTCAAAGGAGATAGTCGACGGCGGACACACTGTGCGGGGCGTGCTGGCGAACAGCGGCGTCGCCAACTGTGCCGTGGGCGAGCAGGGACTCGTCGACGCCCGCGAGGCCACCTCCCTTGCGGCGGCGAGACTCGGCGTGGACACGGACGAGGTCCTGATCGCATCGACCGGCATCATCGGGGTCGAGCTCCCGATGGCGCTTATGCGCGAGCACATCCCGCAGATCGAACTGGCCGATGATGCCGGCCCCGATTTCGCCGCAGCGATCATCACCACAGACACCCACACCAAAGAGATCGCCGTCAGGGTGACCATCGGCGGCGTCACCGTGACCATCGGCGGCTGCGCCAAGGGTTCCGGGATGATCCACCCCAACATGGCGACCATGCTGTCGTTCCTGACCACAGACGCCGCCGTGGAGAAGCAGTTCCTTCAGGAAACCCTCTCGAGCGCCGTCAAACTCAGCTTCAACCAGATAGACGTCGATGGAGACCAGAGCACGAACGACACCGTCCTCCTCCTGGCAAACGGCGCCGCCGGTAACTCCCCGCTCTCCGCCGGCGATAGCGACGCCGAAGCGTTCGCCGCCGCGATCGGCTACATAACACGGTGGCTGGCGCGCGAGATGGCGCGGGACGGCGAGGGCGCTCAGACGCTGATCGAGGTGACAGTCGAGGGCGCGAAATCGGATGACGACGCCCGCAACGCAGCCCGGTCTGTCGCCTCATCGTTGCTGGTGCGGACCGCGGTCTACGGGAGGGACCCCAACTGGGGTCGAATCCTCATGGCCGTGGGCAAAAGCCAGATCCCGCTTGACGAGTCGAAGATCCAGGTGTTCGTCAACGACATCCAGATCGTCGATGAGGGCAAGGCGATCTCGTTCAGCGTCACGAGCGTTGTCGCCGCTCTCGGCGAACCGGAGGTGCGGTTTCGCATCAGCCTCAACGTCGGCGACGGCTTCGGCGAGGCCTGGGGATGCGACCTCACCGAGGAGTACGTCATCTTCAACTCCGCCTACACCACCTAGGGCGGCTCAGGTTGAAGCGGTCAGAACCATGACTTTGAAACCGGGAGACGGCCCGGCCCTTTCGACTTCCAGGCCCAGGATCGCCGCGCCCGGGCACAGAGTCGCGCCGCGGGAACCGGCCGGCCTTTCATGACATCTACGACCGGAATACGCGAAACACGAAGAGGTCGCGGCGCGCGCGCGGGTGACATCGTCGTCGTCAAGGTCGGCGGGTCCACACTCGGAGAGGGAGACTCCTCCACGCCGGACCTCGTGGCGTTGCGGAAACAGGGATTGCGGCCGGTCGTGGTCCACGGCGGCGGCAAGGTGATCTCGGACTGGGTGCGGATGCAAGGCATTCAGCCGGAGTTCGTGCGCGGCCTCCGGAAGACAGACAAGGCGACCCTGGACGTGGCGGTGGCCGTCCTGTGCGGCCTCGTGAACGCCCAGCTTGTGGCGGAGATAACGGCGTTTGGCGGCAGGGCCGTCGGGCTGGCGGGGGTCGATGGGGGGATGCTCAAGGCCGAGGTGCTAGACCCGGAACTCGGTCTGGTCGGCAAGATCGTCGACACGGACATCTCAACGATCGAGGCCGTGCTTGAGACCGGCGCAATCCCGGTGATCGCGCCGGCCGCCCTGAATATCGCTCCCGAGATGGCGGACGGCTCGGACCGCATCCTCAACATCAACGCCGACACCTCTGCCGGTCACGTCGCGCGGGCGCTCGGGGCGGCGATCCTGGTATTCCAGACCGACGTGTCGGGCGTGCTCGACGCCACCCGGAGGCTCATCCCGCGCATGACACGCCGGCAGGCGCGGGACCTGATCGACAGCGGCATAGCGATCGGCGGCATGATCCCCAAGATCGAGGCCTGCGCCTTCGCCGTCGAGACGGTGCGGGCCGGGTACATCATCGACGGGCGCATCGCCGGTGCGCTACTGGAGTGCGTCGCCGGACACGACATCGGAACGAGGATCACCTGATGCCCATAGCCCCTGAATCCCCTGACTCCGGCGGACGGCGGTGTATATTGGCGCACTCTCCGAACCGGGGAGAAAATCGCACACGTATCAGGGCCCTGGTGTGACAGCCCCGGGGCCAGCCCAAATCGGAAACAACCCCGTAGGGGCGGCTGACTATCCGCCCTTCGCCGGTCTTCCAGAACACCGGAAGGCCGGGCCAACCTGAAGGAGCACCCGGATGACCACGACAGGTGAACAGTGGAAGCAGATCGAGTCGGACTACTACATGCAGGTAGTCAACCGCATGCCCATGGTGCTTGAGCGCGCCGAAGGCACCTGCGTGTACGACACGGACGGCAAGCGCTACCTGGACTTCACCGCCGGCTGGGCGGTCCTGAACATCGGCCACTCGCACCCGGCCGTAACGAAGGCCATCCAGGAGCAGGCCGGCAAGATATTGCAGATGTCGAACCTGTTCTACACCATCCCGCAGCTCAAGCTGGCGCAGATCCTGATCGACAACTCGTGCATGGACCGCGTCTTCTTCTGCAACTCCGGCGCAGAGGCCAACGAGGGCGTGTGCAAGCTCGCCCGCAAGTACGGCAAGATCAAGAAGAATGGCGCCAACGAGATCATCACGGCAAACAACTCGTTCCACGGCCGGACAATGGGGATGATGGCGGCCACCGGGCAGGCGCACTATCAGGACAACTGGCGGCCCCTTGCGCCCGGGTTCGTGAACGTCGACTACGACGACATCGACGCCATCAAGGCCGCCACCAACGACAAGACCTGCGCCGTGATGCTTGAGCCGGTCCAGGGCGAGGGCGGAGTGAACGTGCCCGCGCCGGACTACTTCAAGCAGGTGCGCGCATGGTGTGACGAGAACGAACTGCTGCTGATCGTCGACGAGGTTCAGACCGGCATGGGCCGGCTGGGCACGCTGTTTGGCTATGAGCAGTTCGGTTTCGAGCCGGACGCCATGACCCTGGCGAAGAGCCTCGGCGCGGGCGCGCCGCTGGGGGCGTTCCTGTGCAAGCAGGAGTACGCCGTCCTGGAGCCCGGGGACCACGGCTCTACCTTTGGCGGGAACGCCCTGACGACCGCTGCCGGCTGGGCGGGAGCGAAGGTGATCGTCGATGAGAACTGGTCCGAGAAGGGCGCCGAGACCGGCGCATACCTGAAGGGCCAGCTCACCGGAATGATGGAGAAGTATGACTTCATCACGGAGGTGCGCGGCATGGGCATGCTGCTCGCCATCCAGATGAACGCCGACAATGCGGGCGCAGTGATCCAGGAAACGGTCGCTAACGGTCTCCTGTTGAACGCCGTGCGGCCCAACATGATCCGCTTCATGCCGCCGCTCACGACGAGCCGTGAGGAGGTCGATGAAGCCGTCGGGATCCTGGACGCGGCGCTGGCAAAGGTTTTCGAGGCGTAACGGACGGCCTAGACTTGATCGACACCGGCGTGGCCGGACCCCCCAGTGCCGACTTTACGCGGTCCGTGACCGTGTCACAGCCTTCACCCTCACCTGAATCCTCTCCCTGAGGGAGAGGGGATGATTCCCTTCTCCCGGCGTGAGAAGGTGAGGATGAGGGAGAAGCCTTGCCTTCCGCCACGGCCGAACGTGGGATGCTGCGCTTCCACCCGAGATAAGATCCCCGGCCGGTGCTGTTCTGGTCTCCGGCCCGTCATCCGACTCAGCAGGACAAAATAATGGCAAGAGAGAAATGCGTCCTCGCCTACAGCGGCGGCATGGACTCCACCATCAGCGTCGTGTGGATACAGGAGCAGTACGACCTCGACATCGTGACGCTCACCGTCGACCTGGGCGCCGGGCCTGAGATCGAGGGCGTGCGTGAGCGCGCCGCCAGCGCGGGTGCGATCGACTCCCTTGTCTGGGACGTCCGAGACGAGTTTGTGAGCGACTACGTCTGGCGCGGCCTCAAAGCCGGCGCAATGTACGAAGGCGTGTACGTCCTGTCGACCGCGCTCGGCCGGCCGCTCATGGCCAAGAAGCTGGTCGAGGCCGCCCGGCAGGTCGGCGCGACCGCTGTCGCCCACGGCTGCACCGGCAAGGGCAACGACCAGGTGCGGTTTGACTCCGGCATCATGACGCTGGCCGCCCACGGCGATCCGCTGCGGATCATCGCCCCCGCCCGCGAGTGGGGCATGACGCGGGACGAGGAGAAGCTGTACGCGCAGAAGGCCGGGCTGAAGCTTCGGGAGGTGGGGGACGACCAGCGGGTCTACTCGATCGATCGGAACCTGTGGGGACTGGCGATCGAGGGCGAAGACCTGGAAGACACCTGGTTCGCCCCGCCCGAGGACGCCTACTCATGGACCCGGCCCGTGACCGACACGCCGGACGAGGCGACCGAGGTCGAGATCTCGTTCGAGCAGGGTGTGCCGGTGGCGCTGGATGGCAAGAAGCTGGGCGGGGTGGCGCTGATCGAACGGCTGAACGACCTGGCGGGCATGCACGGCATCGGCCGAGTTGACCACCTGGAGAACCGGCTCGTCGGCATCAAGTCGCGCGAGGTGTACGAGACGCCCGCCGCGGTGGTGCTGCACGACGCCCTCCGTGCGCTGGAGACGGCGTGCCTGGCGCGCGACCAGCAGCGGATGCGGTCCTATGTGGGCCAGCAGTACGCCGATCTCGTCTACGACGGCCGCTGGTTCACCGGCCTCCGGGAGGACCTGGACGCGATGATCGACAGCACGATGCGTTACGTGACCGGCGACGTCCGGATGCGGCTGTTCAAGGGCTCGGCCACGGTGACGGGCCGGCGCTCGCCGTACTCGCTGTACGACTTCGGACTGGCGACCTACTCAAAGGACGACGAGTTCGACCACGCCGCCGCGAAGGGCTTCATAGACATCTACAGCCTGCCCGCCCGCATCCAGCACCGCAACCAGACCATGCACGACGCGCGGTAGCGGCGTGCTCAATTCCCCTCTCCCGGCGGGAGAGGGTGAGGGTGAGGGAGAAGTCTCATCATAGAAATGCATCCGCCAGCGGATTCTGAGATAACCACCTGGGCCGAACGAGTCAGGCGATACCCGTGACCATTCACGATGAACGAGATACCTTCGGCAACTGGTTCGAGGACTTCCACGTCGGCGACCGCTGGAAGCATTGGCCGGGCAAGACCATCACGGAGGCGGACAACCACCAGTTCAGTCTCCTGACGATGAACCACCACCCGTTGCACATCGACACCGAGTACAACAAAGACGGCGTGTACGGGAAGCCGCTCGTGGTCGGGACGCTGGTGTTCTCACTGGTTGTCGGCATGACCGTCCGGGCGCTCTCCGGCAAGGCGATCGCCAACCTGGAGTACGAGACGGTCAAGCACGACGGCCCGGTGTTTGCCGGCGATACGATCTACGCCGAGTCGGAAATCCTTGAAGTCACGCCGTCGCGCTCAAAACCGGATCGCGGCGTTGTGTACGCCGAGACGACGGCGCACAACCAGCGAGGCGAGCAGATCCTCAGTCTGCGACGCCGCTTCCTGGTGCCGCGGCGTCCGGCCTAGATTCGTCAACCTGTATTGGCGGCTGACTATCCGCCCCGGAGTCGATACCAATCGACGTCTACGCATTCCGGGCTTCAAATGGGACGGCAGGGAGTCCCGCCGACACGGGCCTAGTCCGGCAGGTGGATGACCGCCACTACCGTCGGCTCCTCCGAAACCATCCTCGTGTAGTGGCCCTTCCCGGTCCTATCCTCCAACAGCACGGGACGCCCCGGCCCGAACAGGCGCTTTGAGCCGTCACCCACCGTGATCTCGAACTCGCCCGTGACCGGGATCACGTACTGGCGTACCGGCGTCGGGTGCCATGCGCCGAGCGGACCGGGTGCAGCCATGACAAAACCAAATCGAGCCGCATCTTCAAGGTCCGACAAGAACATCGGATCAGCCGGGGGCGCGTAATCGACCTCCCGGAACTTCACCTCGACGGTCTCGAAATGGCTCTCGCCCTGGTCGTCCACATAAACTCGCTCATACGTAGTCGCCATATTCAGACCTCCTCGTAACCGGCACCGCGCCGCCGCCGCTTGCCGACCGGCAATACGCCGTTCGCCGCCGGTGCCGCGATCATCTCCCGCAGCTCGTCAATCGTCACGGCCGTCGGGCCTCAGAATGACATGACCCCGCGCCCGACGCCACAACGGACAGGAAGCGTTTCAAGTAAAGGCAGGTCCCGCGGGACCGGCCCTTTTCGCGTCACCCGGGCATTTACGCTGGCGGTTCTGGACACCGACGTGAGAAGCTAGCTGTCGCCATGAGCACCGACCCGCAACCCACAGGACACGACGACCCAGCCGCAAGCGCACGGGGAACCGAGCTCGCGTCCGACTACACCGTCTCGCTGCACTACGACCGGCGCTTGTACCGGGAGGACATCCGCGCCTCGATCGCGCACGCCCGGATGCTGGGCCGGCAGGGCATCGTTGAAGAGGACGAGGCGGCGCAGATCGTCGACGGCCTTGAAAAGGTCCGGGCCGAGATCGAGTCCGGGGACTTCCCGTGGAAGCCCGAGCTCGAGGACATCCACATGAACGTGGAGTCCCGGCTGTTTGATCTGATCGGCGACGTCGCCGGCCGGCTCCACACCGCCCGGTCGAGGAACGACCAGGTGTCCACCGACACGCGCCTGTACATGCGGCAGGCGTGCGACGACACGGTGACGGCCCTGCGGACTCTCCAGAGCGCTTTCGTGAGCGCAGCCGAGGCCAACATCACGACGGTACTGCCCGGTTACACCCATCTCCAGCGGGCGCAGCCGGTCCTCCTCGCGCACCACCTGCTCGCCTATTTCGAGATGTTCGACCGGGACGCCACTCGTTTCGCCGCCGCACAGGAGTCTGCGGACGTACTGACGCTCGGCAACGGGGCGATGGCCGGCGTTCCGTACCCGATCGACCGGGAGTCGGTGGCGGAAGAGCTGGGCTTCGGCAGGATCACGGCCAACTCCATGGACGGCGTATCTGACCGGGACTTCGCGCTGGAATACCTCTCGGCCGCCGCCATATGTGCGATGCACCTGTCCCGGCTGGCCGAGGAGTTCGTGATCTGGTCGTCGGACGAGTTCCGGTTCCTGTCCCTGCCGGACAACTACACGACCGGATCAAGCATCATGCCCCAGAAGCGGAACCCGGACTTTGCGGAGCTCGCCCGCGGGAAGACCGGGCGGGTTTACGGCAACCTGTTTGCGATGCTGACGACGCTGAAGGGCCTTCCGCTGACCTACAACCGGGACCTGCAGGAAGACAAGGAAGGGCTGTTCGACAGCGTGGATACGCTTCTCGCGACGCTGGGCGTGACCGCCGGAATGATCGGCGGCGCACGGTTTAACGCCGGACGGATGCGGCAGGCCGTCGAGTCCAGTTATGTGCTCGCCACGGATATCGCCGACTATCTCGTAGGCAAGGGCACGCCCTTCAGGGAGGCCCACATCATCGTGTCCAACCTGTCCGACCGGCTGAACGCAGACGGCAGGTTCTTCAAGGACCTGTCACTGGATGAGTTCCGGGTCGCGTCGTCGCTCTTCGAGGCGGACGTTCTCGAAATCGACATCGATTCGTCGATCGCGTCGCGCGATGTCCCGGGAGGGACCTCGCCGACCAGGGTGAAGGCTGCGCTGGCCGAGGCGAAAGCGCGGTTGAAGGAGGCGGGTCAGTGACGGCGGAGCGCCGAAAGCCACAGGTGCGTATAGCGGCATCGCTCCTGGCGGCAGACTTCTCGCAGCTCGGGCGGGACGTCAAGTCCCTGAACGATGGCGGGTGTGACGAGGTCCATTTCGACGTTATGGACGGCCATTTCGTGCCGAACATCACTTTTGGCGCGCCTGTGCTTGAGTGGATCCGTCCGCTGACCAGCCTTCCAATCGACGTCCACATGATGGTGCAAGAGCCGGGCCGGTTCGTGGAGGACTTCGCGCGATGCGGCGCCGACTACTTCACGGTCCATGCCGAAGCATGTGCGCATCTGCACGCGACGGTGCAGTCGATCAAGGCGGCCGGGATGAAGGCCGGCGTGGCGCTGAACCCCGCGACTCCGGCCTCGGTGCTCGACGAGATCCTCCCGGATATCGACCGCGTGCTTGTGATGACCGTGAACCCGGGGCGGGGAGGCCAGCAGTTCATTAAAGGGCAGCTTGCCAAGATCGCCTCGCTCGCGGAGCGGTTGCCGTGGCGTGCGACCGGCGCCGATCTTGTCGTCGACGGAGGCGTCAAGACCGACACGGCGCCCGGGTGCGTCGAGGCCGGCGCATCGGTGCTCGTGTCCGGGACCGGCATCTTCAACCACCCGGATGGCGTCATCGCCGGGATTGCCGCGCTCAGGGAAGCGATCGACCCCTCAGGCGCCTGAACTGAGCATCAGACGTTCAGGGCCGAGACGGCTCACGCCCCGTATCTTGAGATACGCGAAACGCACGCCTCGGAGGGCGTGCGCAATGCGTGTTGGGTCGCTACAGGTTGGGGCCAGAATTGGTCCCCGGGCGTCGGTACTTCGGTACTAGGGAAAGCGCCTAGCGCTTCGCCTTCAACTCCGTCCTGAGGCAACGGGTACAGACGTACTCGTGCTTTTTTGGGCCGTTCGGCGTCTTCCTTCGAGTCAGGTTCGGCTTGAACATGCGGTTCGTCGCACGCATCGAGTGGCTGCGGTTGTGACCGAACTGCGGACCCTTTCCGCAGCGGTTGCACTTGGCCATGTCAGAGAAACCCCGGTGTTATCGACGCTCCGCGCCCCAGCTTTCGGTCGCGCGCGTCCTGTTGGTCGGATAATTATTGAGGATTGGCTTGCGCCAGACCTACAAGTTACCATCCGCCCATACTCCAAGACAACATTTATGAGCGCGACCCGGCCGGCTCCGGCGCCCCTGACGGCGATCCTCACCACCAACGGCGCAGTCCGCGAGAGGTTCCGATTTGCCCCCACCCGAAGCGGATGACCAGATCAGCGGCAACGCCCGGGAGTGGATCGACGGCATAGTCCTGTGCGCGCTAGTCGCCGCCGGAAGCCGCGCCGTCGAGGCGAACCGCGACCAGATCAACGCCTTGAACGTGTTCCCGGTGCCTGACGGCGACACGGGCACCAATATGAGCCTCACCCTGCGGGCGATCACGGAAGAATCCAGGATACAGCCCGCGTTCCATGTTGGAGATGCAGCCCGGAGGATGGCGCGGAGCGCTCTCCTGGCGGCACGCGGCAACAGTGGCCTGATCGCGGCACAACTCTTCCGCGGAATTGCGGACGTCTCCGACGGGCGTGAGCGGATAACGCCGGTCGAGTTCGCTGCCGGGATGCGTGCCGGCGCCGTCGCCGCGTACGACTCCGTGCCGAACCCGCGTGAAGGCACGATGCTCACCGTGATGCGCGTCACGGCGGAGGCGGCCGCAGACTGCGCGGAATCAGGCGCCGGCATTGCGGCCGTCCTGGAAGCGGCGGTGAAAAGGTCTGTAGAGGCCGTCGCCCTGACGCCGACCCAGCTCGACGTGCTCCGTGACGCCGGGGTGGTCGACTCCGGCGGATACGGGCTATCGGTATTCCTGGCCGGCGCGCTCGAACAGGCACAGGGGCGAGGCGACGGCGCTACCGAGTTTCCACCGCCCTCGCCGATCGGTGTTGAGAGCGACGGCCGTTCTTTTGCGGGCGTGCGCGTCGATTTCATCAACGCGGCGCAGGAGGTGATCTACGGGTACTGCACCGTATTCATGATTGAAGGCGAGGACCTGGACGTGATCAAGATCCGCGACCGGGCGACGACGTTCGGCGAGTCCGCAGTCGTCGCCGGGGACTCCACCGCGGTCAAGATCCACCTCCACCCGCTGGACCCGGGACCCGTGATCTCGTACGCCGCGGCGCTGGGCACGCTATCGGGAATCACGATCCTCAACATGGACGAACAGATGTCCGAATGGGCGGCCGGCCAGCAGTCGCTCCCGGCGCCCGCTCCCGTAGCAGATGCTCCCCGGCTGGAGACGGCGATCGTCGCGGTGTGCGCCGGGTCCGGCCTTGAGGCCGTATTTGCCCAGGCCGGCATGGGCGCCTGCTCGCCCGTCCCCGGTGGCGACACCATGAACCCGAGCGTCCAGGACCTGCTGGGCGCAGTCGAGGCTGCGCCATCCGATCGCGTGTTGCTACTTCCCAATAACAGGAACATCATCGCCGCGGCGTTGCAGGTTCCTGAACTGACTGACAAAGATGTCCAGGTGATCCAGACCAACTCGGTGCAGGCCGGGATCGCCGCCGCCTTCGCATTCTCCGCATCGGCCGATCTCGACGCCAACGTCGCCGCCATGAGCGCTGCGGCGGACGGCGTGCGTTCCGGCTCGGTGACGCGCGCCGTGCGTGACGCGGTGGTATCTGGCCGGGAGATCGTCGCCGGGGACGTCATGGCGCTGGTGGACGGTGAGCTGGTAGCGACGGCCGGCGACCCGGTCACTGCGCTCGTTGAAATGGTGCGGCACGCTGCCCCGGACACGGAGCTGATCACCATCTACAGCGGCGTCGACGTCGAGAGCGCGGACGTCGATAAGGCGCTCCTGGCGGTACAGGAAGCGGCCGGGGAAGCTGAAGTTGAAATCGTCCACGGCGGACAGCCAAATTACGATTTCCTGGTGGCGTTCGAGTAACCGGCCGTCCCAACCCGGCATTCCGGTCCGGCGGGACGACGCCAGACTATCGCCCGTCTCCCCGCCGCGCGATAGTGTGTGCGAGTTCCTACAGGTCGGTCCCGGCGCTTGAACTGTGTCGGCGAGCTATGCCGGCCGCGGAATTGAGGGCAGCATGAGCATAGCGATCGTCACGGACAGTACCGCCGATCTTCCAGGAGACCTTGTCGAGAAGCACGGGATCACCGTGGTTCCGCTGAACGTCCGTTTTGGGATGGAAGAGTTCAAGGACGGCGTCGAGATCGACACAGACGAGTTTTACCGTCGTCTTCAAGCCGAAACCGAGCTGCCGACCACGTCCCAGCCCTCCCCCGGGGATTTCGCCGAGGTGTACCGGACGCTGGCCGCCGATCACGACGGAATAGTCTCCGTCCACCTGTCTGGCAAGTTGAGCCAGACCACCAACTCCGCCACCCAGGGCGCGCGTGAAGTCGCCGGGGACAGCGTGCGGATCGAGGTGATCGACTCCCGGCAGGCCACCATACCCCTGGGCCTGATCGTGATCGAAGCGGCGAAATCCGCGGCCTCCGGAGCCACGATCGACGAGGTGGTCGAGGCGGTGAAGGACGCGATGGGCCGTGCCACGTTCTACGGTATGGTCGACACGCTTGAGTACCTTGTGAAGGGCGGGCGTATCGGCCGCGCCAAAGGGTTCATCGGCGGCCTGCTCAAGGTGACGCCGATCATCACCTTCGAGGACGGTGAGTCGGCGCCGGTGGCAAGCCCGCGTACCCGGCGTCGAGCGATCGAGAAGATCAAGGCGCTGACCGAAGAGGCGGCGCCTTTCGACCAACTTGCCATGTACTACTCGACCGAACCGGACGAACTGGAGAAACTGGCCCGGGACCTCGCGCACCTCGCCCCGGAGGGTGGCGTGATCACATCGCGGATCGGCGCCGTCGTCGGAACCTACGCCGGTCCCGGCTCGCTCGGCGTGGGATTCATTCGGAAGAAACCCGGTTGAATGTGGGCGCCTGTTCCCGGAACGCTACCCGGAGGGGACGCCGCCCGGGAGTAGCCCCCCATTCCCAGGACAGTGACAAGAGATCGATACCCCGTTGCAACGCCGAACCCGACCTCCGCGGCGCACCGCGCGTGAGTCCCTTGCCCGCATCCTTGACCTGGAGGCGGAGCGCGGGTTCGAGGACGCCGCGGTCACCGGCGGACTGGACCTGTTTCTAGAGGCCAACAGGTCAGACCTCGCGGCCATAGGGATGCCGGAACCGTCCTACGCCTCGCTGACCGCGAAACAACGCGAGGCGTGGGCGCACACTGCGCGCGTATCCGCCCTGGGTGAGCCCTCGTCTCGGCCGCCGGCGCCCGGGCCCGGCCCGCCGCCGCCCAAGAAACGCGCCACTGCAAAGAAACCCGCCACGCGCACCCGTAAAAAGGTTGCGGCAAAGACCCCGCCATCCGGCCCGGTCACGTTCGACTCGCCGATCGAAGACCTGCCGTTCATCACGAAGGCCCAGCACGCCAGGTTCAAGCGCCTGGGCGTGTCAAACCTCCGTGACCTGCTCCATCACTTCCCCCACCGGCACCTCGACTACTCGAACCTCGGCAACGTGATCGACCTCGTTTACGGCGAGGAGATGAGCGTGATCGTTGAGGTGGTGTCCGCATCGACGGCGCCCATCGGCAGGCGCGGCGCGGCGCGCGTGACCGCCCGTGACGAGACCGGGATCGTGGACATCACGTGGTTCGGACAGCCCTACCTTGCGCAGCAGTTGCGTCCGGGCACGCGGGTCGTGATCAGCGGGCGGGTCGAGGAGTACCGGGAGCGGGCGCAGTTTCAGAACCCGGAGTACGAGGTGTTGCGCGGGGACACCCTGACGCACGCCGGCAACCTGCTCCCCATCTACCCGTCCACCGAAGGGATGTACCAGCGAACCCTGCGAACCGCCGCCCGCAAGGCCCTGGACGCGGGCTTGCCATTACTCCAGGAGCACCTGGACCCGGACATCCGTGAGCGCATGGTCCTGCCGGGGCTGCGGGAAGCAGTCGAGTGGATGCACCACCCGGACACAATGGAGCAACGCGAGACGGCGCGGAGGCGGCTGGCGTTTGATGAACTGTTTCTCAACCAGCTCGCGGTGCAGCGACGAAAGCGCGAGTGGCGGGAACGGGCGGGGGGCGTGACCATCCGTCCGGGCCCCGGCCTGCTTGAGCCGTTTCTCAGGTCGCTCGAGTTCGACCTCACCGCGGATCAGAGCGACGCCCTCAAGACCGTGCTTTCGGACATCGCGTCCGACGTGCCGATGGGCCGGCTCCTGCAGGGCGAGGTCGGCAGCGGCAAGACGATCATCGCCGTGTGCGCGTTGCTCGCCGCCGCATCTTGTGGTCTGCAGGGCGCGCTTCTCGCCCCGACGGAGGTGCTGGCCGAGCAGCACTTCCTCTCACTGCGGTCGATGTTGGACGCCGTTCCGCTCGGCGGCGAACAGGCATCGATGCTGCCCGATCCAACAGAAAACGACGATCCCGAGAGTCAAGACAGCGCGCGACGCAGCGGGGGTGACCCGGTGGTCGTGGCGCGGGTCCCTGGGCTGGACTCGCCCGTGCGGATTGGGCTGCTGATCGGCAGCCACACCCCGCGGGTGAAGCGAGATCTGCAAAGAATGATTTCGACCGGTGAAATAGACGTCATCGTCGGGACCCACGCCGTGATACAGGAAGCTGTCCACTTCCGGAACCTCGGCCTCGCTGTAGTGGATGAGCAACACCGGTTCGGCGTCGAGCAGCGTGCCGCCCTGGCCGACCAGCGGCCACGCCCTCATCTCCTCGGTATGTCGGCGACACCGATACCGCGCTCGCTGGCGCTGACCCTCTACGGCGACCTGTCCGTATCCGTCATCGACGAGCTGCCACCAGGGCGACTACCGGTGCGCACTGCCCTGCGTGACCCGGAACGACGGGAGGGCATCTTCGGCTTCGTCGCCGACCAGGTACGGGCGGGACGTCAGGCATACGTCGTCTATCCACTGATCGAAGATTCAGAGAAGGTCGATCTCACATCGGCGCAGTCCGGCTTCGAGGCACTGCGCACGGAGTGGCTCGCGGACTGCCGCGTCGAGTTGATCCACGGGCGCCTGCCGACGGAAGAGAAGGTCGCCGTCATGGCACGTTTCGCAGCGGGAGAGGTGGACGTGCTCGTGTCGACGACCGTCATCGAGGTCGGAGTCGACGTAGCCAACGCCACGGTCATCGTCATCGAGCACGCCGAGCGTTTCGGTCTGGCGCAGTTGCATCAGCTGCGTGGCCGCGTGGGGCGCGGCGCCGAAGAGGCCTACTGCATCCTCGTCGCCTACCCGACGGAGGGGGAGGGGGAATGGCGGGATCGACTTAGTGCACTCTGTGAGACAAATGACGGATTTGTGTTGGCGCGCAAGGATTTAGAGATGCGTGGTCCAGGAGAGGTCCTGGGCACGAGACAGGCGGGCATCCCGGAACTGCGCATCGCCCACCTGATAAAGGACGAGGACCTGATGCAACCGGCGCGCTCGGAGGCGCTCCGAGAGCGCGCCGCGGATCCGGCTTGAGACGGGACCGCGGCTTCTGGTTCGTGTCGCTGGCGACGTCATCGTCGTTGCTCGGCGATCAGATGCTCTACGCTGTGTTGCCGACGATCTACGCCGACCTGGGGCTACAGCCCTACCATGTGGGCATCCTGCTGTCGGCAAACCGTGTGGTCCGCCTCGTGACCAACCACCTGGCGGAGCGCAGCTCACGCCGCTGGAGCCTGGCATGGCTGCTCGCGGTGGCGTTGACCATCGGCGCCTTCCTCAACCTTGCCTACGGCACGGTGACCTGGTTTCCGGGGCTGCTGGCAGCACGCGTCCTGTGGGGTGTCTGCTGGTCCTTCATCCGTCAGATCGGCCTGATGACGGTGGTCGACGCCGCCGCCG
>JACZRO010000032.1 GCA_022574675.1 Chloroflexota bacterium
GTGGGATTCGTCGCTCCTGGAGCTTTTCGACGTGCCCGAGGCGATGCTCCCCGAGGTGCTGCCTTCCGCGGGTGAGTTTGCGGTTACGGACGGCGCGGAGTTAGGCGCGGAGCTTCCGGTGACCGGGGTCGCCGGCGATCAGCAGGCGGCGTTGTACGGCCAGGCATGTTTCAACAAGGGCATGACCAAGTGCACCTACGGGACGGGCGCCTTCGTGCTCACGAATGCCGGACCGAGGGCGCCGGCGTCCTCCGGAGGAATCCTTGCCACGGTTGGCTGGCAGGTGGGATCAAAGCGGACGTATGCCAGCGAAGGCGGAGTGTTCGTTACGGGCGCGGCTGTGCAATGGCTCCGGGACGGGCTCGGAATCATCGCTACGGCGTCGGAGGCCAGCGATCTGGCGGAGGCGCTGGACGACAACGACGGCGTGTACATGGTGCCGGCGTTTGCCGGACTCGGGGCGCCGCGATGGGACCCGGATGCCCGCGGCGTGATCACGGGGTTGACGCGGGGGTCGTCACGCGAGCACCTGGCGCGGGCGGCGCTGGAGGCGACGGCATACCAGGTCAGAGACGTAATTCTGGCGATGGCCAGTTCCGGCCGCGAATCCTCGACGCCGTTGCGCGCAGATGGCGGACAGACGGCGAGCCGGTTTTTGATGCAGTTCCAGGCGGACATCCTGGACAGGCCGGTTGAGGTTTCCGAGGTCAGCGAGACGACGGCGCTGGGCGCGGCGTTTCTCGCCGGTCGCGGAGCCGGGCTCTGGCGAAGCGAAGCGGAGGTCGCCCGGTTGCGGCGGACAGGGATCCGTTACGAGCCGGATATGGCGCGCAGCGAGCGGGCGCGCCTGATCGCCGGCTGGTACGACGCTGTGGAGCGCGCCGAAAGTACCCACGGGTAACAACAGTGAGGATGGGCAGCCCGGCCCACTCGGCCCAGAAACGTGGACGTTTCGGGCAGATTCCTGATGCCTATCTCAGAGACCGCAAGCGGGTGCAGTTTTACGACGGCGGAGCTTCTCCCTCATCCTTACGATGGGCGCAGGACGGGATCTTCACCCATGCGCAAAGGGCGCCCGGCCGGGAGAGGGGGCGGTCACTCAGGCGGCGGTCTCTTCAACGGGCTCCGCTGTTTCCTCGGCGGGCTCTTCTTTACGGCCCGGCGCAGACCCGGGCATGCTCTCGGCGGGTTCGGGGCTGTTCGATGCGTCGAACTCCTTGAGATCGAACACCTCCGCACTCTCCATGAACCGGCCCGACCCGAGGATCTCTGTCCAGCCGCCTACGACCAGCACCGTACCGTCAGGGAGAAGCGATGCGGTGTGCCAGAGGCGGGCCGACGCCATACGGCCTGCGGCGATCCAGGGACTTTTCGTGCCCTTCACCGGGTCCCAGATATCCGCCGTAGAAAGAGACATGAACTTGCCGGCCCGGCCTCCGACTACCAGGATTCGGCCGTCCTTCAGAACGAGCGCGCTGTGAACATAACGCGCCTCGCTCATTTTGCCGATTTTTGACCATTTGCGGGTTCCCGGCTTGTACAACTCGGCTGTATTGGCGACGCGGTCTCCGCTCCAACCACCGATCATGAGCACCCGGCCGTCTGTAAGCACCGTGGAGGTGTGCAGGTAGCGGGGCGAGTTCATAGAGCCGGCGGAGCCCCACGCATCGGTCGACGGCTCGTAAATCTCCGCCGTGACGAGTCGACCGTCCCCCGACCAGCCGCCTGTGGCGAGCACACGGCCGTCGCCCAGGGTGACGGTGGTGTGGCCGCGTCTCGGCTCGTGCATCCGGGTGGCCTCGGTCCACTCCCCGGACGATGGGTCCCAGATCTCCACAGTCGGGAAAATCCTGTCCCCGTCCCATCCGCCGGTGACGAGGACGCGGCCGTCCTGCAGGAGCGCCACGGTGTGCTCGGCTCTGGGGGTGCGCATCTCCCCCGTCGTGGTGCAGGTCCCGGATACCGGGTCAAATATTTCCGCCCCGGCCAGGACGCCCTGGTCGCCCCGGCCGCCGACGACCAGGATTTTCCCGCTTTCAAGCGACAACGACCGGTGGTCAAATCGCGGAGTGGCCATCGACCCGGACAGGCTCCATGTCCCCGTCGAGTGGTCGTAGATCTCGACAGGCCCGACCGGCGCCTTGCCGTCCCAGCCGCCGACTATTGCGATCCGGCCGTCGTTGAGCGTGGTGGCGGTATGGACGTACCTGGCGTGGGCCATGCGGCCAGCCTGAGACCATTCATCGCTCGCCGGGTCGAACTCCTGCGTCGAGTTTGTGACGTTGTCACCCACATACCCGCCCGCCAGCAGGACGCGCCCGTCGGCGAGCAGGCTTGAGGTGTGCCACAGCGGGGCCGCCTCCGGGCTGGCGGCAAGCGACCACCGGTTTGACACCGGATCGTAGATCTCGGTCGAAAGAAGCTGGACCGCGTCGTCCATGCCGCCGGTGACGACGACGCGGCCGTCTGGAAGGACCGTGGCCGAATGTTGTGAGCGTGGATCCGTGAGCGATCCGGCGTTGCTCCACTCCCCGCGAAACGGATCGTACATTGAGGCCGAGCTCACCGGATCGCCGTCCGCGTCTTCGCCGCCGACCACGAGGAGGCGACCATTGTGCAGTACGGAGACGGTGTGACGGCTGCGAGCGACGGTCATCGGCGACCCGGGCGACCAGGAGTTGGTCGCAGGCCTGAATATCTCCAGTGACGCCTCACGCCCATCCTCGCCAAGGCCACCGAAGATCACCGCGTTGCCGGAGGGCAGGCCGATGATCACCGCTTCCGCACGTTGTCTGGCCATGGGGGCGACCCGCGCCCACTGTCTCGTGCGCGGATCGAACAGCTCCGCAGAGGCTTCGATCCCGTCGGCGCTGTATCCGCCGGCGACCAGCACCTTGCCGTCCCGCATAAGGGCGGCGGTGTGGCCGGCCCTTGCGGCCAGCAATTCTCCGGCGGGAGACCAGGTGTTGGACTCTGGGTCATAGATCTCACAGGCGCCGAACGGCTCCAGGTTCTTATACCCGCCCGCGACAAGCACCTTGCCGTCCGCCAGCACCGTGGCGGTGTGACGCGTTCGCGGGTGCATCATCGCCCCGGCGCCGCTCCACCGGTTTTCGAAAGCATCGAAAACTTCGGCCGTTCCGTTATCTCGCTGCCCGCCCGACACGAGGATCCTGCCGTCGCGCAGAGTTGTCGCGGTGTGTTCGGCACGCGCTCCGGCCAGAGACTGGCCGTTCTGCCAGTCACCCGCCGGCATGACGAACCCAACGCCGCCCTTCCGCCGAGGTTTCGGACCCTGGGGGTCGGCCGGGCGGCGCCGTTTCTTGCGCTTTCCTTCGGCCTTTTCGGGCTCGTTAATGGCGATGACTGCGCCGTCCAGCGCGGCGGCCATATCTGTTACGGACTGGAATCGCTGCGCCGGGTCTTTCGCCAGCGCAATCATGATCAGGTCCGAGATCTGCGTCGGCAGATCCGGGCGTATCTCGATCGGTCGCGCCGGGTCGTCCCCGATCTGGGCCCGCACCACAGGGCCCGGCTCGAGCCCTGAGAACAGTGCTTCGCCGGTGAACAGGTGATACATGAGGCAGCCGGCCCCATACACGTCGGTACGGGCGTCGACCGAGAAATCCCGGGCCTGCTCGGGAGAGATGTAGTGGAGGATCCCGGCACGGTCGCCGCCGTGATCGATCGCGGTGGCGATGTCCGCCGTCCGCACCATTCCGAAATCGACCAGCCGGGCCTGCCCGTCCGTGCCCAGCAGGACGTTGGACGGCTTGAGAGTGCGGTGAAGAACCCCGACGGCGTGGGCGGCGGCCAGCCCGGCAAGGATCTGCTTGCTCAGCTCTACCGCCCGTTCAAATTTGATCGGCTCGGCGCCGCCTACGACGGCCCGAAGATCGTCGGACAGGAATTCCTGTGCGATGTAGGGTGCGCCTTCGTGCTTGCCGACGCTAAAGATGCGTACAAGGTTCGGGTGTTCGATGCCGGCGATCGCCTCCGCCGCGACCTCGAAACCCTGGGCGAAGCTGAAATCGGCGGCCAGCTCCTCGCCCAGCACTTTAAGCGCGACCATCTGGCTCGAAGAGGGGTCGAAGGTCCGGTAGACCCTGGTGCGGCCGGCGCCGGCGAGTTCTTCCAGGATGGTGTACTTGCCGATCCGGTGTGCTGTGTCCGTGTTTTCCACCATCGCTGGACGCGGGTCTCCCTCTGCCTAACACCCTCGAACGCGGACCGATTGCTCTTCCGGGCAGAAACGGTGTCCGGGCTAAGCCTTGCCGTTTCTTGAACTCTCGATCCGTTCGCTGAGCCGATCAAACTCATCGTGCCATCGTTCAGCGCGCCCTGCGTCCGCACGAACACCTACCGAAGCGCGTACAAACCGACCGAGAGGGCACGCGCTACGCGGCCATGTCCAGGATCTCGACAGAGTCCAGGAACTGGCCTCCCCCGAGCAGTTCCGCGTATCCGCCCGCAACCAGGACCCGGCCGTCACGTAGGAGCGACACGGTATGCCAGGTCCGGGCCTGCGCCATACGGCCGGCCTGCGTCCAGCCGCGCGTCGCCGGGTCAAAAATCTCGGCCGTCGCGACACAGGTAGAGTCGTCTGCGCGACCGCCTGCGACGACTACCGTGCCGTCTTCGCGAACGATGGCCGTGTGAAGGTAGCGAGCACGGGCCATGTCGCCGACGGGCGCCCACGTGCCGACGATCGGGCTGAACACCTCGCAGGCTGCGAGGGCGCCGTCATCGGCGATGCCGCCTGCGACCAGAACGCGGCCGTCTTTCAGGAGCAAGGAAACGTGGCTGAAGCGGGCCTGTGACATCGGCTCGATCTTGTTCCACCGGTCCTTTGAGGGATCGTACAGTTCGGCCGTTTCAAGGAATCCTGACCCGTCCCATCCTCCGGTTATGAGCACGCGTCCATCATCGAGCGCGATGGCGCTGTGGCCGCGCCTTTTTCGCAGCATGCGCTCCACGTTCCGCCACTTCCCTTCCACCGGGTGGAAGAGGTAAGCGGCGTTCGAGATCTTCTCGGCGTTCCAACCGCCTGCCACGAGGACATTCCCGTCATTCAAACGCGTCGCTGAATGCTCCGTCGTGGGCGCAGCCATCTCGCCCGTGGATTGCCACACCCCGCGCGACGGGCTGTAGATCTCGGCCGATGCGAGGATGCCATGCTCATTGCGTCCACCGACGACCAGGGTCCGGCCGTCCTCCATCTCGACAGAGCGATGCTCAAACCGGCCCGCGATCAATGCGCCGGTATCTTCCCACGCCCCGTCCGAGACCCGGAAGATGGCGGCGGATACAAGTGGACCGTCATGGTTGTAACCGCCCGCTACGAGGAGGTTCCCGTCGGGCAGTGTGGAGACGCTATGGGAGTACCGGTGCGACTTTAGTTTTGGCGCCGCCACCCACCCACCGCTTGAAGGATCGAAAAGCTCACAGGTTGAGCAGATTTCGCCGTCTGCGTACCCCCCGGCGACGAGTACGCGGCCATCGGGCAACAGGTGAGAGGTGTGCCACATCCGGGCATGTTTGCAGAACCCGGCGGACTCCCACGTGGCCGAATACGGGTCGTAAATCTCCGCGCTCGCCAGGGTCCTTGTACCGCCGTAACCTCCCGTGACCATTACCCTTCCATCGCCCAACAGCACCGCGGAGTGGTCGTAACGTTCGCCCTCCATCGGTGTCAGGGGCTCCCAGAACCCGGCCCCGGGCTTGAAGATCTCAGCCGAGCGCATCTTGCCGCCGGCGTCGTCCTCACCGCCAGCCACAAGGACTTCGCCGTTGAGCAGCAGCGTCGCAGTGTGGCGCCAGCGCGGCGCCTCCATCGCGTGCGTGTCATTCCAGGTCGCGCTGCGCGGATCGAAAAGCTCGGCGCTCGCCTGGTTTCCTGCCTCCGCGAAGCCTCCCGCGACCAGGACCTTTCCATCCTTGAGCCTGATCGCCGTGTGACGGACGCGATCGCATCCCATCGGATCTACGGAGGTCCATGTCCCGGAACCCGGGTCGTAAAGTTCTGCTGATTTCAAAACGCCCTGTGTCCCCAGTCCGCCGGATACCAGTACCTTGCCGTCTTCCAGGAGGGTCGCGCTATGCTCGGCGCGCGCTGCTGACATAGCGCTGGTATCTGACCAGGTGCGCTTGCGCGGGTCGAACAACAGCGCCGTCGCCAACGGTTCGGTGGCTGTGTAACCCCCTGCTACCAGGACGTTTCCGTCAGGAAGCAGCGTTGCCGTTGGCCATATGCGAGCGTCTGGCGCGGGCGCGGCGGGCAACCACAACTCCATCTCCGGGTCGTACATCTCGTATGTGGTGACACCACCGCGCCCGCCGAATATCAACACATTACCGCTCGGCAACACGACTGAGGCGCCCTCGGCGCGCGGCTCGCTGACTTCGCCGGCCTCCGTCCACGTGCCAGGAGTCTCGGCGGTGGATGGAGCGGGTGGAGGTCCGTCTGGCCCCGAGGAGCCGGCGGCAGCGGTTTTCCGGCGCACGACCGGCGCGTCCTCTCCGGACGCGACTGCCTTGCGTGCCACGCTGCCGTCGGCCTTCTCTGCGATCTCTTCCAACTGTTCCGCCAACTCGCGCATCGATGCCGGCCGGCGCCCGGGGCTCTTCTCTAAACAGGACATGACGAGTTTCGCGAACCGCACCTTCAGGTCGGCCCGGATCGTGCGTATCGACTCTGGTTCTGCCTCCGCGTGGGCCGTCAACAGCTCCCGAGGGTCGGAGATGTCGAACGGAGGCCGCCCGGCGAGCATGTGATACAGGAGCGCCCCGAGGGCGTAGATGTCGCTGGCCTTCTCCGCCGGGCGGCCGGTTGCCTGCTCCGGAGAGAAGTACGGGAGACGGCCCGCAGGCCGGGACAGCGCGGCGGCTCCAAAATCGGAGACCTTCGCCACGCCGTCTGTGCCGACGAGTACGTTGTGGGGCGAGAGGCCGGCATGGACGAGCCCCGCGTCATGCGCGGCGGCGACTCCGTTCGCGATATCGGATGAGAGCCGCGCGGCCTGCGCGACGGACATCTGGCCGCTGAACTCCAGGTTGATATCCAGGCTCTGCGGGAGGAGTTCCGTTACGACATAGAAACGACCGTCTTCTCCGCCAATCTCGAACACGCGAAGCACGTTCGGGTGATGCACCGCTGCGATCTGGTTTGCGGCCTCAATTAGGCCGCGCAGGCGGCCGGGGTCCGCAAGCAGGCCCGCGTTGGACACGCGCAGAGCGACAGAGCGACCGTCAGTGGAGTCGATCGCCCTGTAGACGGACGTCATGGGCGTCTCGGCCACCGGTTCCACGATCGTATAAACGCCGATCTTCTCCGCGCCCGGTGAGGCCTGTCCGGCTGTCTGCTGGGTGGACATGTGCCCTTCTGTCGCTCCGCGTTGAATGATGCTCATGGGACGAGAACGCCGTAATGGCGCGGCGGGCCTGGATGGCGGGACGGTCTCGCCCTTCTGCCATTGTTGGACGGACGAAGCAGGAAGCGAGCGGTCCTGCAAGAAATCGGGGATGCGGCAATTGCCGTCCACCGGCCCGAGCTAGCCACAGGTCAGGCCTTGAATGGAACTGTTCCGTGACGAACCTCCACCGGCCATTGAACCGACGCCGTGACAGCAGTTACCTGTGTCAGGTGAGGCCGTTGTGTAGGATGGCCGCGTTCTCGATAAAAACGGCCCGCTGTGTCATCGCCCCGGAGGTCTGAATGAGCCAATGCCGGAACGTCTCCAGTCCTGTTCTCGGTCCCGGATTGAACTTTGACCCGGGTCTTTATACGGGATGCGACACGATGGTCTCCACCGGGAGAGCGTCAAAGGGTGGAGCGACACTGTTCGCCAAGAACAGTGATCGGCCGGCAGACGAGGCCCAGCCCCTGGAGTTGCACGCGGCGACACGCTCAGCAGTCCCAGGCACGCAGTTCATGGAGATCGAGGGCCCGTCTGCAGCGTACCGGCACATCGGGTCGCGCCCATTCTGGTGCTGGGGTTACGAGCACGGGTTCAACGAGCACCAGGTGGTGATCGGCAACGAGGCGCTTCCGTCGCTTCTCCCGGAGGCGGACGAGCCGAAACTGATCGGCATGGAGGTACTGCGCCTGGCGCTGGAACGCGGGGCGACCGCAAAAGAGGCCGTTAATGAGATCACCGGGCTTGTGGAGGAGTACGGGCAGGGCAAGTTTGCCAACGACGCCGGTGTGCGGACGTACGACAACATCTACCTCGTCGCCGACCCCGGAGAGGCGTTTGTGGTCGAAACCGTAGGACACGAGTGGGCGGTTCGTTCAGTCTCCGGCGCCCACAGCATCAGCAACGTCAGCGGGATGGGCGGCGACGTCCGGCTGTCACCCGGGGCGGAAGCGCAGGCCGTCCGGCACGGCCTGTACGAGCCCGCTAACGCCGGCGCCTTCGATTGGACTGCCGCGTACTCCGCAGTTGACGACGCAAAGTCGGGCGCGCGCCGGCAGTCCAGGTCGTCTTCGATACTCGCACACCATGCCGGGGCGATCGACTTTGGCAAGTTAATGCTCACGCTGTCCGACCACGGAGCGCCGGAGGGTGATCCCGGTGTGTTTGAACCGGTTCCCGGCACCCGCCGCGGTATCTGCACCCATCCGCAGCACGAAGGCGGCGCCACGGCCGCGAGCCTGGTGGCCGACCTCTGCGCGGACGGGTCGCGACTGCCCGTTTACTGGTGTGGGATGTACGTGCCGTGCATGACGTTGTTCTTCCCGGTGTTCATCGAGGGCGATATTCCGGAGGCGCTATCGGTGGGCGGGAGTAGCTCTTCGCCCGACAGCCCGTGGTGGATGTTTCACGACCTGGCACAGGAGGGACTCGCCGGAGGTTATGAACGAATGAAGGAGGTCCACGAGGGCTGGTGGGCCCTGCAGAAGGCTCTGTTCGGATCGGCGTACGATATGGCTACACAGGGGCGGGCGATGATCGACGCTGGCGAGACGAAAGCCGCGGCCGAGATGCTGACCGGATATATGGCGGACAACACTGAAAGTATGCTGAAAGTCGGGCATGAGTTGCTCAGCGCCGGGACGTACCAGGCAGTCCGGGCGCGTTGACAGAGTTCAACCGCGGAGATGCCCTGCTCGCGGCCGTGACGGCGTGTGGCGCGGCGGCCGGGGCGTTGCTTGCACGTTTTCGAGACGCCGGCGATTCACCTCTGGAACGAAGCTTCAAGTCGGACGGCAGCCTGGTGACGGATGCAGATATCGCCGCCGACAGGGCCATAGCGGAAGTGCTCGGCACTTTTGACGTGGCCGGCCAAATCGTTTCGGAGGAGAGCATTTCCGGCGCCGAGGATTCTGACCTCCGCTGGCTTGTCGATCCGCTGTGTGGCACGGCGCCGTACGCCGCCGGGCTCGGCCACTGGGGCGTGAACGTGGCGCTGATGGATCGCACCCGCCCGTTGCTGGGCGCGATCACCGTGCCCACGATGCGGGAGACGTTAACGTCCGTTTGCGGCCGCGGCGTGTCCAGGAACGGCAAGCCGTGGTCTCCCCAACCGCCGCCCGGGAAGTTGTCCGAGCAGCTCGTGGATCTCGAGATCGACGGCCCCGATCGATCTGCGGCGATGATGGCTGACGGCAGCCTCCGGTGGGTCAGCGGAGTTGGCCGGACGACGACGTACGCGTCGATGGCGTATCCGCTGGGTCAGCTCTGCCTGGGACGGCTCGCGGGCGTGGTCGCCTATGGCGTCGGCACGGTTCATTTGGCGGCCGGGTTGGCGATCGCGGAAGAGCTTGGCGTCACTGTCACCGACGGGAATGGTGATGCTCTTGATTGGACGGTCGAAAGCCCCTGGCAGGTGATGATCGCGGCCTGGCCGGATGCGCATGCCGGCTTACTGGAATTGATGCATGACCTTTAGTGGCGGTCCGGGCCCCTCGCCGAGCCCGGTATCAGGGGACTCGCCGGAAACGCGGCAGGGACGGTACGCGGTCACGCCATGGTCGGCGCAGCGACTGTACAGGCCGTTCGTCTGGGCATCCCTACTGGTGGCGCTCATCTACGGGTTCGGCACCGGCGCCGGGATGATGTTTGCTCCCGCGTTCGGCATAAACCGCGGGTTGTGGTGGATCGTCCACGGCCAGGCGCATGGTGTTGCCCAGATCTTTGGATGGGCGGGGTTGTTCTTGATGGGCGTCTCGTTCCATATCGTGCCCAGGTTCCGCAACGGGCCCATGGACTTCCCGTGGCCGCAGCGAGCCGTCCTGGCGCTGGTGGTGGCCGGCGTGACGCTGCGGTTCTTCGGCCAGTCGCTCCACCGCCGCTCGTTCAGCCCGGAGCTGCTGGATGCGTCGGGGGTGCTGTTACTCGCCGGGGTGTTGATCTACGCGATCGTGATCGGTCGTGCTCTCATTCGAGGCCAGAACCGGCGGACGCAGACGGAGGCGTGGTTATGGTCGGCTATCGCCTGGGCCGTGATCGCGGCGGCGCTCCACGCCCGGATCGTGTTTCGTATGGCCGATACGGACGCCGCCGCCGCGCCCGGGCTCTGGAATATGGCCATGATCGATGCCGGGCTTGTCGGTTTCCTCGTGATCTTCATCTTCGGGGTGACCAGTCGGGCGATAGTCGGGTTCCTTGGGCTCAAACCGACACGCCGCTGGCTGTCCTGGCTTGCCCTGGCGCTCGTGAACGTGGGGACGGGCTGGTACGTCCTGGCTCGCTACCGGGGGGTGTCCGACGACTGGACGGCGCCCGGTTTGCTTCTCCAGGCTGCCGGGCTTGTCGCGTTCGTGGTGGCGGTGCGCGTGTTCGAGCCACCGGCGCGGCGAAGCACCTACCTTGAAGGCACGTACACGCGTTACGAGTGGTTTATCCGAGCCGCCTTCGGTTGGTTGCTTGTCGCCGCCGGGCTGTCCGCCCTGGATGCCATCGGCATGATCGCCGGTAATCCGATACTCGGTGCGCAACTTGCGGCGCCGATCGTCCACGTGTTCACGCTCGGTTTTGTGACGATGGTGATTTTTGGGGTGGGCATCCGGATGCTGACCCTTTTCGAGGGCTCGGAAGCGCCCATGCACTGGCTGCTGGACGTGGCGTTTGTTGCGCTCAACGCCGGGGTGGGTTTGCGCTTGCTGTTCGGGTTCGGGTCACTTGCCGGCGCAGACCAGTTCCAGGGAGTATCGGGCGCACTCGGGCTGATCGCATTCATCGGTTTCGCGATCGTGTTGAGGCGTGCCTTTTCGCCAAAGCAACGAGCCGCTTACGCACGCCGCGCCGCCGCCGCCGGCTTGCAACGGTTTGCGCGGCTGGAAGTCCGCGGCGCGAGGGCCGGGACCCGCCCGCCCGGGACCGGAAATTAACCGTCCGAAAATCGACCTGCCGGCGACCCGCCTGCAAGGAGGCCAGACATGAGCACCGAGAACACGCCGAAGCTACTGCCACTTGACGAGGACTGGGAGCGCGCGGTCGCGGTGGCGGCGCACCCGGACGACCTTGAGTACGGCGCCGCTTCGGCGATTGCACGCTGGACCGCGCAAGGCAAAGAGATCACGTACCTGCTCTTGACCCGGGGTGAGGCGGGCATAGACGGCATGGACCCGGCCGAGGCCGGTCCCCTTCGTGAGGCGGAGGAGATCGCCGGGGCTGCGCAGGTCGGGGTAACGACGGTGGATTTCCTCGACTACCACGACGGCGTGATCGAATACGGAATGGGCCTCCGGCGGGATATCGCCCGGGCGTTTCGCAAGTACCGGCCGGAGATCGTTATCAGCGGAAACCACCGTCTCCAGTATTCGAGTGGGAAGCTCAACATGGCGGACCACCGATGGGCCGGCCTTGCGGTGCTGGACGCCGCTCGTGACGCCGGGAACCGCTGGATCTTTCCGGAACTGCTGGAGGAAGGCCTGGAGCCGTGGGACGGCATCCGCTCGGTGCTGACCGGGGGATCGAGCAACCCGACGCACGGCGTGGACGTCGGTGCGACGCTTGAGCGCGGGATAGCCTCATTGAAGGAGCACAAGGCTTACATCGCAGGCCTGTCGTTCGACTTCAACCCGGAGGAGTTCCTGACCTGGGGCGCGGCCGCGGCCGGTGAGCGGCTGGGAGTCGACTACGCAGTCATGTTCGAGGAGATCGGCATATAAGGCGGTGCCGCGACGGCTCCTTGACCGGCCCACATACGGGGCATAATCTCGTGCGGCAACAGACAACACTTGAGATACGTGGCAGCTACGAACTGCCAGAGGAAATTCATGGGACACATCGTCAACCACGTACACCTCAAGTCCGAAGATCCGAAGAAGACCGCCGACTGGTTTGTCGAGGCTTTCGGGCTTGAGATCCGCAGCGATGATGTACGTGAAGTCGGAGGCGACCGATTCCTGCGTTGTTACGACGGAAACGGATTCAACATCAACATTTCCGGCCAGCGTGACAAGCTGGGCGAGAAGCTCGGTCCCGCGAGCGCCGAAGTCCGTTTCGGACTTGAGCATTTCGGGTTCGATGTTGACGACATGGACTCCGAGTTGGAACGCCTCATCGGTCTTGGGGCCGAGTTGAAGGAAGGCCCGATCGAAGCCGGTGGTGGGTTGAAGATCGCGTTCATCAAGGCGCCCGGCGACATCCGCATCGAGCTTATCCAGCGCGGTTAACAAGCAAGATGCTCGAAGACAAGACGCCCGGGTCGAATGCCCGGGCGTTTTTCGTTACACATCGGTCTGGAGGCGTGCGTTGTCGTTCGGTATCAATCACATCCATCTGAAAGCGCCCGATCCACGACGTACTGCCGAGTGGTACGCCGAGGCATTCGGTTTCGAGATCGTCAGCGACACGGTCCGCTCTTTCGGCGACCGCCGGCTCAACTGCAAGTCCCCGGGCGGCCTGGTCGTGAACATTTCGAGCGCCCGCGACGGTGAGACGATGGCCGGCGGGAACGCCGGTCCGCACTGGGGGCTGGAGCACTTCGGCGTGGATTCGGATGATCTGTTGGCTGACATCGAGAGGCTTGGCGCACTTGGCGCTCCGCTTCTTGAGGGTCCGATCGACATCCCGGGGGGCAACCTCGTGGCGTTTGTGCAGGGCCCGGACGACGTACGGATCGAGCTGGTGCAGCAAAGGTAGCGATGGATGCGGACCGGCGGGGAGTTCCTGTTCGGCCCGTCCAACGGAGTTCTCATGTCATACGACAGGCTCAATATCGCACTGGTCGGCGCGGCCGGGCTGGTCGCCGCGCCGGCGCACCTGAACGCCATCCCGACTATCGATCGCTTTAACCTGGTGGCGCTGTGCGACGTGAACGCCGACGCCGTTCAGGCGCTTGCCAGTGAGCGCGGCGTTGGCAAGGCCTACTCCAGTTACGAGGAACTTCTAGCCGACCCGGGGATCGATGCCGTCGATCTGGTCACGCCGCCGTTCATGCACGCCGAGATGGCGATCGCAGCGGCGCGCGCCGGCAAGCACGTTTACGTGGAGAAGCCGATGGCCCGGAGCCTGGGCGAGGCCAGGGCGATGGTGCGTGCGGCGTCTGAGGCCGGCGTCCGGCTCATGGTCGGCGAAAGTTACGTGTTCCACGGCCCGCACCTTGTGGCCCGTAACTTGATCGAGGGCGACGCCATCGGCGAGGTCGTTCAGGTGCGCCAGACGAGGGGGCCGTGGCTGTTCAACGAGGCGGAGAACGAGCGCCTCGGCGGCCGGGGCCACCACATCGCATGGCGCTACGACCCGGCGCTTTCGGGAGGCGGCGACTTCCCGTGGATGATGGACCACGGGCCGCATTTTTTTGCCACGGCGCGGTTGTTCAACGGTATGTCAGCGATCGAGCGAGTCAACGCCCTGCCGCACCCGCACGGCGAGGGCCGGGAGGCGCACCTGCGCGGCATCACGTCGGTCACGTGGATGTACGAAGGCGGAGAGGTTGACGGCCTGTGGATGCAGGCCGAAACGGCTCCGGAGGCCGGCCGGTACGTCGGCTTCCGCACTGAGATCGTCGGCGCCCGCGGCACGATCCTGGTGTTCGGCGAGGGCGGCGGCTCCGCGCCGGGTTACCCGCAGGTTGCGCCGGTCACGTTGTATGCAGACGGGACGGAGAAGACGTTCGACCCGGGCGAGGGAGACGACCGGTCGTGGTCATCGAACAACTCCTACTACGACCGCGCCCACGGGAACGCGCTGCGCAACTTCGCCTGTACCGTGCTGGACGGCATGCCGCCGCGGTACGCCCCGGAAGACGGTGTCGCCGACCTGACCGCCACGCTCGCCACGATCAAGAGCGCGATCGACGGACGGCCGGTCGCACTCGCCGACGTGCCGGAGGACTGGACGGCGTACCAGGCGGACTGACGCCCGCGCCGGGGCCGATCGGGTGGGCCGGGGGCCGGTCCCACCACCAATGCCGTATCGGCTACCCTCTCGCCACCGACTGAAGGCCTGAGTGGAGGGTGACCTCTTTGAGCTCTGGGATTTCTGGGACTGCCGGGAACGCCGCCGGGAAGATCATCGACGTCGAGGTCATTACGTTCCGGCTGCCGACGCGCAGCCACGGCACGAAGTGGGGCTACGGTCAGATCGGAGAGCAGCGCGACGGCGTCCAGACGATCACACGCATCTCCACCGACGAGGGCGCGGTCGGATACGCCACCGGCGGCGTCCACTCGTACTTTTACGGTGCGACGGCGACGGAAGTCGAGACGGTAATCAAGCCGCTGCTCGTGGGGCAGGACCCGTGGGACCGGGAGTTGCTCTGGAACTGGATGGCGCAGCACCGCGGCATATCGGAGCGGCTGCTCGGTAACATCGACTCGGCGTTATGGGACCTGGCGGGCCGTGTCGCCGGGGTGTCCGTGGCGAAGCTGATGGGCCGGGCTCGGGACAAAGCGAAGGCCTACGCCAGCACTGCGCCCAACCTGGGCAGCCCGGACGTGTACGCCGATCTCGCCCGCTCAGCCAAACAGCGCGGCTACCGGGCGTTCAAGGTCCACGCATACATCTTTGCCGACCCGAAGACACTTGAGCCAACGCCCGGCAAGCCGTCGTCACCGCGCGAGGACGTGGAGGTGTGCGAGGCGGTGCGGGACGCCGTCGGCCCGGACATGACGCTCATGCACGATCCCTGGGGCGTGTACTCGTACCAGGAGGCGGTGTATGTCGGCAGGGAGCTTGAGCGGCTCGGCTACTACTTCTACGAGCATCCGATGGACGAACGCCGGACCGAGCCGTATCGCCGCCTCTGCCAGGAGCTGGACATCCCGGTCTGCTCGCCCGAGCTGACCGACGGCCTTCACTACAGCCGGGCGGAATGGGTGCTTCAGCGGGCGTCGGACATCGGCCGGATCGACGTCAACTTCGGCGGGATCACGGCGTGCAAGAAGGCCGTCGACATGTACGAATCGTTCGGCGTGCCATGCGAGATGCACGTCGGGGGATTCGGGAACGCCGCCATTCTTGGGGCCACGACGGAAGAGACATGTGAGTTCTTCGAGCGCGGGCTCCTGTACCCGGACGAGGATTACGACCAGCCGCCGCTCTACCTGAATTCGCCATGCGACCCGATGGACGACGATGGTTTCGTACACCTCCCGGACGGCCCGGGACTGGGGTTTGACTTCAACTGGGACTACATAAACGACAACTTGCTGGAGGGTTCCGGCCCCGGTCCCGCTGACGTCGGCGCGCCCGGCCGGCAGGTCTTGCCGTAGGAGTTCCCATGAAGATCATCGACACGCACCATCACCTGTGGGACCTGGAGAACAACCGGTACCCCTGGCTCCAGACGCCTATCGACCATTTCGCGGGCGACTACTCGAAGATCCGCCGGACGTACTTGATCTCGGACCTGATCTCAGACGCCTCGGAGGGACAGTACGACCTGGTCAAGTCGGTCCACGTCCAGGCCGAGTGGGACCATGACGGCGACCCGGTCGGTGAGACGGCCTGGCTGCAGGCGGTCGCCGATTCACCGGAGGCGAAGGGCTTGGTGTCGGCGATCGTCGGGTACGCCGATCTTGCCGCATCGGACGTGGAAGAATCGCTGGCCCGCCATGCCGCTCACCCCAATTTTCGCGGAATCCGCCAGATGCTGAACCACTCGCAGGACAACGCCGGACTGAACTTCATAGACCGCGGCGACGTCATGGACGACGCGGCCTGGCGGGACGGGTATCGGCTGCTGGCCAATTTCGGAGCTTCATTTGAGCTTCAAGTCTGGCCGTGGCAGCTCGAAATGGCGGCCCGCCTCGCCTCCGACGTGCCGGAGGTTCCCGTGATCCTGAACCACACCGGCATGCCGTACGCGAAAAATGCCGCCGCCCGCCGCCAGTGGGACGCCGGCATGCGGGCGCTGGCGGAGTCGCCGCACGTGTCGGTGAAGATATCGGCGCTCGGAATGGCGACGCCCGGCTGGACCGTCGACGACATCCGGCCTTATGTAGAGGGAACGATCGAGATCTTTGGCGTCGACCGCTGCATGTTCGCCTCCAACTTCCCGGTCGACAGCCTGACCAGTGACTACACGAAGATCTGGGCGGCGTACGACGAGATCACGTCAGGGCTGCCGGACGCGGATCGCCGGAAACTGTTCCACGACAACGCCGTGCGGTACTACCGGCTGTGACGAACCCGGATCGACGCGGGTCTGGCTTCCGGCAAGTGGTACGCGCCAGACCGCCGAGACCTACCGGCGCCGCTCCCTTTGCACTGGCCTGAACGGGACGACCCAGTTGGCGAGCGAACGCGGGTTCCTTGACTGCACCCAGAGTTTGCCGCGGCCGCTGAATCTCAGCAGCAACTGGTCGGAGAACAGGAACGAGCGAATCTGCCGCGCCCGGGTCAGCGTGTACCGGAGGCTCGCATCCCAGGCCACGGCATGGCCGTTATCGACAATGTACTCGCCGTCCAGGTCGATCTCTTCGATGTCGCCATAGGCGGTGAAGAACAGCGTGCCGGTTCCCGTAGCGCGCAGCACGAACAGTCCTTCGTTGAACAGGCCGCTCAATCCCTGAAAATTGCTGTCCAGTCGCACACCCGGGTCGGACGCCAGGTAGGCGTCCTTTTCAAGGAGGAGTTCGCCGCCGGCCATCTCGTGCGCCATGATGTCGCCCGGCTGGCCCGGAGTGAATGCCACCGTACCGGGGGTGTCGAGCGCCTCATAAGTGTTCTGGAAGAAGCTCTCCCCGGTTAGCATGCTGCGGCTCAGCGCTGCCATGATCCCGCCCCGCGTTGAAGTCTGGAGGCGCATGTTCGGGCTCATCCAGGCCATAGCGCCTGACTCGCTCACGACCTGTTCGCCGGGCTCGATGGTGACCTCAAGAACGCTGTAACTGGGCCGGGCCTCGATCGTGTACCGCACCCTACCTCCTCCTCGGCGGCAGCAGGGGGCCGATCTCCCTGCCGAACTCGTCCGGGTTGTGGCTCTGGACGTAGATCCGGCCCTGTCCACGGAAGTTCATCACCAGTCCCTCTCCAGCCAGGAACGATTGCAAGAAACTGCCGCCCGCCTTGCCGATGGAGTAATCAAGCGAACTCTCGAAGGCGACCACGTGGCCGGTATCTACCGTGAGTCCCCCTTCGATATCGATTCCGGAGATCTTCCCGAACGCATTTACGAGCAGGACGCCGGCGCCGGACACGGATATGAATGAGAGAGATTCGCCCGAGAGCATGCCCCGGAATCCCTGGAAGTTCGTATCAAGTGCGAGGCTTTCCGACGAGCCCAGGTAAGAGCCGCCGGCGCATAGCCATTCTGTGGCGCCATCACTCTCGATCTTCTGGATCTGTCCCTGGTGCGTGGGCGCCAGTCCCACGTCTCCGGGCTTGCCGTCATTCGACGAGTAGGTCGACAGGAAGAAGCTCTCGCCGGCAAGCATGCGCCCTACGCTGGCCAGTATTCCGCCCCGGCCGCGGTTGCGCGTCGTCACGTTGATATCGATGTTCGTGGAGGCGCGGAACATGGCGCCCGCCTCGGAGATGAACTTCTCGCCCGGTTCCAGGCGAACGTGGACCCAACTGAATGCGCCTCTCTCCACAACCTGTACGTCCATGGGCCAGACTCTCCTAGCGGCTAAACGGCGTCAGCCATCGGGCCATGCCACCCAGCGTCCGCGTCTGCAGGTATACCTTGCCCGTGCCGGAGAAGTTCAACACCAGCCCCTCGCCTGAGAACAGGGTGGACTTCACTCCGCCGACGCTCGTCACGTTGTAATCGAGGCTCGATTCCCAGGCCACCACGTGGCCGGTGTCCACCACCAGGGCGCCGTCGACTTCCTTCTCGATGATCGCCCCGTAAGAGTTGAAGAAGAGCTCGCCGTTACCGCCGGCCTCGACGATGAAGGCCCCTTCGCCCGAGAACAGGGCCTTCAACCCACCGAAGCGGGTGTTCAGCGTCACGCCGTCGGTGGCGGCCATGAAAGAGCCGGCGGTAAGGATGAACGGCTCGCCAGTCATCGTCCGTTGCAGGATGGTCCCCGGCCGGTTGGGGGAGAATGTGGCCGCGCCGCCCTCGGGATGACTGTACTCGCCGACGAACAGGGACTCGCCTCCCACGATCTTCCGGATCAACGCCTTGAGGAAACCGCCTACGAGCCTGCTCTTGAGTTTCGTGCCCTCGCTCATGTACGCCATCGATCCAGCCTCTGCCAGGAACGATTCGCCCGGCGAGAGAGAGACGGTCAGCTGACCGTAGTCTGGATTGCCTTCGATGTGATACTCCACGGCTGCCTCCCGGGCAACGCTCGCACAGATTGGGCACAGGGTGCAAAAGCGAAAGCGGCCCGTCAAGCGGAAAGAGTCCGGGGCCGAGCGCTCAGGTCCGAAGTCCGGGTCGGTATCGGGGGTATGATTCCGGCCGTTCACGAGTCACGGCGTCGCCAGGCCCGAACGGGGATGGAGCGCCGACCGGAGGCCACATGGCGGGCGAAGAGAATCTCAAAGAACGAATCAGGCGCGGCGACACCACGATCGGCGTGGCCGTTCCGTATAACGCGACCAGGTCCCAGATCGAGGACATCTGGAGCAAAGACGACGCTTACAACTACATCTCGGTCGACAGCCAGCACAACCCGCTGCTCGAGACGAACCTGGTGAGCGTCTGCCAGGCGGCCCAGGATCTCAGCATACCGGTCCATTTCCGGATCAAACACACTCGCTACACCTACCAGGTCGGCAACTGGCTCGACCTCGGACCGAGCATCATTGAGGTGCCCCAGACCGAGACCGAAGCGACGGCGCAGGAAGCGGTGGACTACTTCTACTACCGCCAGGTCGGCAAGCGCAGCTGGGGCGGGGCCCCGCGCGTCGGGGTCCAGGAGCGGTCAGACCGGCTGGAGTATGCAGAGTGGTGGAACAACTACGGGGTGTTGTTTCTCCAGGTTGAGTCGATCCAGGCGATATGCAACATCCCGCGGCTCGTGCGGCCGGGCGTGGACTGCATCTCGTGGGGACCGGCGGACCTGAGCTTTGACCGCGAGGCCAACCCCCACCACCCGTTGTCTGTGTCCGACGACGCCTGCGTGGAGTACGCGGTCAAGGCCCTGGAAGGCACGGGCGCAAAACTCATGATCCGCAACTACGACTGGAACCTGCGGGAGAAGTACCTCGGGATGGGGGCGACGGTCCTCCTGGAAAGCCCGAAGCCGTGAGGCTTGAGATTCTGGGATGATCCCCTGGTCTGAACGCAACGCGACGTTCGATCGCGAGCGTTCGGGCCTGGAGATCGCCGCACTCTGGGGCGCTGATGAGGGTTCCGTCCGGCTGGTCAACGACGGGATAAACATCGTGTACCGGTTCGAGGCGGGTGGCCGCGGGATGTTCCTGAAGGTCTGCCATGCCGAGAATCGCACGATGCTGGAGCATCGCGCCGCCGCCGAATACCTTCAGCACCTCGTGGAAAACGGGGCGGATGTGTGCGCCCCGGCGCTGTCCGGCAGCGGGCGGCTGATCGAAGAGTACCCGCAGGGCGACGACGTGTTCCTGGCGTGGGTGACCGAAGAGGCGCAGGGCCGGGCGGTCTCGCTGGAGTCGCCGACCCTGCAAGAGTTCCGGGCATGGGGCGTCGCACTCGGAAAGATGCACCGCGCCGCCGAGTTGTACCGTCCGTCCAACGAGTTTTCTTATTTATCGTGGAGGGACCTGTGGCGGCAGACCCATGATGGTTTGGACCCGGGCGACCCCGAGCCGGTCTGGGCGGAGTACGAAGCGCTCGACCCGTGGCTGCGTTCTTTGCCTGAACACCCCGGTCTGTTCGGGCTGACCCATACCGACGTCCGCAGCGAGAACGCGATGTGGGACGGTGAGCGCGTCCGGATAATCGACTTCGACGAGCCGGTTTATCACTGGTACGCGTCGGACGTGATGCGACCGTTCCTGGAGTACGCCCACCTGCCGGCCGACCGGTTTGCATCACTCTTCGACGCCTTTTTGACCGGCTATCGAGAGGTCCGTGAGTTCTCTGAGCGCCGGGTCCAAGAACTCCCGCGTTTCGCCCGGATGAAGAACCTTGGCTTCTACTG
>JACZRO010000033.1 GCA_022574675.1 Chloroflexota bacterium
TCGCCATAGCGGTAGATCAGATCGGCCAGTTCGTCACGGTCATAGTGGTTGACTATGTCGTCCGCCGTCAGCGTCTGCCTGACGTCGAAACGCATGTCGAGCGGGTCAGGCCGCCGGAAGCTGAAACCGCGCTTCTCGGTATCAAGCTGGAGCGACGACAGGCCGAGGTCGAACAGCACGCCGTCCACCGATCCCTCGTCCCGGCCATGCTCCGCGGCTATCGACCGTATGTCCCGGAAGTTCGCGTTGGCCGTCGTCAACCGATCAGCCCATTCAGTTAACCGGTGCGTCGCCGAGACAATGGCCTCAGCATCGGCGTCGATACCGAGCACGGCGCCATCCGGCCCGCTTGCCCGGAGGATCGCTTCGGCGTGGCCGCCCTCGCCCAGGTTGGCGTCGATATACGCTCCGCCGGGTTTAACCTCCAGTGCGCGCAACACCTCCGGGACCATGACCGGGATATGTCGCGTCTCATTCACCGGGCCGCTCTCCCCGCGTGTTTCCCCGTGTCTTTCTGGGCCTGTTTCCGGTCCGAACCGTTCTTGCGGTCCCGGCGTTCCCGGACCGGCGACAGCGTGGGAAACCGGCGTGCGTGTCTCTCCCGCGGCACATCGTTGTGTCGGCGTCGGAGCGGTGGAAGGCATGACGGGCATCAATTTGGGGGCCGTTTCCTGGTCGCACAGGGCATGGGTTGGATGGTGTCGCGACCCCGGTCAAGGGCTGCCGCGTCCATACCTTTAAATGAATACCAATCTGCACCGTTTTTTCGCTAGCGCGCCGGACTACGCGTTTAGGCACGTTTCCTCAAAGTGCCGCGGTTTTCAGCGGCCCGGCCGGAAGTTTTCCAGGCGATTTCCAGGATTTCAGGGCGTCGCACCGTGCTAGCATCCTCGTCCCGATGTCCCACGATGCTGGCCACGAACATTCCAACGATCCCCGCGATGAGACGGGCCGCGATCACGGTCACTCCGGCCATGAGCATGGTCAGGAACAACCGGGCAGGCGGCGTTTCGCAGTCCTGACCAGCAGCGATGCCGGCGCCGCCGGTGAACGCGCCGACACCAGCGGCGATGCGATAGTGGAGATGCTCACGGCGGCAGGTTTTGAGCAGGCCGCACGCGTGATGATTCCGGATGAAAAGGAACTGATCTCGGAGACGCTCATCAAGTGGGCGGACGGGGGCGACGTGGACCTGGTCATCACCACCGGAGGGACCGGGCTAGGGTCGCGCGATGTGACCCCGGAAGCCACAACGGACGTTATTGAACTCACCGTGCCGGGCATCGCCGAGGCGATGCGCGCGCAGTCGATCGCCTCCACCCACGCGGCGATGTTGAGCCGGGCCGTCGCCGGGGTTCGCGGGCGCACGCTCATCGTCAACCTCCCCGGCAGCCCGCGAGGCGTCCGGGAGACCCTGGAAGTGATCCTGCCGGTGTTGCCGCACGCGATCGACATCCTGGCCGGCCGTCGCGGACCCCACCCTGACGAAGGCTTTCGCCGGGCCTGAGCCGTGCGAATCCGCATCATCACGCTCTTTCCCGAGATGTTCGACGGTCCATTCGGGACCAGCATCGTGTCGCGGGCGGTCAGGGACGGTCTCGTCGAGATAACGACCCACCAGCTGCGTGACTATACGACCGACCGGCACCGGACCGTCGACGACGAGCCTTACGGCGGCGGCGCAGGGATGGTGATGAAGCCCGCGCCACTGGCCGACGCCGTTGATGATCTCAAGATAAACGCACGCGACGCCGGCGAGCCGGAACCGCGAGTCATCCTGCTCTCTCCGCAGGGCCGGCGGTTCGATCAGGCGACTGCGATGGAACTGGCGGCGCGTGACTCGCTGATACTTGTTTGCGGCCGTTACGAGGGTGTCGACGAAAGGTTCATCGACGCGTCGGTCGATGAGGAGATATCGATCGGGGACTACGTGTTGAGCGGAGGCGAGCCGGCGGCGATCGTACTCGTGGACGCGCTGACCCGGCTCATCCCGGGCGTCCTTGGCTCGGAGGAGTCGGCGCCGTCTGATTCGTTCGCCTCCGGCCTGGGCGGACGGTTGCAGGGCCCGGTCTATACACGGCCCGCCGAGTGGGACGGGCGTCACGTTCCTGAAATCCTTCTTTCCGGCGACCACGCCCGCCTGGAGCGCTGGCGGCAAGAGCAGTCAGAAGCCCGGACCCGGGAACGCCGGCCGGACCTGATGGAGCCGCAAACCCCGAAATCGCGAACAAGGGATCACCAGGCCGGCGATGGGGACACCGGCCAGTGAGACGCTACTCCGCGATGCGGCTCCTGCCCTTGCTGGCGGCCGCTGCGATCATCGGCGCGGTCGCCTGCGGCTCGGGGTCGAACGGCGGCAGCGCTGGTATCGGCGGCGAGCCTCTTTCAGCCGCCGATATTGTGATCGCAACCGCGACGGCGTCCGCGGCGTCGCTTGCCCCCACCGGAATGGGCGGGCTGACCGCGATCGAAGTCCTGCAAAAGGCGGCCGAGGCGTCGGCGTCTCTCGTGTCGTTCCGCTTCACGACCGAGATGGCCGTTACCGCCGGTGAGGAGCTCCAGGTGTCCACCGTTGACGGTGAATGGTCGCTGCCCGGCCGGTACCGCGGCGCCACGGACGACCCGGACGACCCGATCGCAGAGTTCATCGTCGCCGACGGCCAGCTCATCTACCGCGAGCGCGGGAGCGACGTGTGGCGCCGTGAGCTGGAGTTCGACCCGGATTCAAATATCGGCTCCGGTCAGATCATCCCCCGCATGGAGATATTTGAGTTCTCCGATCCCTCGACACCGGACGACGGTGAGTTCTACCGAATAACCGGGTCTGAAAACATCAGGGTCCCGGGGATCGACGCCCCGATCGTACAGACACACGAGCTGGCGATACGGGTCTCGGACTTCCATGTTGAGTACGTGATTTCGTTTATCAACCGGGACCCTGACATCGGAATTGAAGGCACCCGGCGGGCCTTCGTTGTGTACGACAGGAACGTGCCGGACCGGATCGAGATCCCGGCCACGGTCCTGCCGCCGGGAGGTTGAATCGCGGGCCAAAGGCTGATCCGCGGGGCGCGGTGTTGACCATCCCGGTTCCTATTTGCACTTAGACCGTTGCCGCGCGGCGCCTTCCGGCCCTACAATCAACAACTCTCCAATGTTCGATAACGGCCATCGCGCGCGTCCCGGCAATGCCGGTGCCGGTGCGGCCGAGCACACACCGCCGGGTACGACACCCGGCCTGCACAAAGGGAATGACGGCGATGGAAGCCCGAACGCTCGTCGACGCCTCGCCGCGCGACACGATCGTTGATTTTCAGACCGGGGACACCGTGCGGGTCAATGTGATGATTCGCGAGGGCGATCGCCAGCGGATCCAGGCGTTCGAGGGCGTCGTCCTCAAGGGCCGGTACCGCAAGGGCGACAAGCCCGCGCCCGGCGCCACCTTCACCGTGCGTCGCGTCTCGTACGGCATCGGCGTCGAGAGAATCTTCCTCCTGTGTTCGCCGCTCCTCGACTCGCTTGAGGTCACCCGGAAGGGCAAGGTCCGCAGGGCCCGCGCGTACTACCTGCGGGGCCTGACCGGCCGTCGAGCACGGATCAAGGAACGCCGCTAGGCCGGGTTTCCCGCCGCCTCCTCCAAGCCGTTCCAGGAAACGGCCGGGAGCGCCAGGAATAATGGGTAAAGCCCCGGGCCGGCCGACGGCCCAGGACTCTCAAGAGGGTTCCCCGGAGCGCCGGGGCGCAACGGCCACCGACGCCGTCCACACCACGCGAGCCCTCGTGTCGCGTACCCTCCGTTAATGGAAGCGCGTTCACAACGCACGCCGCGCCGCGGCCGCGGCGGCTTTGCCGAGGTCGCCGTTGACGGCGCGGGCGGCCAGGAACGGACCTTCACTTACCGCGTACCGGACGACGCGGACGTTGAGCCCGGCCACCTGGTGTGGGTGCCGTTCGGAACCCGGACCGTCCAGGGAATTGTCTTTAGCCTGACCGAGATTCCCGCGGTCGAAGAGACCCGTGACATCGAGCGCGTGGCGCACGAGCGCCCGCTGCTCACCGATCGCCAGATCGAAGTCGCCCGGTGGATGTCCAGCTACTACCGGGTCGGGCTGTTCCTTGCCGCGGTCCAGATGCTGCCGCCCGGGTTTGCCAGCCGCCTCCGGACGTGGCTGACGGTGGACTCGGAACGCGCGTCCGACGCGGCGTTGATCGAGGCGGTCGGCGCACGCGCCGGCCGGGCCATTCAAATAGTGGAGGAAGCCGGGGAGATGCGCCGCGAACCCCTCGCACGGCGCCTGGGAAGGGGAGGGGGCGCTATCGTCGACCGGCTGATCCGCAGGAAGCTGCTCGTGACGCGTTCTGAGTGGGAGCATCAACGCCAGAAACCGAGGTACGCCCGCGTCCTGGCGCTGGCCGTTGAAGCGGACGAGGTCGAAAAAGCCGCCGACGAACTTGACGCCCGCCCCGGAGCGCGTGGCATCGAGCGCGCATCGCTCCTGCGGCGCGTCATTGATTCGCCCGGCCGCGAGACCCAGGCCGACCTGGCGAGAGAGTTCGGCCGCTCTCGCGTTGACTGGGCCAAGAAAGCCGGCCTGTTGCGCGTCGATGAAATCCGGGTGGAGCGAGACCCGCTTGCCGAGCACCAGTTCCAGACGACGATGCCACTCGATCCGACCGCCGCCCAGGCCGGGGCTATCGGCGCCATCACCTCCGCGCTCCGCACCGCCCGGAGCGGGTCCGGCCCGCCGCGTAGATTCCTCCTGTTCGGGGTTACCGGCAGTGGCAAGACCGAGGTGTACCTGCGGGCCACCGAAAAATGCCTTGAGCTTGGCCGCTCTGTCCTCGTGCTGGTGCCGGAGATCGCGCTAACGCCCCAGACGCTTTCCCGGTTCGCCTCCCGGTTCCCGGGACAGGTCGCCCTCCTCCACTCGGGCCTCCAGCCCGGCGAGCGGTTCGACCAGTGGTGGCGCATCGCAAACGGTGATTTCCCGATCGTTCTCGGGTCCAGAAGCGCCGTCTTCGCCCCTATCCGCGATCTCGGTCTCGTGGTTATTGACGAGGAGCATGAGTGGACCTACAAGCAGCACGACCCGGCGCCCCGGTACCACGCCCGGGCCGTCGCCGAGCGGCTCTGTGCCGAGCACGGCGCAGTGCTGGTCGCCGGCAGCGCGACGCCGGACGTCGAGACATTCAGACGCGCCCGCCGGTCCGAGTTCAATCTCCTTCGACTGCCGACGCGTGTTGGCATCGAGGACACGTTCCTAGAATCCGGGGGGCCGGCGTCAGCGCAGGGCCGCGGGCCTGGGCGAACCAGCGCCGGGCAGGCGGGCGTCAGCATCGTGGACATGCGGGAAGAGCTCCGCTCCGGCAACGCCGGACTGTTCAGCAGGGAGCTCCACAGCGCTATAGGCCATTCGCTGGACTCTGGCGGCCGGGTGATCCTTTTCCTGAATCGGCGGGGCTCGGCCGCATACGTTCAGTGCCGGCGTTGTGGAGCCGTCCGCTTGTGCCGCCGTTGCGACACGTCCCTCACGATGCACAGATCCGACATGCCGGACGGCGTCGACAGCCTCGTATGCCACTACTGCGGATACCGGGTCCGGCCGAGCGCCGTGTGCCGGGTGTGCAATGCCGAAGACATGCGGCCGATGGGGAGCGGCACCCAGTCGGTCGTCGCCGAGGTGGAGCGAAGGTTCCCCGGCGCCGGGGTGTTGCGCTGGGACCGTGACGTGGCCCGCACCGCAAGGGCGCATTCCGAGGTGCTCGATCGCTTTATGAAAGGCGGGTCCCGGGTGCTCGTGGGAACCCAGATGGTGGCGAAGGGCCTGGACATCCCGGAGGTCACCCTGGTCGGGGTGATCTCGGCGGACACCGGCCTCGCCATTCCAGACTTCCGCGCCGGCGAGCGAGCGTTTCAGGTGCTCACCCAGGTCGCCGGACGCGTCGGCCGGGGTCCCGATGGCGGCTCCGCCATCATCCAGACGTTCCAGCCCGAGCATTACGCCATCCAGGCCGCAGCCGCCCAGGATTTCGAGGCGTTCTACGACGTCGAGATCGGCCTCCGGGCGGATCACGCAGACCCGCCGTTTACACGCCTGATACGGCTCGGACACTCGCATTACGACGCTCCGGCCGCGCTTGAGGAGGCGAAGCGGCTCGCTGCGGCACTGAAGAATGAGCGAATCGCTTCGGGCGAGACGGGCACAGAGGTCATCGGCCCCAGTCCCAGCTACCCGTTCCGCATGCGGGGCGTGACCCGGTGGCACATTATCTTGAAGGGCGCCCATCCCGAGCGCCTGCTCGACCGCGTTCCGACCGGCAGGGACTGGACCGTCGACGTCGACCCGGCCTCGGTCTCCTGAGCCGGCGTCTTGAAGAGGTCGCCCGATATTGCCGCAGCCGCCCGGGGAACCGGACGTTCCGGCTGAACTTATACTGGTATCCGGGCCAGGCCGTCACGAGTGGTCGCAATCGTAAATGGCAATTCTTCAGATCAGAACAGTTCCCGACCCCATCCTGCGCCGGAAATCGCGCAGGGTGCGTGCGGTTGACGACGCGATCCGCAAACTGGCGCGCGACATGATCGCGACGCTGCACGACGCCGGTGGAATCGGGCTCGCCGCGCCCCAGGTCGGTGAGCTAAAGCGGCTCGTCGTTCTCCAGTTGCCTGACGAAGATGACCCGAGAATCCTGGTCAATCCGGAGATCACTCGTCGCGAGGGCGAACGCGAGGTTGAAGAAGGCTGCCTGAGCGTGCCGGGATATCTCGGCACCATCATGCGGGCCGAGCGCGTGAAGGCCCGGGCCGTGAACGAGTGGGGCGCGAAGCTCCGTCTCACCGCTGAGGAGATGTTCGCCCAGGCCCTGGAGCATGAGGTGGACCACCTGGACGGCATCCTGTACCTGGACCATCTCAAAAGCCACGAGGACCTCCACGAGATCGGCGCCGACGACGAGTCCGAGCACCAGCACGACTTTGCCGTTGAGGTCGAGGATAACGGCCTCATGAAGAGCCGGGGTGAGAAGCGGATCTTGATCGCAGGCAACAGCCATGGCGGAATCGCCGAGGTCAAGGACGAGGTGATCGTCAAGGCTACCGAGAAGGACCTCGGGCGCCTGTCCGGCTGGTAATCGCTGAAGTGAACGCGCTCCTGGCCGGCGTTGCGTCTTTCCTGGCGGGGCGCGGGATAACGGCCCACGTTGTCGGCGGAGCCGTCCGAGACCGGCTTCTCACACCGTCGCAGGGCGGCCAGAAATCCTCGCCGGCCGGCCTGCGCGATATCGACCTCTCCATCTCGGCCCCGGTCGTTGAACTGGCGGACGAGCTCGCGACGGCCACCGGCGCCGTCGCGGTGGTCATGGACGCGAAGCGGGGCCACGTTCGACTCGTCGCCCCCCAAAAGCAACAGGAGGCGCTACCGGACGCGCCGCCCGATGCGCATCGGTGGCTGGATCTCACCGGGGACGGGGGAGATATCGAGGCCGACCTCGCTCGCCGCGACTTCACTATCAATGCCATGGCCGTGCCGCTGGAACGCTGGGACGGGCCGGTTGAAGACGCCCTGATCGATCCCCACGGGGGAGCCGGGGACCTGCGCCGCCGCCTGGTCAGGGAGACGCGACCGGGAAACCTGGTGTCGGACCCGGTTCGTCTGCTCCGGGCGGTCCGCCTCGCCACGCAGCTCGACTTCGGGATAGAGCCCGGCGCCGCCCGGGTGATCGCGAGCAACGCGCGCCTTGTCCGGAACGTGGCAGGGGAGCGCGTGCGGGACGAGTTCTTCGAGCTGATCGCCGGCCGTCGGCCGGCGGACGCGGTGCGGGAGCTGGACCGGCTGGGGCTGCTCGAAGTCATGCTGCCGGAGTTGACCCTTGGCCGTGGCGTGAGTCAGCCGCGTGAGCATTATTACGACGTCATGGAGCACCAGCTCCACACGCTCGACTTCGCCGCCGGACTGCTGGACCCGGGTGTCAGGTCTTCCGATCCGGTCCTTGCGGGGGCGCCGTGGCGACCGGAGTTCGACCAGTATTTCCAGCAAGTCGTGGGCGACGGGCAAAGCCGGGCGACGCTTCTAAAGACCGTCGCGTTGCTTCACGATATCGGGAAACCGGAGTCGAAGACGCTTGAGCCGCCAACGACCGGCAGACCGGACGGCCGCATTCGTTTCCTCGGCCATGACCGGCTCGGGGCGCGGATGGCCTCCGACCTGTTCGCCCGGCTTCGCTGCAGCCGTCGCACCATCGCGCACGTGTCTTTAATGATCGAGGAGCACCTTCGGCCGTCCCAGATGAGCGCTGATTGGGCTCCGCCCACGAACCGTGCAATCTTTCGCTACTTCCGCGACGTTTCACCTGTTGCCGTGGATACCGTCCTGCTCAACCTGTGCGACTACCTGGCGGCGCGCGGATCGCGGCTTGAGCGTGTTGATTTTGAACGCTATTCGGGGATGCTCGGTGATATACTCTCTCGTGGCCTCGAACCGGAGCCTGAGCGGGTCAGCGAAGACCTGCTGCTGGATGGTTACCAGGTTCAGGAACGATTTGGTTTGCAGCCCGGGCCGGAGATCGGCCGGCTGCTGGACACGCTCCGGGATGGAGAGTCGTCGGGCGCCGTCCAGACAAGAGCAGAAGCCTATGAACTGCTTGCCCGCCTTCTTGGGCGGGCGGCATCGCGTCGCGGGAGACCCTGAGTGAGAAGACCTCGAAGAGGACTGGTTCTGCTCGCGATCTTATTCGTCCTGAGCATTGTCGTACTGGCAGTGCCGACGGTGAAGATCGACACTCCGATCTGGAGCCTGATCCGGGGAGACGATGAGAACATCCTCGGGCTGTCGCTGGGACTTGACCTGAAGGGCGGGTCGCACCTCGTGTACCGCGCCGTCCGCGATGACGGCTCACCGGCCAGCTCGGACGACCTTGAGGGCGTCCGCAAGATTCTTGAAAAGCGGGTCAGTTCGTTCGGCCTGGCTGAACCGACGATCCAGCTGCTCGGCAACCCCGCGGACCGGATACTGGTCCAGTTGCCCGGCCTCAGCGGTGCGTCGATCGCCGTCGGGTTTGACGGCAACACGGTCGCTGCGGAGGAGTTCGAGGCGTTCCTGAGGTCCGACGAGGTGGGCCATCCTGAGGCGACCGTCAATATCGACGACAATCAGCTGATCGCGCAGATGGACGAACTCCGCCCCGCCGTTCGCGATATCGGGGGACTGGTCATCACAGAGGCGGAGGGCGACACCATCCGGCGGTTGTTGGAGGACACCTTCCCGGTCACGGCGGTGATTTCCTTTGCCGCCCTGGACCCGCTGACCGGCGAGATCCCGGAACCCGAGCAGGACTCAGACCAGCCCGCCGGAGAAGGTGACCCGGCGGGCGGCGCCGCCGCCACGCCACAGCCTGCGCCCACTCCCTCTGCGGACGGAGGCGATCCCGGCGATCCCACTCCCATAGACACCACAGACGCTCCCGCCGACGAGAACGGCGAAACTCCGGTCGACATCGTAAATGTGCCGGTCGTGCCCGACATCACCATCGCCCAGATCCAGGCCGTGCTCGTCGGTGTCGGTGTCTCGGATGCGGTGGTCGAAGAGATCGCCGACAACGCCTGGGCAATAGAGATACTCGGCGTCCGCGCCCCGGAACTCGACGAGGAAGCCAATCCTCTTCCGACCCTCGCCGACGAGGTCGAGGAAGCCCTGGAAGAGTTGAGCCCGCTGGCGCTGTTCGCCACCGTCGGGACCATCAACCAGTACGTGGTCGGCGGCGGCGTGCAGGAAGCCAAGCACCTGATCGGCCAAACGGCCCGGCTTGATTTCAGGGAACGTGTGTGCGGCAGCCTGGCTCCGCCGACGCCCGACACCGCATGGCCGCCCGATGGCCTGTCGCCCGATGAATGGCTCGCCGTGCGCTGCACGGACCCGACGTACTGGAGCCCCCCTTACGGCGGCGGCGAGCAGGACATTGACATCCAGGGCTCGGACCTGACCGATGCGTTCGCCGGTACGCAGGCCGGCGTGGTCGGCCCGGTCGTCAACCTCACCTTCAACGACCACGGCTCGGAAGTTTTCTGTGACGTCACCGGGAGGATCTCCCGAGCCACGAGCCAGGACGTCCTCGCCATCTACCTGGACGGGGAGGAGCTCGTGGCGCCGTCCGCGTCGACGGCGATTTGCAACGGGCGGGCCTTCATATTTGGCAACTTCACTGCAGAGCGAGCTCGTACCGTCTCCATCCAGTTGCGGTCAGGTTCGCTTCCCGTAGAACTTGAGCTGATCCAGGAACGAAACGTGGACGCCACGCTCGGCTCGGACTCGCTCAGGAAGAGCATGATCGCCGGCGCCATCGGCCTGGCCCTGGTCCTGGTCTTCATGGTGCTGTACTACAAGATTCCGGGCGTCGTCGCCGCTCTCGCCCTGATCCTTTACGCCGTCGTACTTCTGGCGCTGTTCAAGTTGATACCGGTCACGCTCACCCTGTCCGGCGTGGCGGCGCTGATCCTCTCGATCGGCCTGGCCGTGGACGCCAACATCCTGATCGCCGAGCGCACCAAGGAAGAGTTACGCATGGGCCGGGCCCTCCTGGCCTCGATCACCACCGGTTTCGACCGCGCGTGGCCATCGATTCGTGATGGAAACATTTCGACAATAATTACCTGCGTCGTCCTCTTCTGGTTCGGCGATCGCCTGGGTACGAGCCTGATCCAGGGATTCGCCCTTACGCTCGGCATCGGCGTGGTGGTATCGATGTTCACCGCCTTCTTCGCCAGCCGGGTGATCATGCGGTCTATTGCCGGCACACGGCTTGGTAACAGGCTGGATTCGTTCGTGCCCGTCGGGACTGTCGGCGTTGACCGGGCGATCGGGGTCGGGGAGTAGGGCGATGATTGATTTCGTTGGGAAACGCATCTGGTTCGCCGGCCTGTCCGCCATCCTGGTGATCGCTTCGATAGCGCTGCTCACGGTCGGGCCGGGCCTGAACGAGGGCATCGATTTCACCGGCGGAACCTCGACGTCCCTCCAGTTTCAAGACACGAGCGTCCGGACCGACGACGTCCGGACCGCCTTCTCTGCAGCCGGGTTTGGCGACGCCACCATCCAGAACACAGGCGGCGGCAGCTTCTTCATCCGGACCCGGGTCCAGGACATCCAGGCCCAGGACGATATCCTTGCGGCGCTCGACCGCGGCTACCCCGGCGCGTACACACGAACGGAAGTGACGACGGTCGGAAAAAGCGTCGCCGACGACACGGTGAGCAACGCGATCCAGGCGATAGTTGTCGCCGCTATCTTCATAGTCCTGTTCCTGTTCTGGGCGTTCCGGGCGGTCTCGTCGGCATACCGCTACGGCCTGGCAGCGGTAATCGCGCTCGCTCACGACGTGCTCCTGACGCTGGGTCTTTTCGTAATCCTCGGAGAGCTGATCAACGCCGAGGTCAACGCCTCGTTCATCGTCGGTACGCTGACGGTGATCGGCTACTCCGTAAACGACACGATCGTCGTCTTCGACCGCATTCGGGAGAACGTCAGGCTGGGCGGCGGCCGAACGTTCAGGGCGTTGGTGAACCAGTCCCTGAACGAGTCGATAATGCGCTCGCTCGGGACCAGCTTCACGACCGGCCTGGTGATCGTCGCCATGCTCTTGTTCGGCGGCGAGACGCTGCGTGATTTCTTGCTGGTACTGCTCGCCGGCGTGGTCATCGGGACCTACAGCTCGATCTTCGTCGCCGCCCAGGTACTGGTTTTCTGGGAGGAGCGCGGCTTCTTTGGCCGCCGCCGGCCTGTCGAGGCGTAACCTCCCACGTTCCCTCTTAACCGCGGCACGTCGGCGCGCCCGGACATGCCCCGGACGTGCCGGGGCGTCATAATGGCCCGGGTCGCGACATGCGGCCGGCCAAACCCGTACAGCGCACCGCAAGCGTGACGCGTCTCGGGCCGGGAGAGAACGGGATAATGTACATCGGCGCACACGTCTCAGCGGCTGGCGGCCTCCCGAAGGCCGTCGACCGCGCTGTAGACATCGGCGCGGAGGCGATGCAGATATTCGTCTCCTCCCCGCGGGCCTGGCGATTCAAAGCGCCGGAGGACGCGCTGGTCGAGAAATTCAGGGAAGCTTCTGAGGCCGCTGGCATGGGGCCGACGGTGTTTCACGGCATCTACCTGTGTGCGCTCGGCTCCCCGGACGAGGCGCTGGTCGAACGCAGCATCGAGTCCCTGACGAGTCACCTGCAGACCGCCGAACGCTGCGGCGCGCTGGGTGTCATCTTCCACCCTGCGAGCCACCGTGGCGCCGGGTTCGAGGCCGTCCTGGACCAGTTCGTCGACGGCGTGAAACGCGTACTGGACGCCTCCCCCGGCGACGCGTTGCTAATGCTTGAGAACAGCGCCGGCGCCGGCGATCATATCGGCTCCAAATTCTCCGAGCTCGGCGCCATAATCTCCGCCGTCGGCAGTGATCGGCTGCACGTCTGCCTTGACACCCAGCACGCCTGGGCGTCCGGGTACGAGTTGAACAATGCGGACAAGCTTGACGAGATGCTGGCGGAGTTTGACCGGGAGATCGGCCTGGACCGCCTCAGCGCCATTCACGCCAACGACTCGATGCGGCCGCTCGGCTCCGCCGTGGACCGGCACGACAACATCGGCGAGGGCGAGATCGGCGTCGACGGGTTCAAGCTGATCATGTCCCGTCCCGCGCTGGCGGAGGTGCCGATGTACCTCGAGGTTCCCGGCTTTGAAAAAGGCGGACCGGATGCGCAGAACGTGAGCATCCTTAAAAAAGCCCGGGAAGAGGCCGGCGTCGCCGGCTGATCCCACTGGAGCGCGTACGATAATGCGTCCCATCTCCCGGAAAGCGTTTGAAGAGCTTGTGGCCGAGGCGCTCGAAGGGCTGCCGGACGAGTTTCTTGACCGGTTGGACAACGTCGGTATCGTCACTGCGGACGTGCCCACGGGTGAACAGCGCAGGTACCATGACCTGGCGCCCGACGACACGCTGCTCGGACTCTACGAGGGCGTTGCGCTGACGGACCGGGAGAGCTACGGCATGGTGCTCCCGGACAAGATCACCATCTTCCAGAGGCCGCTCGAGGAGTTCTCGGAGGATGAGGAGGACCTTGTCTACCAGGTCCAGGTCACGGTCGTACACGAGATCGCACACCACTTCGGTATCGACGATGAACGGCTCCATGAACTCGGCTATTAAGCCGGCCCCAAAATCCCCTCTCCCGCGGGGAGAGGGATAGGGTGAGGGAGAGTCCGATCGCGGGAGTCGCCTCCCGTCCGGGACCTCTGATGCCTTTCACACCCACCACAGACTGCGAGGCGCGGTGACCCCGATCTTCATCATGGTGTTTGACGGCCTCCAGCCATCGCAGATCACCCCGGAGTTGATGCCGCGCCTGGCCGCTTTCGCTGACACGGGCGTGCGCTTCGAAAGGCATCACCCGGTATTCCCGACCGTCACGCGCATCAACGCAGCGAGCATGGTCACCGGTCGCTACCCGGGCGGACACGGGTTGGCGGCGAACCTGATGGTGATGCGTGAACTGGACCCCGCCGAGCCGTTCCAGGTTCTCGAACCCGGCCTCCGCCGGCTTTCCGAGCGCACCGGCGGCCGCGTCCTGCTGTCTCCGCCGCTGGCCGAGCTACTGGCGCAACACGGGAAGCAGTACGTGGCGGTGGGCGTGGGAACCTCCGGCAACGCCTTCGTGCACAACGCTCACCCGGACCGTTCAAATGGCGCCACGATCCACCCCGAATTCTGCCTCCCGGATGACCTGCATCCGGAGATCCTCGGGCGTTTCGGCGACTGGCCCGGTGAGGAGTATCCGAACGCGGCGCGCCTGCGCCACGCCGGCCGCATCGTTACGGATTACGTCATCCCCGAGCGCCAGCCGGACGTCACCCTGTTGTGGTCGTCGGAGCCGGACAAGTCCCAGCACCGTGACGGCGTCAACTCGGAGCTCAGCAAACAGTCGCTGTCGGTCGCCGATACCGAGTTCGGACGGATCCTGGACTGGCTGGAAGAAACCGGCCGGCGCGCAGAGACGGACGTTTTCGTACTGTCGGACCACGGCTACTCGACCATTACCGATGTGATCCCGGTAGAGGCGATGGTCCGGGACGCCGGGTTTCCCGCGGCGGGCGAGGGCGGTGTGGTCGTCGCCCCCAACGGCGGTTCGGTGATCTTCTATACGAACCCTCCCAGCGAGGACACTGCGGACCGCCTCGCCGCCTGGCTGATGACGCAGCCGTGGTGCGGCTCGCTGCTCTCATCCGACTCCGTCGGGGAGATCGAGGGAACCCTTCCGCTGGAGTTGGCCGGCGGCGATGGCGAGCGTGCGCCCGACCTTGCGATGTCGTTCGCATGGAACCACGACGCCAACGAACATGGCGTGCCGGGCCACGTCTTCTCGTCCGGCGGGACGCCCGGCGCCGGGCAGCATGGCTCGATGAGCCCCCACGAGATGCGCAATACCTTGATCGCAGCCGGCCCGAGCTTCAAGTCCGGACTGGTCAGCGAGACGCCGTCCGGGAACATCGACCTCGCACCGACGATCCTGGCGCTGCTCGGCTTGCCCGGCGGCGAGAAGATGGACGGGCGCGTGCTGATAGAGGCGCTCGACGGCGGTCCCGAGCCGGAGGAGCTGACGGTGACGTCGGAGCATCACTCGGTGCATCGCGCCGTATCGGGCGGCACGTACCGGCAAACGGTCCGGACATCCCGCGTTGGCGACACCGTGTACCTGGACGAGGGCGCGGCGCGACTTGAGTAGCCGCGACCCGGCGCGTTCATTTCCGACGCGCAGCGTCCTGAGGCTCTCGAAGGACCGGGTCTGGGCACAGGCCCGTCGAATCCCCCTACAACGGCTGCCAGTACCGCCGGTTCTCGATCTCCACCACGTGGCCGATGTTCGCGTCCACCACGAGGTGGCTTGACGCAACCGTCAACTGATCCGCCACGATCCGCTCGATCATCGCCTTCCGGGTCGCGACCGCCTGTCGCTTATCCATGTCGCCTCCGGCGCACCAGTCGGGCTCCGTGAACTGCGCACGTGAATGAAACACGTCGCCCGTTACCACGCCCTTCACCCCGTCCGACTCGATCAGGAACGACTGGTGGCCCGGCGTGTGGCCCGGCGTAGCAAGGGTCCGTATCCCGGGAGCGATCTCGTCGCCGTCCCCGGTCAGCTCCAGCAGCCCCAGGCTCTCAAGCGGCTGCGCCTGCGCCGGGATGTGCGGTGCGTCCGCCAACACGCTTTCGCTCGTCCAGAACTCGTAGTCCCGCGCCGAGAAGTAGTACCGGGCGTTCGGGAACGTCGGGGCGCCGTCCGTCATGTTCCAGCCGACGTGGTCCGGGTGCAGGTGTGTGTTGAGCACGGCGGTGATCTGGTCTGGCCGTATCCCGGCCTCCCTCAACCTGGGTACCAGCCGGCCTTCGCCGCCCCCGAACATTTCGGACACTGAAGGCCCTATTCCGGTGTCCACGATGATGACGAAATCGTCCGAGATCAGCGCGAACGCGCCGAAGCTAACCCGGAACTTGCCGTTCTCGTCGAGCGCATGGTGGGCGCGATGGGGCTCCCATGCATCAAGTGGCACGTCCGGGAAGAAGTCTGGCGGGTCGAAGGGCGGCGGCGCGTAGTCCTCGATGTTCAGGATTTCTATGCGGCCAATTCTTGCCGATCTCGCCATGCCCTCCTCCTTTCAGATGTCTGGGCCGGTCGCCTTCCCCGGCCTTTTATGCCGCGCTCATCCTCAGTCCGCCAGCACCCGCCAGTACCGCCGACCCTCGATCTCTACTACGTGACCGATATTCCCGTCGTAGCGCAGGTGCCCGGCCGCCACCGTAAGTCTGTCCGAAATGGCCTTCTCGATGAGCATCCTGCGCGAGATGCGTGCCCGTTCTTTATCGATGTCCGCTCGGAACGACCAGTCGGGTTCCTGCAACTGGGCCGGAGTATGCAGCACGTCGCCGGTGATCACCGCTCCCTCGCCGCCGGACTCGATCAAGATCGACTGGTGCCCGGGTGTGTGACCCGGCGTTCCAAGCGTCCGTACGCCGATGAAAATCTCCTGGTCATCCTCGACAAGATCCAGAACGTCCAGATCTTCGAGCGGCGCAGCGTTGTCGCGCACATGCGGCGCGAGATCATCCTGCCCGGTCCAGTACTCCCAGTCCACTCGGGACACCGTGTAGCGGGCGCGGGGGAACGTCGGCTTCCCGTCCACGATGTTCCAGCCGACGTGGTCGGGGTGGAGGTGGGTGTTGATCACACCGTCAACATCGTCGACCTGTACGCCAACGGCCGCCAGGTTCTCAAGCAACTTTCCCTCGGCGCCGTCCTGTGACGCGTGCGGCCCCGGGCCGAGCCCGGTATCCACGATGGCGATGAAGTCGTCCGACCGCAGCACGAACACGCCGTAGTTCCGCGGATACAGCCCGTCTTCCGTCAGCGACGACTCCCGGTACGGCTCCCATGACTCGACAGGCACGTCGGGGAACGGCTCGGCCGGCGGCGCGGGCGGCGGGATGAAGTCGCAGATCGCGATGATCTCGATGCGGCCGATCCTTGTCGATAAAGCCATGTGTTCTCCAGGAAGTAGTTGTTTCGGGATGCAACCGTTACGGCGTGATCTGGACGCCCCCGCGTGTGAGTTGGATTCGCGTTTCGCGGAATTGCAGTTCCACGTCGCCGAGCCTCTCCAGTTCGGCCATCACCTGTTCCATCCGTTCATCCAGCGGACCCGCTTCGTGGCCGGGCCGCCGCGCCGCCGCCTCCACGCGCGTCGGACGCGCCGGGACGCTGCCCCACAGCGTGCGCATCGGGCTCGACTTTATGAACGACGAGAACCCGTCCATGAAGGCCGCAATCGCCGGTCCGGAGACCGGGTGTGGCGCATGGTCGGCCGACGGGTCCGAGAACCTGAACTCGATCACCAGGCCGGACGGCCCGGCCTCGACGATCTCGAAAACCAGTTGAGGAGACGGCGAGACGGCAAACGCCGCTGCGCCCTCCGGGATCGTCTGCGCGGCCGCTCGCACCGCCGCCTGTGTGGTGCGCAATAGCGAGTGAAACGCGGAAACAGACTGGGTCGCCGACGGCAGGCGAAGGACCAGGGAATCCTCTCGCGTCGCCATGGCGTCGCTCATCTCAATACCCGCTCGTCCCCGACCCGCCGGGTGACCTGCTGCCGGTCGAGGTGCTCGAGCAGGGCGAGGGTATATTTTCGGCTTGTGCCGAACATCTCTCGCACGTCCGTGATCGTGATCTGTCCGCTCTCCGAAGCGCGTTTCCGCACGCCGTCAACCATCTCGTCGTAAGCCGACTTCAGGAACACCACGTCCTCGGAAGCCCGTACCACCTCGCCCTGCTCCGCCAGCGCTGCGACCAGTTCCGGGTCTATCGGCCGGTCGGTCGGCGGTGAGTAGGGGTTTTCGGCAAGACGCTTCAAATACTCTTCGACGGTCTTTTTCTGCGCATCATCCAGCTCCGGCGAGTGACCCGGGATCCGGACCGCTGACCCATCGTCCTCGATCACGGATTCCGCGGCGAGCCGTTCAAACACCAGGTTGAACACCGCCGCCCGCATCTTGAGCCGGCTTCGCAGTTCCTCCCGCGGCATCCCTCGCCGCAAAGCGTATGAGCGGTGGTATTCGCCGATGGCCGCGGTGGCAGTCGCCGCCACCTTTGCCCATCCGTTCGCGGAGTAAAACACGCGGGCCGGTCCGGCGCCCAGAACCACAGCGAGGCCGTCCTCTACGAGCGCCGAGAGCTGATCGTCGATGGCGGCCTCGCCCAGGTTGGCGGCGCGTGCGAGTTCGCCGGCCGAGGCGGGCTCGACGGATGCCAGGGCGCTGTGCAGGACGTCCAGATCAGACCCCTGCCGCAGCGTCTCAAGCCGATCAAGCGTCGGCTGGTGCTTCCGGCGGTGCCGCTTCGCGTGCGGCTCGACCACCACGCCTCCCCCGAGCGTGTAGTTCGAGTCCCTGATCACAAATAGATCGTCCTTCACCACCGGCATCGGGTCCTGGAGCTTGATCTGCGCCCAGCTCGTGTCGCCCGGCGCCATCTCGTCCACCGCCAGGAGCCTGATCCGCGCCGGGGTCTCGGACGCGCCGATGTGGAAGGTGACCGTAGCATTGTGACGGATCGACCTCGGAGCGTCCGGGATCAGCCTGAGTGACACGTCGATCGCATCCGCCGCAGAAAGCCATTCCGGCGTCGTCAGCACGTCGCCCCGCCCAACCTCGTCGTGGGCCACGCCGCTCAGGTTGACCGCGACGCGGGTGCCGGGCAACGCCACCTCTTCCGGCGTCTGGTGCGTCTGCAGGCCGCGGATCCTGCACCTCACGCCCTCCGGCAGCAACTCCACCTCCTGGCCGACTCGTAACGTCCCATCGACCAGCGTCCCGGTCACCACGGTGCCGAACCCGGAGATGGTGAAAGACCGGTCGACGGGCAGTCGCGGCCGGCCAAGGTCACGCTTGTCCGGCATCTCGTCGAGCGCAGAGTCAATCGCCCGGAGCAGGTCATCCAGCCCATCGCCCGTGACCGCGCATACCGGGATCACCGGCGAGCCTTCCAGGGTGGTGCCGATGAGTGTTTCTTCGATTTCGACCGTGACCAGATCGAGCCAGTCCGGCTCAACGAGATCGCTCTTGGTGAGGGCCACGACGCCACGCTTGATCCCCAGCAGGTCAAGGATCGCCAGGTGCTCGCGCGTCTGGGGCATCACGCCCTCGTCAGCGGCGACGATCAGTAACGCCAGGTCAACGCCGCCTGCGCCCATCAGCATCGTCTTGATGAACCGTTCGTGGCCCGGCACGTCGACGATGCTGACCTCGCGTCCGCCCGGCAACGTCATCCAGGCGAACCCGAGCTCGATCGTCATGCCGCGCGCCTTTTCCTCGCGCAGCCGGTCCGGGTCGATGCCCGTCAGGGCTTCGACGAGCGTCGACTTGCCGTGGTCGACATGGCCGGCGGTACCGATCACGAACATGGGCCGGTCAGCGTTCCCGTGGCTTCAAGATGGACCCGTTTCGTCCCCTCCTGATGCAGGAGGGGAATCAGGGGTGGTTAACGCGGCCGATGCTACATCGGATGCCGCCCCCTCTCCCTCGACGGAAGAGGGCCGGGGTGATGGCGCACATGGCCCTCTCCCCACGGGCTGGGCAGGCCGCGCGCGGGCGCGAGAGGCTGCGACGATAACACAGGATCACGCATCAAACGCCGTGAACCCGCGCCGCTGACCGGGAACGGTTCACGCCACGGCTTCCCCCGGACGGACGTACAATCGCAGGCCGTTGACGAAGCCCGAAACCGCCCCGAAACCGCCCCGGGACCCACTTCAGCATCACTCTTTGGCCCCCTCTTGATTCAGGATGGGGTTTGGGGGTGGTTATTCATGCCACGACCGTTCAAAAGGAAGGCAGCCGCGCTTGGCGCTCACCCACATATTCGCCGGTGATCCCCTCGATCGAGCCGACGCGGAACGGCGGGACGACCGGTGGATAGAGGAGCGCCTGGCGCGGGCCGATTCTCTCTTTCTCCCGTTCTGGCGCCTCGACCCGCTGGCGACCAACGGGGACGCGCCGACGCTCGCCTGGCAGGGCAACGGCATCCTGGAGCACGCGGCAGATGGCGCGACTCCGGTCCTCCTGGGACTGCGTGACGACGTCGCGCACTTTGCAGTCGACGTGACTGGCGGAACGAAGGTCGCGGCGGACGTCGACGGGACCGGACCCGAGAACCCGGCCGAGCTGCTGGGCCTGCCCGTGGATACATCGTTCCAGGACGCTCGCGGCGTGGCGACGGAGATCCCGGGCGAGCAGTCGGGTACGCTGGCGCACGCCCGGGCGCTCATCGGCTGGCACCAGCGCCACGGTTTCTGCCCCAACTGCGGCGCGCAGACACGGCCCGCAAAAGGGGGCAACGAGCGAATCTGCGACGCCTGCGGCGCGCATCACTTCCCGCGCACGGACCCGGTCGCGATCATGGCCGTCACCGACGGCGACCGATGTCTGCTGGGCCAGACGCGTGCACGGCGGGCCACTAGGTTCTACTCGGCCCTTGCCGGGTTCATCGACCAGGGCGAGTCGATAGAGGAAGCGGTACGCCGCGAGGTCTGGGAAGAGGCCGGCATCAGGGTCGGCGAGGTGCGCTATCACTCATCGCAACCGTGGCCCTTTCCGTCGTCTCTCATGATCGGCTGCATCGCCCAGGCCGTCACCACCGAGATCCGTGCGGACCCGGGAGAGATGGCAGACGTGCGCTGGGTCTCGAGG
>JACZRO010000180.1 GCA_022574675.1 Chloroflexota bacterium
CTGCACCGCCGGGTACAGGAGCCGTGCCGTGGTCATAACCGGGTGCTCTTAGATCGCCCGCGTGGGCGTGTAGCCATCGATCTCGAACGTGATGTCCGGCGGCGGTGGCGGAGGCTCGACCGGCTGGACCGGAATCCTCGGATTCGGACCCGGACTCGGATTCGGGTCCGGTCTCGTTGGTCTTCGGGTCCTCTTCAAACATGGTCGGCTGTACCGGCTCGGGCGTCGGCGGCCGGAAGTCCAGTTTCTGTAGCTCTGGGTCATTCAGCAGCCGCAACGTGACGGCCTCCGGGAGTCCCAGGGTACGTAACGCAGCGACCGCGTCACCAAAGTCGCGCACCGGCGACATGATGCCGCCCAGTGGACCGCCGCGGAACGAGACGCTCTTGTCGGTCTGTGACGTGACCGTCAACTTTGAATACACCCGTGATGCAAGCCATTTGTCGAGCTCATCGTCTGAGAACAGCCAGGAGGCTGAACGGCCGCGTGACGCTCTGTAAAGAGGCGCCTGCGCTATGTACAGGTATCCGCTGCTGATAAGCTCCGGCAGGTTGCGGAAGAAGAAGGTCAGCAATAGCGTGCGGATGTGCGCCCCGTCCACGTCGGCGTCGGTCATGATGACCACTCGGTGGTAGCGGAGCTTGGACTGATCGTAGTCCTCGCCGATGCCGCAACCGAGCGCGGTGATCAGCATGCGAATCGTGTCGCTCTCGATCATCCGCTCGAACCGCGCCTTCTCCACGTTGAGGATTTTGCCCCTCAGCGGTAGGACGGCCTGGAACCAACGGTCCCGGCCCTGTTTCGCTGAACCACCGGCGGACGGGCCCTCGACGATGTAGAGCTCGCTTTTGGCCGGGTCTTTCTCACTGCAGTCGGCGAGCGTTCCCGGGAGTGATCCGCCGTCCATAGCGTTCTTGCGCAGGACGAGGTCGCGCGCCTTCTTGGCCGCCTCGCGAGCGCGTGCGGCGGTGGTGGCTTTTTCGAGGATCTTCTGGGCGTCGATCGGGTTGTCTTCAAGGAATTCGGCCAGCCGGCGCCCTACGACGGTCTCCACCGCGCCCTTGACCTCCGGGTTGCCGAGCCGGCCCTTGGTCTGACCCTCAAACTGGGGGTTCGTCAGCTTCACGCTGATGACGCTGAGCATCCCCTCGCGGACGTCCTCGCCCGAGAGGTTCGGCGCGTCATCCTTGAGCAGCTTGCTCTTGCGGCCATAATCGTTCAGGACGCGGGTCAGCGCGGACCGGAAGCCGGTGACGTGGCTGCCGCCGTCTATCGTGTTGATGCAGTTCGCGAACGACAGGCAGTTCTCGTTGAAGGACTCGTTGTACTGGAACGCCACCTCGACCTGCGTTCCGTCGACATCCTCCTTTGTGTAAACGATCTTGTCATGGATGGCGCCGCGCTTGCGGTTCATCGTCCGCACGAAGCTTTCCACGCCGCCGTCGAAGAGGTACGACACTGAGTTGTGCGGCCAGAGCTCGTCGTGGAAGTCGGACCGGAAACGGATGCCCAGCCCCTGGTTCAGGTAGGCCATCTCCCGGAAACGGTTTGAGATGGCGTCGTAGTCGTACGCGAGTTCGTCGAACACGTCCATGTCCGGCATCCAGGTCACCAGGGTGCCGGTGCCGGGCGGATCGGTCTCAAGCTGCGGGCGTGAAACCAACTCCGTCTGTGGGTCACCGCGCGAGTACTCCTGACGGAATACTTTGCCCTCCCTGCGCACCTCCACGATGGTGGAAATCGACAGGGCGTTCACCACGGACGCCCCGACGCCGTGAAGGCCGCCGGACACCTGGTACGACTTGCCGCCGAACTTGCCGCCGGCGTGCAGGGTCGTCATCACCGTCTCGACGCCGGTCTTACCGGTCGTTTCGTGCCTGTCCACAGGGATGCCGCGTCCGTTGTCGATAACGGTGAGGGAGCCGTCCGGGTGGATCGTGATGTCCACCTGGTCGCAGAAACCCGCCATGGCCTCGTCGACGGCGTTGTCGACGATCTCCCATATCAGGTGCTGCAAGCCGGACGGACCGGTGCTGCCGATGTACATGCCCGGGCGCAGCCGGACGGCTTCCAGTCCTTCCAGGACGGTAATGTCGGAGGCGTCATAGCTCTCCGGGTTGACCGGGGCTTGTGCCATCTAGTCTCCTTAGGGGTCGTTGGGCGCGGTTCTCGGGAGCGAGAGCACGGGACGGGAAAAAGAACGCGCGAGAGTTCTGATGGGGTTGTTTTGACGGAGCGTCAGGGTCCGATCCAGATATGCGACGGCGAGCGTCTCGCCCCTGATCGAGACGAGCCTCGCGCGCGCCTGAACCTTGTTACCGGACGCGACCTTCCAATCGTAACACAAACGTAGATATGAAGCAAAAAAACGATGCCGTCGGGTTGCCCTCTCGCCGGGGACCGAATCAGGCCTTTTCGGGATGAGTGATCCGGTCTTCCTGGGGGCGGCCGCCGGCTATCTCGTCCTGGCGAGCGCGTGGTCGGTCGGACTCGTCTGGTGGGACAAACGGCAAGCCCGGCTGGGGCGCCGGCGCATTCGGGAGCGCACGTTGCTCCTGTCTGCAATCGTGGGGGGCTTCCCGGGCGGGATCTGGGCGATGCGCCGGCTGCGGCACAAGACCGTGAAATCATCGTTCATCTGGCGTTACGCGCTGGCGTCGCTGGCGCACCTGTCGGGATGGGCGATGACCCTGTGGTTGGCCGTCTGAAAGGCTCCCGCGAACGGCGGCCGCCACAGGGATATAATCAGCCCGCCTCGCGGGGAAACCCGGTTCGCGCCCCAGTGCAATTCCGGGCCCGCATGAACCCGCGATCGAACCTGAGGAGGCACCTGCCTTGGCCATCGACAAAGATCTCTTGATGCTGATGTTGCGGCGCATGTGGCTCATCCGCCATTTCGAGACGACGGTGATCGACATCTACTCCAAGGGGGAATTTGGTGGGGCGGCGCACTCATACATTGGCGAAGAAGCGGTCGCCGTCGGCGCTTGTGTCGCGATGAAGGACACCGATTACATCGCCGGCAACCACCGCTCCCACGGGCATCCGCTGGCCAAAGGCGGCGACCCGAAGGGCGCGATGGCCGAGCTGCTTGGGCGCGTTGACGGCTACTGCAAGGGCAAAGGCGGGTCGATGCACCTGGCTGACTTCTCCATCGGAATCCTCGGCGAGTCCGGGATACTCGGCTCGTCTGTACCTGTGGCGACCGGAGCGGCGCTGGCGGCGAAGATCAGGGGCGAGGACTTTATATCGGCCGTGTTCTTCGGGGACGGCGCCTCCAACCAGGGGGCCTGTCACGAGTCGATGAACCTGGCGTCGGTGTGGAAGCTGCCGGTCATATTTATCTGCGAGAACAACCAGTACGCCGTTACGACTTCGTACCGGGACACCGTGGCCGTGGAGCACGTTTCGGACCGTGCCAGTGCCTACAACATGCCCGGCGTACTGGTGGATGGTCAGGACGTCGTTGCGATGTACGAAGCCGTCAGGGAGGCCGTGGCGCGCGCCCGTGCCGGCGATGGGCCGACCCTTGTCGAGGGCCTCACTTACCGCTACGAGGAGCACTCCCTGGGGCTCGGCCGCGTACGGCGCGGTGAGTACCGGTCCGAAGAAGAGATCGCCGCCTGGAAGAAGCGCGACCCGATCGTGATCCACGAGAAGCGGCTGGTGGAGCAGGAAATCGCGTCACAGGAGGAGTGCAACGCGGTCAGCGCCGACGTAGCAAGGGAGGTCGAAGAGGCCCTGGAATTCGCGCGCAACAGCCCCTTCCCTGAGCCCGGGGACCTGTTCGACGACATGTTCGCAGACCCGATCCCGCAGCCGTGATCGGCCGAGAACAGGCTCAGAGGCGGATCCCAGAGTAGATCGGGAGCTCACAGCCTGCGGCGCTCCGGGACGAACCAGACACAAAGCGAGATCAATAACTTGGCCGAAAAACTCTTTATCAACGCCATTAACGAAGCCCTGATAGAGGAGATGCGACGTGACGAGTCGGTCTTCATCATGGGCGAGGACATCAGACGCTCGATCTACGGGGCGACGATGGGCCTGCTGGACGAGTTCGGCGAGAAGCGAGTGCTCGACACCCCGCTCTCTGAGAACGCCTTTTTCGGCGCCGCGGTAGGCGCCGCGGCCGTCGGGATGCGGCCCATCGTGGAGACGTTGACGAGCTTCATGTGGGTGGCGATGGACCAGCTCGTGAGCCAGGCCGCCAAGATGCGCTACATGTTTGGCGGGCAGGTCAATCTCCCGGTGGTTTTCAGGGCCACGATGTATTACGGCGGCGGCTCGGCGGCTCACCACTCGGACCGCTCGTACCCGATGTTCATGAACATGCCGGGGCTCAAGATCGTGGCGCCTTCCAATCCGGCCGATATGAAGGGCCTGATGAAGACCGCTATCCGCGATAACGACGTGGTGATCATGTTCGAGGACGGGACGCTGTTCGGCAATCGCGGAGAGATCCCGGATAACGAGGACCTGCCGAACGGCGAGCTGCTTGTCCC
>JACZRO010000181.1 GCA_022574675.1 Chloroflexota bacterium
CCGGTAAAGCGGCCGTCGCACATGGCTACGGATTCGACCGAACCGTATCCGGCGGATCGGCCGTTCGCGACGCTCCCGCGCCGGGCGCACGGCCAGCGGTGTTGAGCCGTTACCCTGATCTCGTTTCACGGCAGCCGGCCAGCCCGCCCGCCCGGAACCGAGGCGTGGAGCGCGGTCACCACGACCAGATGGGACAAGACAGGAGCAGGCGCTTGGAAGCCAGCGAGATACTCATCGACGCGTACACGCGCATTCAGGAGCTCGTTCATCGTTCCGCTGACGGGCTAACGCAGGAACAGCTCGCCTACCGTCCCGAGGAAGGCTCCAACTCGATCGCCTGGCTGATCTGGCACCTGACACGCATACAGGACGGGCACCTCGCGGCGGCGACCGGACGGGAAGAGGCATGGGTAACAGAAGGATGGGCGGACAGGTTTGGCATGCCGGGCGACACCTCGGTCAACGGCCAGGGCGACGGGCCGGCGGAGGTGGCGGCGCTGCGGCCGGATGGGCCGGATGTACTGTTCGGCTACCACGACGCCGTGGTCGACCGCACGCGCGCGTATCTGCGGTCCGTGGACGCGGCCGAACTGGACCGGATAATTGATCGGTCCTACGACCCGCCGGTCTCGGTCGGTGTGCGGCTGGTGAGCGTCATCAGCGACAACACGCAGCACGCCGGCCAGGCCAGATACCTCCGGGGCATGATCGAGCGGCAGGGGTAGGTGTAGCCTGGATTGAGGGCCTACGACGATCTGACGCGTCGCGCTCAAACGCCAGCGTCCTGAGGCTCTCGAAGGGCCGGGTCCAGCGGAAGCGTTTTATCGCGCGCTGGACTCTGGAACCGATTGCGATCCGCTCCAGTTCCGCTCACCCCAACCCTCTCCCCGCGGGAGAGGGGGCACAAAACGGCGTCCGGCGTTACCCGGCGAACTTCCAGACCTTGGCGGGCCGGCCTCCCTCTGGAAGTCCGAGCGGCAACTTGACGTCGATCAGGTACGGCCGCTGCTCGCTCATGACGATCTCCAGTCCGCGAGCGATAGCGCCCTTGACCTTCGACTCGTCGTCGACGCGTATACCGTCCATGCCGAACCCGGCGGCGATGGCCACCGGGTCGATGCCCTCAAGGGCGACGCTCGCGTACTCGCTGGTGTCGGTCATCACTTCGCCCGCGCGGCTAAAGGCGCCCGCCACGACGCCGTACGCCCCGTTGTTGGGGATTATGTAGAGCACCGGGATGTTGTGGTGCACGGCGGTCCACAGGCCGGAATCGGCGTAGTAGGTCGAGCCGTCGCCGACGAGGCCGATCACGGGAGTGTCCGGCGCGGCGAGCTTTGCGCCGATCGCGGCGCCGATGCCGTACCCCTCAGACCCGCCGGCCGGCCGGATGTAGGTGTTGGACCCGCCACCGTCCTTCGCCGGAATGCATTCAAACGGCGCGGCGAACTGCTCCGTCGTGATGATGCCGCCGCCGACGCGCTCAAGCTCGGCGTCAAGGGCATCAAGCAACACGAGCGGACGCACCTGCCCGGCTTGCGCCGGCGCCCAACCGAGCTGGTTTCGTCGTTGCTCGCGAAGCGCGGCGGCCTGGCCCTTCGAGCGGGCGCGGCGGTCGTCGTACTTGGAGGCCGGAGCGCCGCGACCGGCGACCTCTTCCAGGCGTTCAAGGGTCCTCAGCTCGTCGGCCAGGATCTCCAGTTGAAGGCCCGGCAGGTTCTGGAAGTTCGCCACGCCGGAGCCGACGGAGATGATGCGTTCCACCGAGGAGAACACCGCGTAGTCCGATGCCGTGCCCGCGCCCCCGTGGCGGACGCCGAAGCAGATGATCTGGTCCGGGTTCACGGCTTCGACCGCCTGGTCGATCCGCCAGCAGTGGAGCGGATGCGTGACCGGGACACCACGGGCGTCGCCAAAGGTGGTCGCCACGGGCGCCCCGTAGTGTTCTGCGATTGCCGTCAGTTTTTCCTCGGCCTCGCTCTTCCAGACGCCGTCGCCGACGTATATCAACGGCCGTTTGGCCTCATCCAGCGCAGCGGCGAGCGCCTCCACGTCTTCGTCTGACGGATATCCGGCGCGTATTTTTGGGATCTCACCCTCGATGATGGCCGTCGTCACGATGTCGCTCTCAAGCAGGCGGTCGTATATGGCGAGATGCACCGGACCGATCGGCGGCGTCTTGGCGACCCGGATGGCGCGTTCAAGCGCCTGGGGCAACCCCTCTGGTTCGATAACGGCCCAGCTCGCCTTCACAAACGGCGCCGCGATCGAGGTGGGTCCGAAGGTGTGACTGAGGTCGAGCGAGATGCGGTCGGCAAAACTGCCCGTATCGCCGGCGAAGGTGATCACGACGACCGGTAGGCTGCCGCTCCACACGTTTATCAACTGGCCCAGGCACTGCGCCAGTCCGGCTCCCAGGTGGACGACCATGACGGCCGGATCGCCATTCACCTGCGTGTATCCGCCGGCCGCCGCCGTGACGATGCCTTCGTGGAGAGAGAGGACGCCCTGGATGTCAGGGTTGGCGTGGAGGGAGTCGAAGAACCTGGCCTCCCGTGACCCCGAGTTGTAGAAGACGTACTTCACGCCGGATGCGACGAGTTGCTCGACCATCACCTGGGAGGCGTTGGCGCTAATTGGGCGTGAGTCCATGTGATCCAGTCTCCTTGGGTTCGTTCGGGGGGTCGCGGCGGGCGCGCTCCGGGAATGGGTCCCGGAGGGAGCGAGACGAGGCGTGTTCTTGCATCGGGCGGGATGATACATCGAGGGCGGCGAACGCGGCGCGGGTGCGACGCCGATCTTGAAAGGGGAAGGAAATGGTTAGGATGCGATGCATGAACCACGGGTTACGGGATACGAGGAGGGCGATATGACACGGATCGCTGAACTGGCTGAATCGATCAGCACGCTGCTCAAAGACCGGGGAGAGACCGTCGGGGTCTCTGAATCGTCCTCCGGGGGGCTGGTATCGGCAGCGCTTCTTGCTGTACCGGGCGCTTCGGCCTACTTCATGGGCGGCATGGTGATCTACACGGGCGCAGCGCGTGATGCCTTCGCTCAAATCAACCTGGACGATCACCCTGGCGTCCGATCGAGCAGCGAGCCGTTCGCTCTACTTTGCGCCAAGGCGGCGCGCGAGCGGTTGAACACAACCTGGGGACTGGCGGAGACCGGCGCGGCCGGGCCGACGGGGAACCGCTACGGGGACGACGCGGGCCACACCTGCATCGCCGTCGCAGGTCCCGCGGAGCACTCAGAGACGCTGGAGACAGGGCTGTCTGACCGCGTGAAGAACATGGACCTGTTTACCGAGAAGGCGCTAGAGGTGTTCGAGCGGATCCTGCGCGGCGCTGCGTGATTTCGGAGGCTCGGGGGCTGAGTGGCGAAACTGCGGTCAGTTCAACGCCGCCGTGACCCCGCCATCGATCACGAGTTCCGTTCCTGTTACAAACGAGGCATCGTCCGAGCACAGGAACAGGATGCCGGCGGCGATCTCTTCAGGTTCTCCCCAGCGACCGAGCGGTGTCCGCTTTCTACGGGAGGCGCTGGCCTCTTCATCGTGGAACAACTCGTCCGTGAAGGGCGTGTGGGTCCATCCGGGCAGCACGGCGTTCACGCGGATACCCATGCCGGCGAACTGGACGGCGGCGGAACGGCTGAAGGCGATGATCGCGGCCCTTGACGCGGTGTAGGCGGCGCCGTACGTCCCGCCATATCGAGCGGCCATCGATGCGACGTTGACGATCGCCCCGCCCCCGCCGTCCCTCATGGCGGGCGCTACGGACTTCGCCCCCAGGAACATTCCTCGACTCGATACGTCCATCACCAATTGCCAGTGGTCGGCGTCGGTGTCGAGGATCGATGCCGGGTCGCGGGCGCCGGGGATGTTGATCAGTATGTCCAGCCGCCCGAAGTCCGAGAGCGTCGCTTCGATGGCCCGCTCCCAGTCTCGCTCGCTCGTGACGTCGAGGTGGAGGTAAGTAGCGTCGAAACTGGCGTCACGCATCTGGGCCACGGCGCGCTCGCCTTGCTCGTCCGCGATGTCCGCCACCACGACGCGGCCGCCCTCGCGCAACATGCGCCACGCCGCCCGTCCGCCGAACCCCATCAGCTCGCCCTCGACCGCGCTGGCGGCCCCAGTGATCAGCGCGACCTTTCCGTCGAATCTAGCCATGTGTCTGGTCCTATCAGTGAGGCTATCTGAATGTCCGTCGCATACGGCCTACCAGACGCGGTGCTGGTTGGGTGTGAAGCTCGCCTCGAAGAAGTCGGCCGCGTACTCGCCCGGCGCGATCGCCCCGTCCATCGCAGCGAAGTCCTCCGGTTCCAGCTCGACGTCGATCGCGCCCAGGTTGTCCTCGAACTGCTCCAGCGTGCGCGGCCCGGTGATCGGCGCGGTGACGCCCGGCTGGGCCATCGTCCATGCGAGCGCGTACTGGGCGACAGTGCATCCGCGGGCCTCGGCGAGCGGGACGATTCGCTCGACGATGTCGATGAC
>JACZRO010000182.1 GCA_022574675.1 Chloroflexota bacterium
GTACATGTGGCTGTAACCGCCGCGGTGCGCCTTGGCGATCACGATCTCGTCCTTCATGCCGCGGGCGTCCGGCAGCTGGAGGACCTTCGCCGTATCCAACCCGGTCATGCAGGCGGCGGCGGACAGCACAATCCCGCTCCCCGCGCCGGCCGTGACCATGCCCGCCTCTGAGCCGGTGACCTCTGCAATGAACTCCCCGACCTTGCGGTTCAGTTCTACCACCGGCACGTACGACTGAGAGGCGCGAGCCATCGCCTCGATCACCTCGGGTCTCATGCGCGAGCCGCCGTGGTCGGTATTGGTCCCGCCGGCGTGGATCATCGGCCGGACGCCGATCTCTTCGTAGATCGGGTTAACAGGCAACCGAGAGTCTGGCATCACCGTTTCTTTCTTGCGTCCCAGCGCTCAGAGTTCCACGCCGAGCCAGATCTCCATCTCCGACACGCCAACCTCAAACTCGCGACTGGCCTGCCGGTCCAAGGTCAGGTAGGCCTTGGCGCGTTTGATGTCCTCGACCTGGTAAACGACGATCAGCCGGTCCGAATAATCGGCGTCCTGGAATATCAACCCGGCGTTAATGCCGACGGCGGCACGCTCCCGCGCGGTGGTGTCATACATCCGTTTCCAACGTTCCGGGTCGGTGACCTGGAATCTCACGATGACGGCCGCCATACGTCAGACCTCACCCCGGGAAGGTGATCCCGGCGTCACCGCTCCAGGGTCCGTCGATTTGATCGCATCGCACATCGCTCAACCTACCTGTCCCCTACCGAGCCGTCCTGCTTGATCGGCGTCGCGGCCTCGATGTCCTTGTCCTGGAACGGCCACTTCTTGAGACCTTCCTCGGACAGCGTGATGCCCAACCCCGGCCCTTCCGGGACCGTCAGGTAACCGTCTTTGAGCTCGATCGGGTTCTCGATCAGGTCCACCTTGGGCTCGAGGTGCTCGCCCGTGTACTCCTGGAGGGCGAAGTTCGGGATGCATGCGTCGAGCTGGACGCAGGCCGCCGTGCTCACCGGGCTGAGCGGGTTGTGCGGGATCACCTTAACGTGCTGCGCCTCCGCCATCGCCGCCACCTTCTTGCAGCCGGTCAGCCCGCCGCACAAGCAAAGGTCCGGCCGAACGTATGCCGCGCCCTTGTTCTCGAGGAGCTGTTGGAACTCATAGATCGTGGTGAACCGCTCACCGGTGGCGATCGGAACATTGCACTGGTCCTGAACGTCGCCCATGCGCGCCGGGCTGTCGGGCAGCATCGGGTCCTCGTAGAAGTACGGGTGGAACTCCTCCAGGCGCCGGCCCAGCCAGATCGACTCCGCCGGGTTCATCTGGCGGTGGATCTCGATACACAGGTCGGCGTCCCGCTTGACCGCCTCCCGAACGGCGCCGACGCGCGCCACGGCATCGTCCGCCCACTCGGTGTAAGTGTGGAAGGACGGGTAGTCGTGCCGGAACGCGGCGAAGCGCACCGCCGTGAAGCCGTCTTTCACGGCCGCGGCGGCGCTGGCAGCCAGGGCCTCAGGTGTCTCGCCGTGTACGTGGATATAGCAGCGAACGCGATCTCGTGTCTTACCGCCCATCAGCTCCCAGATCGGCACGCCGAGGCGCTTGCCCTTGATGTCCCACAACGCGATGTCGATCGCCGAAAGGGCCGCGCTGACCACCGACCCCATGAAGTGGGAGTTGCGATACAGGAACTGGAAGTGGTGCTCGATCTTCGATGGGTCCTTGCCGAGCAGATACGGCTCCATCGTCTTGATCATCGTCTCGGTCGGCCGCTGCCAGCCATGCACGCCTGCCTCGCCGATGCCGATCGTTCCGTCCTCGCAGTGGATCTTGAGCAGCAGCCACCTGCTCCAGAGTATGGTCTCGATCTTCTCTATCTTTGTGGGATTCAATACCTGCTCCGGTCTGTATATGCGGGTAGCGCGACGCAGCGGAGACGGTACGACGGGCGCGCTGGCGATGCAACCGTGGGGCGACGGTGATATAACCCGGCCCAATGAACACTTCACACGACAGGTTCGATCTGATCATCCGCGGCGGAACCATATACGACGGCTCGGGTGGGGAGCCGGTTTCGGCCGACATCGGCGTAACGGGCGATCGCATCACCGCGCTGGGCGACCTCACGGAAGCGGCCGCTGCGGACGAGATCGACGCCTCGGGGATGGCGGTCGCGCCTGGCTTCATCGACGTCCACTCGCACGATGACTTCCACGTGCTTTCAAGCCCGGATGTCGAGCACAACGTCTACCAGGGAATCACCACGGTGGTGGTCGGCAACTGCGGGTTTGGCGCGGCGCCCTACGACGCCGCAGCCGAACGACAGGGCGAGTTGTATGCACTGCCGCCGGAAGTGAAACCCTGGGTCGGCTACGGGGGATACCTGGATACAGTCGACCGGGTTAAACCGTCTTTGAATGTCGCCGCGCTGGTGGGCCACAACACCCTTCGGGTCGACGCCATGGGCGACATCCAGCAGGTCCCGCCGTCGATCGACCAGGTGACGCACATGGCCGGGTGGGTGGCCGAGGGCATGGAGGCGGGCGCAGTTGGCTTTTCCACCGGTCTCATCTACGAGCCGGGCCGCTACTCCGAGACGGACGAGATCGCCGCCGTGGCGACCGTGGCCGGCGGGTACGGCGGGGTTTACGCCACACACATGCGGAACGAGGCTGAACGGCTGGTGCAGGCAGTGGAGGAGGCGATCGCGATCGGACAGACGAGCGGCTGCTCCGTGCAGATCTCGCACCACAAGGCGTCAGGTAGCGATAACTGGGGCGCTGTCGAAAGGTCTCTGGAGATTATCGAGGCCGCCCGTGAGCGCGGGCTCGACGTCACCGCCGACCAGTACCCGTACACAAGCGGCAGCACCCGGCTGGTCGCGGTACTCCAGAACGGCGCGCTAACCGAGGGTACCGGCGGCATCGGCCGGGTCCAGGCGAAGGACGTGTTGCTGGCCACATCGCCGGGACGCCCGGAGTACGAAGGCCGATCTCTCGCTTCTTTTGTCGACGATTGGGACCTGCCGGCCGAAGACGCTGCCCAACGGATCATCGACGAGGCCGGAGAGCACGTCTACGTCGTGATCTTCATGATGGACGAGGGCGACGTTCGCCGCGTCCTGGCGCACCCGACAACGATGATCGGCACGGACGGCATTCCAAGGGGTTCGAAGCCGCACCCTCGGGCGTGGGGCACGTACCCGCGCATCCTTGGCAAGTACGTCCGGGACGAGGGCGTCATCAGCCTGCAGGACGCCGTCCGCAAGATGTCCGGCATGCCGGCCGACAAGTTCCAGCTGGCCGGCCGGGGATACATCCGAGAGGGCGCGTTCGCCGATCTGGTGGTGTTCGACCCGGCGACCGTGATCGACACCGCAACCTACGAAGACCCGAAGACGCCGCCAACCGGGATGCCGCACGTCATCGTGAACGGCGTGCCCGTGGTCCGCGACGGACGCCACACACAAGCTCGCGTCGGGCGGGCGTTACGGCGTGGCCGGGAATAAATAACTTGAGATGATGAAGCGGGAAGGTTTGGGAGGTCTGCGATGACGTGGGAATACCAGTGGGCGGTGTTGTTGTTACCGCTGCTGGCGGCATGCGTGAATTCGACTACAGCCACCCCAACCGTCGCCGTAACAGCAGTTGTATCGCCTGCAATCACACCGATCGCGACAGGCGCTTCGCTTCCAATGAACGGGTCACCCTCGGTACCGGCTACTCCAACATCAGCTGTGACACCGACGGTATCGAGGAATCCAACGCCGACTCCCCGCGTGGTCGATCCCCTGATCCAGGATTTCATTTTGGAGTTGAATGACCAAGGTGTCCCAACACGCCTGATGGGACGCATGTTCGCATCCGATAATTGCATGATTGAATATGAATCTGTGCTGCATGGATATAACTCAGGAAAGGGAATCGAATTCGGATTTGGGAATCGCTTTGATCTGTATCCGTTTGAGAGTGAACAGTTGGCTACTGAGGTCGCCAGTAAAATCCCACCAGACGCAGAATGTCGGGGCGGATCGAGGATGATGGATTCGGTTTACGAGTCACCGTACTTCCAGTGCGGTGCCTTGATCGCGTTTATCCAGATTCCGGACACGCGTCTCCAAAGTACGTTCGAGGAGTTGTGCGGTCCTCCATTCGCCCAAACTGTGGTGCGATTCCCAGCTATAAACTAAATAAACGGCTCTAAACGGCTGGCGCCGCCAGGTGGTGCTCCGTTCGCGCCTGGTACTCCGAGGCGATCGTGAGCAGCCGGGACTCTGTCCAGGCACGCCCGGTGAACTGCAACGACGTGGGCATGCCGCGGTCGCCGAAGCCATTTGGAACAGCGATGGCCGGCAGTCCCGCCAGGTTGCCCGGGGCGCCGATCGGCGCTGATGTGGTCGGACGCGTCGATCGGTCCAGGGTTCGCGTCAACAACGGCGACACGTTTCCCGTCGTCGGGCCAACGATCGCGTCGTACT
>JACZRO010000034.1 GCA_022574675.1 Chloroflexota bacterium
ACAGCCGCCAGTCCCACAGGTTTTCGCCGTGGGTGATGTTGATCTGCAGTGCATCGACCAGATGCCGGTAGCCGTCAAAGTCGTGGCGGTGGATCGGATCCTCCAGCCAGTGGACGCGGAACTCCTCCAGGTAGGGCACGACCTCCATAGTGCGGGCGATGTCCCAGCCCTGGTTTATGTCCACGGCGATCGGGAAGTCGTCGCCGACCGCCTCCCGGACGACCTTCGCCCGCTCCCGTTCGTCGAGCGCCTTCTCGTTTGCGCCGACGCGGAACTTGAGCATCTTGAACCCGTCCTCTTTCAGCTCCCCGGCCCCGGTCGCCAGGTCGTCCAGCGACCAGTCACGCCACAGCTTGTGGCTGGCGTAGGTGGCGACCGAGTCGGTGTGATGGCCGCCGAGGAGCCTGTATAACGGCTGGCCGAAAGCCTTCCCGGCGATGTCGTACAGGGCGAAGTTGATGACGGCGGACACCCACTCGTTCATCCCGCCGCCGGTCCATGCCGTGGCGCGGTAAATCCGGTCCTGGATCTCGTTCCGCATCAGCGGGTCCATGCCCCGGATCATCGTGGCTACATCGTCGATGGCGGCGCCGAGCGCGGGGAGCATTGTGTGGGAGTGAGCGAACGCCCAGCCCAGCCCCTCTACGCCGTCGTCCGTGCGGAGCTTCAGTACGACGTGCCGCATTTCCGACGTGCGAAACCCGGTGCCGGAGACAAACGGCCGGGGCAGGGGAACGTCCACCCAGATGATTTCATGCGAGACGATTTTCAAGGGACAGTTCTCCGGTTACTCAATCGTGATTTGATCGATTCGGCCGGGTCCTGGCTAGGCGTCCACGCGGTGCGCTTTGACCACGTCCTCGTTCAGTGAAACGCCTAGTCCGGGTTCCTGGGGAACGATCAGCCGGCCCGCGTCGTCGATCTCCATCGGCTTCTCCCACAGACCGAACGACCAGGGCATGAACTCGACGGTCTTGGTGTGCGGCACTCCCGCCGCCAGGTGCACGCCGATCTCCGGGCTGAGGTGCGTCACGACCGGACGGTGGGCGCCGGCCGCTATGTCCGCGGCCCTCTTCCAGGCGTCGATGCCGCCGACGTGGTGGGCGTCGATCATCACGATGTCGGCGGCCCCGTGATGGACGATCTCCCCGAACGGCTCAAATCCGTAGTTGTACTCGCCGTGCGTGATGGCGATGTCCAGCGAGTTGACCAGTTGCTCATACCCGCGCAGGTCCCGGTAATCGATCGGGTCTTCCAGCCAGTAGACGTTCTGCGCCTCGAAATGGCGCGCCCCGGACATCGTGCGCGGGATGTCCCAGCCCTGGTTGATGTCCACCATGATCGTCACGTCGTCGCCGACGGCGGCCCTGACGACGCGCGCCCGTTCCGCCTCGTCGGCCATGCGCGCCTCGGCGCCGCACCGGAACTTCATCGACGTGAACCCGCGCCCGGCAAGCTCGCCCGCAGACTCTGTCAGCTCGTCCAGCGAGTAGTCCCGCCACAGCCAGCCGCTTGCGTAGGTCTCCACCGTCTCCGCCTCGGCCCCGCCGAGAAGCTTCCAGATCGGCTGGCCGACCGCCTTCCCTGTGATGTCCCAGAGGGCGATGTTGACCACGGCCCGTACGTAGTGGGTCATGCCGGGACCCGAGGACCCGGTTACGCGGTCGATCATGACGTCGATCTGTTCACGCATCATCGGGTCTTCCCCGTGGAGCAACTCTGCGATGCCGTCGATAGCGACCACTAGCGCGGCCCCCATCGGTCCCGCCGCCATCGCCCAGCCCAGTCCATCAATGCCGTCGTCGGTGCGCAGCTTCAGGATGGCGTGTCGCATCACAGTACGCCCCATAAACGGGCGTTCGAGCGGAAGGTCGACGATTACGATTTCGTGCGAGGCGATCTTCAAAATGATTTCACCTGTTCACCTGTTTATCTGGGTCCGGAGAACCACCGGTGCATGTTCCGTGTAGTGGATCGGGGCGTGCAAGGGCGTAAGATTCTGCCGGATGTTACTCCGGCCCGGAAGTCGGCCGGAGCGCGAACGATACCAGCACGAGAATCACAAGCCAGTGAGATTGGCGCGTGTGCCGATAACGACCGCCTGTGGATGGTGCCTGTCTCGCCGAACGTCGAAACTTCGATGGTCCGGGATCGTCAGGATGGTGCGTTGAGTTATCGCGTCGTCGCGCTGGATATAGATGGCACGATCGTCGGCCCTGACCTTGTGCTTTCGCCGCGCCTTCGTGCAGCGGTCACCGCCGCGCAGGCGGCCGGGGCGATCGTACTCCTGGCGACCGGCCGCATTCTCAGTTCGGCGCTCAAGTTCTCTCGCGCCCTGGACGTCAGAGGACCGCTCGTCTGTTGCCAGGGTGCGATCACCGCCGATCCATCCACGGGCGAGGTGCGCCGGCACGCACGTATGGATGCGGGCCTCGCCGGGGAAGCGCTCGGGATGTTGAACGGCGGGAGCGCGCAGGTGAGCATGTTGCTGGACGACGAGATCTACGTCGAAACCAGATCTGAGTGGGCCGACGGATATGCCCGGAGGATGGAGCAAGAGCTGCGGGTGGTCGATTCTTTGATCGAGGCGGCCGTGGGCGGCCCGACGCTGATCCTGGCGGTCGACGAGCCGTCGGCGACGGGGCTGCGGGCCGAACGGCTGGCACGCCATTTCGGCGAGCGGGCGCTGGTCACACATTCAATCCCGACGTTCTGTGAGGTGGCGAGCCCTGACGCCGGGAAGTTGAACGCGCTGGAGGCGGTGCTTGACGGGCTAGGGGCCTCTCCGGAGCAGGTCGTGGCGTTCGGGGATGGAGCCGGGGATGTCGAGATGTTGAAATGGGCCGGGCTCGGAATAGCCGTCGGGGACGCCCATCCGGCCGCCATGATGTCGGCGGACCGGGCGGTCGCCGGGGCCGAGTGCGACGGCGTGGCGAAGGCGTTGGAAGATTTGTTGGAGCGAAATTTGCTCTCCGGCTGATCGGGAAGAACGGTCCTGAACGAACTGGCGAACGTGCAAATAGAAAGCGAATGAAAAGGAGACGAGGCCTGGATGACGACGCTCGAAACCAGGACCGGGGGCAAGATCGCCGTGGTCGGCGGTCTGAACATGGACCTGTTTATCCAGGGCGAACGTCTGCCGCACCCGGGCGAGACGTTCGAAGGCCGCAGCTTTTCCACGGGCGGCGGCGGCAAAGGCGCGAACCAGGCCGTTGGGGTGGCCAGGCTTGCCCGCAAGCCGGGCACGGCGGTCATGATCGGACAGGTCGGCGACGACGGTTTTGGCCGCGAGCTCGTGTCGAGCATGGAGGCCGAGGGGATCGCGTGCGAGTTCACCCGGGTCGACAAATCCCAGTCATCAGGCGTGGCGCTGATCTTCATCGACGACACGGCGGAGAACTACGTGCTCCCCGTCTACGGCGCTAACGCCACATGCGGGCCGCGACAGGTGAGGGATTTCGAGGGCATCGTCCGTAAGGTGTCGGTGCTGCTCGTGCAGCAAGAGATCTCGATGGACGTGACGCTTGGGTGCATGAAGGCGGCCCGGGACGCCGGGGTGATCGTCGTGCTCGACCCGGCTCCAGTGAGGGATTCTCACCCCGACGATTTCCTGGCCCTGGCGCACGTGGTCACGCCAAATCAGCACGAGGCGGAGGCGCTGACGGGGGTCAAGGTACGCGACGTCAAGTCAGCCGAGAAGGCCGCGCTGGAGCTTCGCAAACAGGGCACACCGGTCGCCGTGGTCAAGCTCGGTGAAGACGGAGCCTACGTGGCGTCGGTGGAGTTTGAGGGCTACTTCCCGCCTTTCAAGGTGACCCCGGTGGCGACCGTGGCCGCGGGTGACGCTTTTAACGCCGGCCTCGCTGTGGGGCTTACGGAAGGAAAGGGGATCCAGGACGCCGTGTGGCTGGCGATGGCGAGCGGCGCCGTGTGCGTGTCAAACGAGGGCGCGCAGGAGTCGATGGGCCGGCGGGCGGACATCGACGCCTTGCTGGCGACGCGGCCGGAGTAGGCCGGGGGCCGGGCGCGGACTGCGTGTTAGGATGCGTTTGGTCGACGGGTGATCCACACGAACGGCTCGCGAAAATCCGCCGCCCGACGCGCGACGTCATATCGCCCGCCACTGCACCGAATCGCTGGGTGCCGGGAGAGGGGCTGATGCCGAAATTCATGGACTTCCACAACGACCTGCCGCTGCCGGATGAAGTAATCCAGAACATAAAGGCGGATATGGACGCCGGCACCAGAGACGAGTTTGGTGTTTGCCAGTTAGACCTCTACTTCAATGCAGAGGGAACGGTTTACTGCCTGCTGGATGCGCCAGACGTTGACGCCGTGCGAAAACACCACGAGGCGATGGGCGCTTCCTGTGGTGATGTCCACCAAATCGATGCTCTGTCGAGTTAAACTCCCTGCAGGGGTGCCTTAACGAACCGGCTCGTCACACCCCGTTACGCCCTCAGGAACTCACGCCGCGCCAGGATGCGCTCAGTGAGCGGCCGCATGGTCAGATCGCGTGTGATTGTCAGTGCCTCATCCTGCAGGACAATCGCCTTTTCGCGATCGCCGGGTTCGTCGCGGTCCAGTAGGACCTCCGCGCTTCCTTCACACGCCCACGCCAGCACCGGGCGGTACCCGGGCCGCCTCGCGGACTCCATCACCGTCTCGAAACGGGCCAGCGCGTCGTCATGTCGCCCCAGCGCTGCCGCCGCCCAGGCAAGCTCGCGGTCGCGACCGGGAACATCGGAGATCTCTTCGTAAAGTCGTTCAGCGTCCGCGACATCGCCCGCCGCGGCCAGCACACCGGCGAGCGTCAGCTTCGCGTCAAACTCTACCGCCGGGCCAACGATCGATTTGAGCACCTCCTCGGCGGCTGACCTGGCAACGATCCGGAGCTCATCCGAGTCGGTTATGCGAATAGCGTGAGGTAGCGAGGCGGTCAACCGGTGGGTGCCGGCCGGCAGTGACTTCCTGGCCGTCGCCGCTGTCGCAGCCGTGGGGTCGCGGAGCTCCTGCAGCCTAGCGAACAGTTTCTCGCCCTCGACCAGATCCCCGACCTCGAACTCGACCAGGGCACGACGCGCGATCACACGTCCATCGTCCGCCCACGCCCTCTGACCGCGAGCGTAGAACTGCCGGGCTCGTTCCCACTCGCCGAGGTCTGACGCCAGTTCCCCCGCCATGCGGCACACAGTCGAGATCAGTTCCAGATACCCGGCCCGTTGCGCCGCCGCAATCCCTGCTTCGTATTGCTCGAACGCCTCCCGGGGGTGGCCGGCGTTCGCCAGGTCGTCTCCCATATGCTGGCGGACCGCGGCCTCCGTCAACGGATCATCCACGGATTCGGTCAACTTGAGAGCCCGCTCCAGGTACTCCGATCTCGACCGATCGGTTCGAAAGGCTTCATGCTGGATGTGCACGGTCGCGTACCGCGCCTGAAGTTCCAACAATTGGTCCCGGTTGTCCTGCGCTATCGATAGCGCCTTGTCCAGCGCTTCGAGACCGGAGTCGAATCCCGGGCCCGTTGTTGCCCCCATCACGGTCCCGATCGGCACCAACAGGCGGCCCTCATCCAGTGACCCTTTCTCGACCAGAGAAAGGGCCCGTAGTTGAACGTAAAGCATCCCGGACCCTGACTCGGCTACGGCGGTGACCGGGTAGCGCGCGACGGTCACGGCATCCTCGTTCCGGCCGGCCTTTTCGTAATAGTCGAAGGCGGCGGTCAGGTCCCGGACCGCTTCCCCGGCATTGCGTAACGCCCCGTTTGCTCTTCCGCGACCGATGCGAAGCGCGGCGATCTCGTCGTCAATGGGGTCATCGCCGCGGGCGGCGAGCGCGCACTCAAAGTGGACCAAGGCTTCTTCCATGGCGATTGACGCCAGGGCCTGTTCGCCCGCGATGCGGCAGTAGTGAACAAGCTTCTCAGCGTCTGCGACCGCCTCAGCCTCAGAGAAGTGGTGGGCAAGCTCAACGGCGTGGTCGTCCGCGTGATCTCCGTACAGCCGCTCCAGCGTCTCTGCGATGCGGGCGTGCAACCTGACCCGCCGGGTCAGCGAAAGTTCCCCGGTCAGCGTGTCCTGTATCAGCGCGTGGGTGAACTGGTACTCGCCCGCAGACGAAGTCAGCTCTTCAATGACACGGGCGGCGAGCGCCTCGTCGAGAACGTCAAGCAACTGGGACTCCGAGGTGTCCTCCACCAGTCCTCTCAGGGCTCCCATACTGAATTGCCGGCCAATCACGGCTGCGATGGTGAGGGCCTCATTTGTGCGGTCCGAGAGCCGGTCGAGTCTGCGGCCAATTACTTCCCGCACGCCTTCAGGAATACGCACCGACCAGGTGGAGTGTGACGAGCTGCTCTTCTCCGCAAGCTCGCCCGACTGGACCAGTTCCCGAACCACCTCTGTCACGAAGAGCGGATTGCCCTCCGTGTGCCGGTGCACCGTGGCAGATAGCTCGGCAGGCGGCCGGGTGCCTGCCGCGATCTCGATGAACCGGGCAACGTCCGTTTCCGATAGGCCCCTGAGCAACACCCGCTCGTATAGCCGGTCTCTCGCAAGCTCCCCCAGCGTGACCGAGAGCGGGTGCCGTCTGTTCAACTCCATGTCCCGGTAGGTACAGAGGAGCAGAACGCGCGACTGTCCGATCTCGCGTGCCACGAACTCCAGGAACGCCAGCGTCGGCCGATCCGACCAGTGCAGGTCGTCCAGCACGATAACCAACGGCCGCGACTGGCTGACTGATATGAGAAACGAGGCGATGCTGTCAAACAACCGGAAGCGTGCCGAGTCCGGGTCGTCCATTTGTGGCGGGGGTTGCAGGTCCGGTAGCCGGTCCTTCACTTCGGTGACGATCTCGGCGACTACGGAGGCGGACGAACCCAACTGACGTCTCAACTCTTCGGGTTCGATCTCCCGCACATAACTGCGTATCGCCTGCACCCACGGCCAGTAAGGCGGTGCGCCCCCGCCTTCGTAACACCGACCCCACAGGACTTGCGCGCCCCTGAGTCCGGCGTATGTCGCCAACTCCTCTGAGGTCCGTGTCTTGCCAATCCCCGGTTCTCCCACCAGCGTGACGAGGCGGCCTCTGCCACCCAGCACGTCCTCAAGCGCAGCCTTGAGCTGGTTCATCTCCGCCTGCCGACCGACGAACACCCCGCCGGCAAGGGACTCCAGGCTCGTTTGATCCTGCTCGATCGTGTCGCCCCGCGCCAGCAGGTCGATAGCATCCAGTGCGTTGAACACGTCCTGCGCGGATTCGGGCCGTTCGGCGGGGTCTTTACCAAGCAGGCGCATGATGAGCGCCTCGAGCGGCCTGGGGCAGTTGTCGTTGTGCCAGGTTGGCGCGACGGGTGGCGTGTTGATGTGCTGGCCGATGATGGCGATCTCGTCATCGCCCAGGAACGGTGGTCGCCCCGTCACCATCTCGTAAAGCATCGCCCCGAGCGAGTACAGGTCGGCTTTCGGGGTGATCTCTCCGCCGGTGGCCTGCTCCGGCGGCATGTACGAGACGGTGCCGACCATCATCCCCTCCCGCGTTAGGCGCGAGCGGTCGGTCATCACCGCAAGCCCGAAGTCTCCGATCTTGGCGATGCCGTCCTCGGTAAGCCAGACATTGCCGGGCTTCAGGTCGCGATGGACGATGCCGCGTGCATGTGCGAACTCCAGACCCTCGCAGACGGCCTTGCCGATCTCAATGGTGCGGTCCAGTGGGAGGCCGGCGCGCGCCGAGGCGGCCGGGCCGTGCCCTGTACCTGCCGGGCCGCGCCCTGAGGTTCTCGAAGGGCCGGTACTCGTGGAAGTAGCTTCTCCCTCACCCTCGCCCCCGTATCGAGTACGGGGCAGGCTCTCTCCCGTCGGGAGAGGGGATTTAACGGCCGCCTCAAGCAGCCCCTCAACGTCACCACCGCCCATAAGTTCCGTAACCATGTAGGGCGTGCCGTCATCCTCCTGTCCCAGATCGAGCACGGCGACGATGTTGGGATGCACGCCCAGACGGCCCATGGCCTGGGCCTCCCGGGTGATGCGTTCCTTTGAAGTCTTATCGAACCCCTCGGTCTTTATGAGGGCGAACGCGACCTCGCGGTCCAGCAGTGTGTCATGCGCCTGGTAGACGCGCTTCTTGCCGCCCTCGCCCAGGAACTTGCTGACCTGGTAGCGGCCACCGGCGAACGAGGTGGGGTCGACCGTGATTGTCTCTTCGGTCGATCCGGCTGGCGGAGGTTCAGCGGATTCCGGAGCGGAAACTTGTGAAAGTCGCGGGTCAACAACGTTAGCCGTGACAACTGCCAGGGCCTGCTGTGCAGCCTCCACAAAGGCCGTCGCTTCGGCGCTCCCTGGATCAAATCCCAGTGCCGCTTTCGCGGCTTGCAATGCAGCCTGGTAATTCTGGTCCTCCAGGGCCGCGTCGGCTTGATCGAGAAGCCGCTCTATCCGCCGCTTCACCCGCTCGCTCGTCATGATGGGCGGCATGATACAGGCATCTCACGATGGTACCTGCGCCGAATCGGAAAACACCGGGATCCACGTTTATTACCGATATAAGGAGAGGGGGCGAGAGACCGCCGCGCCGCAGCGCGCTCCAGTGGATCAGGCCATGTGTACGGGCAGTCCGTTTACGCTGGCAGCTTCCATCATCTTGAGCAGGTCTCGATTGATTCGTCCGGGCAACCCCGGGCCTTCGTAGATGAACGCCGTGTAGAGCTGCACCGCCGAGGCGCCGGCCTCCAGGAGCCGCCATACCTGGTCCGCCGAGCCGACTCCGCCGCAGGCGATCAGGGCGGTATCGCCACCCAGTTCGTTGCGCGCCTCGGCCACCATACGCGCCGTATCGCCGAACAACGGCGCGCCCGAGAGCCCGCCGCGGCCGACGGCCAACCGGGCGTCTTCTACCGGGTGCGTATTGGCGATCACCAGCCCGGCGGCGCCGGCGTCGATCGAGGCCTGGGCCATCGGCATGATCTCGTCACGCTCCTCGTCCGAGCGCCAGGGCGGCAGTTTCACGAACAGTGGGCGGTCGCGTTGCGCCACAAGCGCTTCGACGAGTCGACTCAGGTTGCCCGGCTCGTGGAAGGTGCGAAGCCCGGCGGTGTTCGGGCTGGACACGTTCACCTCGACCGCTGCGACCAGAGGCTGGAGACGCCTGTGGCACTCGGCGATGTCGTCGATTTCCGTACCGGATACGCTGACCATGATGCGGGAGCGCCTGTCGTCGGACAGTCCTCGAAGCCTCCGTTCGGCGGCGTCAAGCCCATCGCCCGGGAATCCCAGGGCGTTGAGGAGGGCTCGACGGCGCGGCTCTCGAAGCACGCGCGGCCGGGCGTTGCCGAGCCGCGCGTCGCGCGTGACCGTCCCTCCAGCCGCGAATCCGAACCCGATGTCCAGAAGTCCCGGCAGGAACCGGCAGTCCTTGTCCAGCCCGGCCGCTACCCCGACCGGGTTCGGAAATTTGAGACCGGCGACGGTGGTCGCAAGGCGGCCGTCGCGCGTCGACAGCAAAGGTCGCAGGGCGGACCACACGGGCGATGCGCGAAGTGCGTAATCGCCGATCCGATGGGCCGCCTCGGGTGGGAAACGGAACAGCAACGGTCGTGCAAGAGCGCTGTACAGTCCCATCTGATCTGGACTTCTGTCCTTTGCGCGATGATCCTGGCTGACCCGCCAGGCGCCCGCGTCCCAGGCGACGGGGTCAGAGGATCGTGAGTTAACGGTGCGGGTATACGATACAGACCGGCGTTCGCACACTTAATACGGAAGTTCACGCCGCCGGTTCCACGGGACTTAAAAACACAGAAGGCCGCCGTCCAATGGACCTTACATTCGAGCGTGGCGACCCTGATGCTCCACGGGGCCACGCCCTCGTGTACTTCCGGGACACGGCAAATCCGGAAGCGATCGCCGCGACCTACCTGATACTTCTGCCGGTCAGTGTTGACCTGAAGAAGTATGTGCCGCCGTTCCTGGCCAGCCAGATGCCGACGGGCAGTCAGGCTGACCTTTCTGCGTTCGCTTTCCCGCCCGCTCCGGAGCCCGTGGAGAGTCACGGCTACCTGGTGTCCATCGCAGACGCACGCGACGATGACCTCATCTTCGGCGGGAACCGGCCGCTGGCGGACGCTGCCACCCTGATGGGGGTGATTGGCGAGGTTCTCAACGAGTACGGCGAACGGTACGCCGCGCGGCAGTCGTCCGCAGCACTCGGTCAACCAGAGGAGACGCAGGCTGAAGCCGCGTATGCGGTCGATGATGTGCTATACGCCGTGATGAGCGAGGCAGACCAGCTGAACGAGTTGACGAAACTCACGGGCCGCCTCAGATTCGCCGCCGAGGGCGGTGACACAGAAACGGCGGGCGACGCGACGGCGCATATGCGGGCGATCGCACTCCACGTTGCCGACAACAGGTACATCGACCGTTTAATCGATGCGGCGCTGGACAAGTCAGAGGCCGGTGGGCAACTGGCGCAACTCTACCTTGAACGGGCGTACGCGCTGTACCGAGAGGAATATCTGCGGGTGAAGTCGCTGGACGAAGATATCGAGCGCGCCGGCTCTTGAACCGATCCCTTATGAGGACCTCGAAGAACGGTCGGCCGGCCGCGTCTTAACCGGCGAGCGCCTCCCGCAGGTGCGCCATCGACAGGTTTCCGCCGCTTGCGACGACCACCACCCGTTTCCCGGTCAGGCGGTCCCTCAACTTGATCGCCGCAGCGAGGGACACAGCGCCCGCGCCCTCAACAAGTGAACGCGCGTGCTCCAGGTAGTGGACTATGGCGGCCCGAATCTCGTCTTCCGATACGAGTACGAAGGACCGCACGTGCTCACGCAGGATTCCGACGGGCAGCTCGTAGGAATGCGACGTCGCCAGCCCTTCCGCCGCGGTGGCCATCGGCGCCTCTACCAGGCTGTTCCCCTCCCATGACCGGAACACCGAGGGCGCAGCCTCCGCCTGGACTGCGATCAGCTCGGTTGAAGGAGACAGGCCGGCCGTGACGATCGCCGCGCCGGAGCACCCGCTTCCCGCGCCGACGGGAACGATCAACACATCGATATCCGACAGGTCTTCAAAGATCTCAAGAGAGTAAGTCCCGACGCCGGCGATAAGCATCGGCTCGTTGGCCGAATGGACGTGGCGCATCCCCTGTTCAGCGGCAAGCTGGAGCGAGAAGTCGTGCGACTCGTCGAACACCTCGCCGTGCTGGATGATGGTCGCGCCCAGGTCCTTCATCGACTGAAGTTTCCCGGGATTGGCCCGTTCAGGCACGACGACCGTCACCGCGGCGCCGAAGGTCGCCCCGGCGAACGCGACCGACTGGCCATGGTTGCCGGTGGACGCGGATACGAGTCCGCGGGCGAGCTCGTCAGGGTCAAGCTGTGAAACCAGGTTGACGCCGCCGCGCGGCTTGAACGACCCGAGGATTTGCTGATTTTCGTGCTTCACCCACAGCTCGGTTCCAGGCCCGATGAGCCGCCCCAGCGCCGGGTACTGGCGGATCGGGGTCCTGTGGATATAGGGGGTGATTCGACGGCGGGCGTCGATGACGTCGAGAAGGGTTGGCGGCTCCAGCAACGGGTTCCTTCTTAGATCCGGCTTACATCCGGGCATGGTTGAACATGGCGGGGGGCGCGGGTCGCGAGAAATGGCGATACATTGCGCCGCGGCCCGGGCGACGTCGGCCCGGAGATTGTATCGGCATGTGGGCTACGCGCAGTCAAAATGGGTCGCCTCGCCCACGGGCTCCAGAGGTCTCCGGGTATATACTCGGCTTTGATCAAGAAGGTGATCTCCATCGTTCGCGACGTCGTCAAACGACAACATCCCGGGCGATATGCACTTCCCGCCCGCGCCAGAGTCATCAAACCCTCACGGGCGGTCCGGCCGGACTCCATTTTTGGGGAAAGGCACGGACCGGAGACCATCCCGGCTGCGAGGATGAATGGCTGCTTCTGAACCGGCTCCGCGGCGAGGGGTGTCGTCCAGCGACGACGCGTTGCCCCCTGAACGCGGGTCTCTGAATCCGGTCCCGACCGGGGCGTCAGTTACGGACGGGACCAGCGCCGCCCGGTCGCAAGTCGGCCGGAAGAGCGGTGCCAATCGCCTGTTTGCCCGCACCTTCGAGTCGCTAAGCATCCGGGACTACCGGTTCCTGTGGCTGAGCATGATGACCGGGATGAGCGGGACGCAGATGCAGATGCTGGCGCGCGGCATTCTTGTGTACGAGATCACCGGTTCGTTCACCCTTACCGGGATCGTTAGCGCCGGGTTTGCGCCTGCGATGCTGATCGGCTCCGTCATAAGCGGGACGATCACGGAACGTGTCGAGCGCCGGACGATAATCCAGGCGACGCAGTTCGGGCAGGTGGTGCTTGCGCTATCGATCGGGATCCTGGTTCTCACCGACCTGATCATCTGGCAACACATCCTGATCGCGTCGGTGTTGCAGGGCGGGATATTCGCGTTCATGATGCCGGCCCGGCAGGTGGTGATCCCGAAGATCGTCGGGAAAAAGCTCATGTCCAACGCCATGTCGCTCAACTCTGCGGCGATGAGCTTCACTGCGATGGTGGCCCCGGCGGTCGGCGGCGTCCTGTACGGACTTATCGGCGCCGAGGGCGTGTACTTTCTCGTGGCCGGGCTGAACGTTGCGGCGATCGGATTGACCGGCTTGCTGCCGAAGTTTCCGCCGGACCCGGATGCTCCGCGCCGCTCGATACTCGCCAACACTGCTGAAGGATTCGCTTACGTACGGCGCAACCGGGCCCTGATGTCGGTAATCGCCTTCGTGGCCATCGGGACAATCCTCTCGATGCCGTTCAGGATGCTGCTGCCGGCGATATCTAGCGATGTATTTGACGCTTCCGAGTTCAAGACCGGGGTGCTCGTCGCCGTCATGGGCGTCGGCTCGTTGATCGGGGCGCTGGGGATAGCGGCGCTGCGTCAGGGTCAGAGGCGCGGCCTGGTGTTGATAGCGTCGGCGTTCGTGTCGGCGATTGGACTGGCCGTTTTTGCGAGCCTCCCGATCTACTGGGTCGCTATCTTCGTAATGATCTTCATGGGGGTCGGGGAGGCTGGACGATTTGCCCTCGGTCAGGCGCTTTCGATGGAGTTGACCGACGACGAACACCGGGCGCGGGTCGCCAGCCTGTTCCAGATGACCTTCGGGCTCATGCCGCTCGGAATCGTTCCCGTGGCGTTGGCCATGGAGTTGTACGGCGCCGAACGGACGCTGTTCGTGCTCGGCATCATTTTGTTGACGACGAGTCTGCTTTCCCTGGGGTTGATGCAGCGACTACGCCAGCTCGGATGAGCCAGACGCCCGGCCCTCATGCACTCAGAAAAACCGGCGAGTAGGATATGCCGGGGACGGCGAGTCCCGGCTGCGAGGATGAATGGCTGCTTCCGAACCGTCTCCACGAAGAGGGGCGTCGTCCAGCGACGATGCTTTACCCCCTGAACGCGGGTCTCTGCACCCGGCCCCGGCCGGGGCGTCAGTTCCGGACGGGACGAGCGTCGCAGCCGGCCGGGAGGCTTCGGGAAGCGGAATCAGGAAGGTTCTAAACCGGACCTTCGAGTCGCTTCACAACCGTCAGTTCCTTTTCCTGTGGCTCGGCATGCTGACCGGCATGACCGGGACGCAGATGCAGTTTTTCGCCCGCGGCATCCTCGCCTATGACATCACCGGCCAGAACTTCCTGCTGACCGGGGTCGTTGGAGTCGGATTTGCGCCCTCGATGCTCATCGGGTCGATCATCGCGCCCGCCGTCACCAATCGCGTGGACGGCCGCAACCTGATCCAGGTGGTGCAGGCCGGGCAGGTAGTCCTGGCCGGCTCGATCGCGGTGTTGCTCGTGGCAGACATACTCATCTGGCAGCACCTCCTTGCCGCGTCGATCATTCAGGGCGCTTTGTTTGCGTTCATGATGCCGGCGCGACAGGTGATGATCCCGAAGATGGTCGGCCGGGACCTCATGTCCAATGCGATGTCCCTCAACTCGGCCGCGATGAGCCTGACGGCCATGGTGGCGCCCGCCGTGGGCGGCGTGTTGTACGCGGTCTTCGGCCCTGAGGGCGTCTACATTGCCGTGGCCGGATTGAACATCCTGGCTGTCGTGTTCACCGGCATGATCAGGAAATTCCCGCCGGACCCGAACGCGCCGCGGCGGTCGGTACTGGGTAGCTGGGTGGAGGGCTTCCGGCACGTCGCCGCCCGGCGAATCCTGCTTCAGGTGATGATCTTCTCCGGGATCGCTGCGCTGCTGACGATGCCGTTCCGGATGATGCTGCCGCCGATCGCGATCAATATCTACGGCGCCTCCGAAGTTCAGACCGGGTTACTCGTGGGCGTCGTTGGAGTGGGGTCGCTCATCGGCGCGCTCGGCATAGCCAACTTGCGCCGCGGACAACGACGCGGCCTCATCCTCCTGGTGACCTCGGTGGTCTCGGGCGTGTCGTTCGTCGTGTTCGCCGGATTGCCGGTCTACTGGATCGGCCTGGTGCTGATGATCCCGATCGGCTTTGCGGAGGTCGGGCGTTTCGCGCTCGGGCAGGCGCTTACGATGGAATTGACGGACGACGAGCACCGGGCGCACGTGGCCAGCCTATTCATGATGTCGTTCTCTATCGTGGCGCTTGGTATGCTGCCGCTCGGAATCGCCATGGACGCATACGGGGCGGAGGCGACCATGTTCGGGCTTGGCGGCTTGCTGCTTGTGTCGAGCATTTTGTTCATCGGGACTATGAAGGGGTTGAGGCGGTTTGGCTAAGCCAGAGGCCGCCGCCGAAACGATGACCCACTTCCAGGAGCGGTAACGTTTGGCGATAGAACGCCAGGACGGATCGGATACGGCGAGCGCCAGGACGCCCGCGGTCCCGTTCGTTGCGCCGGAAGTCCGCGTCGCGGACGGCTACTGGAGCCGGACGTTCCAGTCTCTATCCAATCCGCACTTCCGCGCCCTCTGGCTCTCCATGCTGCTCATGATGGCCGCCATGAACATGCAGATGATCTCGCGTGGCCTCCTGGCGTGGGACCTGACCGGTTCCTATCGCATGATCGGTTTGATTTCCGTCGGATTTGCGCCGCCGATGTTGATCTTTGGCATGTTCGGCGGCGTGATCGCTGACCGCGTCGACCGTAAGCGCCTGATCCAGTTCGGCCAGCTTGGCATGGTCGCCAACGCCGCCGTGATAGCGACGGCGATCCATACCGACACCATCACGATCTGGTACCTGTTCGCCGCCGCCATCTGGCAGGGAACACTTTTTGCGTTCTTGATGCCGGCCCGGCAATCTATCATCCCGGGCATCGTCGGCGACAGTTTGATGGCGAACGCGCTCGCCCTGAACGGCATGGGCATGTCGTTGATGACGCTGGCCGCGCCCGCGGCCGCCGGCATCATCTACGCATGGTTGGGTCCCGGGGTTACGTACGACACGATCCTCGTGTTCAACGCCGCGTCGTTGATATTTAGCGCCATGCTGCCGTCGGTGGTCGCCGCCGGACAGCGTCGCAACGTCCTCGGAGATCTTTGTGAAGGGTTGCGCTATGCGGCCAGAAACCGAACGGTAATAGGTCTCTTGCTGATAGCTCTCGGGACGACGATGTTCGCCAACGCCGCCCGAAACTTCCTGCCGGCGTACGTCGACGACATCTTCGGAAAGACGATCGAGGCCGGCGGTCCTCAGGCGGTCGGCTGGTTGCTGGCCGTGTTTGGCGCCGGCGCTCTTATAGGATCGCTGTTCATCGCCGGCCTGAGACGGGGAGCCCATCGAGGGCTCTGGCTCATAGCCTCGACGCTCTTGTCGGGCGCCGCCGTCATCGGTCTTGGCCTGGCGCCCGTTTTCGCCGCCGCCTTCGTGTTCCTGTTTTTCATGGGACTCGCCGATGCCGGTCGACGCTCGTTGAACAACGCTCTGTTGATGGAAGTCGTGGACGACGAATACCGGGGCCGGATATCAGGCATCTGGATGATGAACTTCGGATTCATGCCGATCGGGATCCTCTTGTTCGCTCAATTGTCTGAGACCTGGGGCATACGCGTCGCCTCGGTGGCGGCGGGCGTCGGACTTCTCTTGACCGGCTTGTGGTTCCTGCTGGGCGACCGCCACATTCGACGACTTTAATCCCGGGCATCCCAGGGTCACCGGGAAACGCCGCCATCGGGCATGTCGCGCCCCGAAGGGTTCCGGCCAAACAATTCCGGGGCACGGTGCGGTTGGTAGATATACTCGGCGCATTACGCTGGTCGTCTGGCACTCTCGGGATCGCCCCTTGAACTTTTTTATCGATGTCGACTACACGCTGCTCTCCGCCAACGGCGCGTTGCGTCCGCACGCGGACACGTTATTCAGCCGTGTAACCGAGGCGGGACATGCGATCTACGTCTGGTCGGGCATGGGCATCCGGAAGTACGAGATGGTCCGGCACCGGCTGGACCAGATGGTCACCGACTATTTCGAGAAGCCGACCGCCGACTATCGCGCCGCCGTCGAGCGTGCCGCGCTCCCGGTGTGGCCGGATCTCGTGGTTGACGATCACGAGGAGATCGTGCACGAGTTCGGCGGCGTGGTCGTCCGGCCTTATTTCTTCGCCGACGATAGTGACTCGGAATTGCTGAACGTCGCGACCGCTCTGCTCGATTACGCGGCATCCGGCAGCTCATCGTTCTCGCGGTTCGTCAGCCCGCGCAACGGGGCGGGTTAGATGCGGATCCGCCTGCTCGATGAGGCCACCGCGGCCCGCATCGCGGCCGGTGAGGTGATCGAGCGGCCGGCCTCCGTGGTGAAGGAGCTGGTGGAAAATGCGCTCGACGCCGACGCCACGCGCATCGACATCGAGGTGGACGGCGGCGGTTCTGAGCTGATCCGGGTCGTCGACGACGGCGCAGGGATACCGGCGGGCGAGCTGGATCTGGCGTTCCAGCGCTTTGCCACCAGCAAGGTCGACGCGACGTCCGATCTCCTGGGGATCGCCACCCTGGGGTTCCGTGGCGAGGCGTTGCCGAGCATCGCTTCGGTCTCGCGTGTCGAGGCGTCGAGCCGGACACCGGACCGGGAATCCGGCGAGCGGATCGTTCTTGAGTTCGGCGAGCGCGCAGAATCCGGGGAAACGGGCATGCCCGCAGGCACGGCCGTGGCGGTGCGCGGCCTGTTCTCCAATGTGCCGGCGCGCCGGAAGTTCCTGCGTTCGCCGGGCGCCGAGCTCGGACGGATACAGGGACTCGTCACGTCCTACGCTCTTGTTCACGCGGACGTCGCTTTTCGATTGACTGCGGACGGTCGTCAGCGCATGAGCACTCCCGGCGGGAACGACCTGCGCGGCGCCGTGGCCGGCACGTACGGAGCGCGGGTCGCAGAGGCGATGTTGGAGATCCCGGACGCGACGCCTCTCCCGGACGGAGCGCCACCGGCGTTCGCCGTCAGCGGGCTGATCGGAGCGCCATCGGTGAGCCGCGGCAATCGCGGGTATATGACGCTTGGCATTAACGGCCGCTGGGTCCAGAGCAGGCGGATTAGCTACGCCGTCGAGCAGGCGTATCACGGCTTCCTGGGGGAGCGCAGGTTCCCGGTCGCAGTGGTGCTGGTTCGGGCGCCGCTCAACGACGTGGACGTGAACGTGCACCCGGCGAAGACGGAGGTGCGTTTTCTGCGCGAGGACCTGGTGTTTAGCGAGGTGCAGCGAGCGGTCCGGTCGGTGCTCGTGGCCGCCGCCCCGGTTCGGTCCTTCCGGCCAACGTCGTCGTCGCATTCGTTTGCCATCGGTAGCGGACCGTCGGGCGGAGTGGCGCCGACGAACGTTCCGGCAAACGCGCCGGGATCCGGCCTGTCCCAGAACCCGCTCTGGCCGTCGCCATCCGGAGACGCCGCAACGGCGACGGCCGGTACGCCTGCAAAGCCCGGACCGGGCACGGCAGTCAACGCAGCCGGCGACGCCGAAGCGCCTGAGACTCTGGAACCACCGGGGCCCACGCAGCGCGAGACACTGCCCGTGCTCCGGCTGATCGGGCAGGCGCAGGAGATGTACCTGATCGCGGAGGGACCGGACGGCGTGTACCTGATCGACCAGCACGCTGCGCACGAACGCGTTCGATACGAGGAGATAAAAAAGGCCCTCGACTCCGGGACGCCTGACGCGCAACAACTGCTGGAGCCGGAACCCGTCAGCCTGGACCCGCGGCAAGAAGAGTTACTCTCAGATCAGGGCGAACTGATCGCCGGACTGGGTTTCGTTGTGGAGCCGTTCGGGCCGGGCACGGTGTTGATCCGGGCCATCCCACGGATGCTGGCCGACCATACCTCGGCCGCCGGTGACGCCTTCAGGGGGCTGCTCGACGAAGTGGCCTCCGGGGGCCGTCCCGACGCCTGGCGCGAGCGAATGATCGCCACGTTGGCCTGCCATTCCTCCGTACGCGCCGGGATGCGGCTTTCGGACGAGGAGGGCAGGGCGCTTGTAAGGCGTCTCGAGCTGGCCGAGCAGCCACACACGTGTCCGCACGGCAGGCCGACCATGATTCACATGAGCCAGCCGGACCTTGAACGGGGATTCGCCCGGCGATAGTGGGCCGGCCGCTCCGCGTCTAGATGTTCTTGAAGTACCGCTGTATGGCGGGGTCTGGCTCGTACCCGGCATTGGACCACAGCTCTGGCGCGCCCGGCTCGTTGACGAATACCAGGCTCGTTACGCGGGTGCAGCCGAGATCGCGCAGGCGCGTCTCGACCTCCTCAACAAGCTGCATGGCGATGCCGCGCCGCCGGTAGTCGGGATGTACGGCCAGTCGGGCCATGTCCCCGCGCCATCCGTTCCAGCCGCCCATTAAACAACCCACGATCCGTGCTCCGTCCACCGCGAGAACGAAGAGTTCGGAGTCGCGGTGAAGTCGAATTTCCAGCGCGCCGGCGTCGTCCGTGGGCCTGGGTACGACGTCTGCAACCTTCCACAGGTCAAGCACCGCCGGTATGTCTTCAACGCGGCAGGGCCTGAACGTAATGTCTCGCGTCATTTTGACCTCTCCGAACGTGTTCGCCGTTTGTGACCACCCCCAAAACCCCCTCCTGATTCAGGAGGGGCCGATCGCAGCCTCCTCTCCGGGGCGGAGGAAGGCCTGTCCTGAGCCGGTCGAAGGTACTGGAGGTGGGTCGCGTCAGGCAAAGAATTCGTTGACCGGGTATCGGACGCAGTCTAAACTTTGTCCGTACCGACCGACCGGTCGGTCGGTTGTTGCATCCCTCCGATATCCCCGCCGAGCACCTGACGCGAGCACACATGGCCGTCCAGCGCGAATCTACCCGTGAACGCATTCTCGAAGCCGCCGAGGATGCGTTTGCCGATAAGGGATACCACGAGACCCTTGTGGAAGAGATCGCCAGCCGCACCTCGCTGTCCAAGGGCGGCTTCTATTTTCACTTCCCGAGCAAAGAAGACCTGTTCTTTGCGGTGATCGACCGGCTGGCCGGGCGGCTGTCGCGCCGGGCCGAGGAGGCGTCGGCCTCCTGCGAATCTCCGCTGGCGGGCGTCGACGCGGCGCTGTCCGAGGTGCTGACCCGGCTCGGCCGGCGGCGGCGTCTCGCCAAGGTGCTCCTGGTGCAGGGTTACTCGATGGGCTCGGCGTTCGAGAAGAAGCGGGTCGAGATATTCGGCCGGTTTGCCGCCGTGATCCAGGACGGGCTGGACCGGGCGATCGAAGCGGGTGAGATCGCTCCGATCAACACGGAGGTCGTCGCCCGTGCCTGGCTGGGCGCGGTCAACGAGATCGTCGTGAACTGGGTGTACCACGGCACACCGACCCCGGCCCAGGCGCTGCCGGTATTGCGGACAATCCTGGTCGGGGGGCTTGAGCGGCTGCCAAAAGCGGATTCGGGGGCTGACAAGCCGGAAGCAGCCCCGGAGGCGGCGGATGGTTAGCGCCACGCCACAGGCGCCCGCGACGGCATGGGGCAGGCTCCGGGTATTCCTCGACACGATCAAGTTCGAGCACTCCGTGTTCGCGCTTCCGTTCGCAGCGGCCACCGCGTTCCTCGTCGCCGACGGTCTGCCTGACTGGCAGCCCCTTGTGTGGCTGGCGGTGGCGATGGTGGGCGCGCGGACCTTCGGGATGGGGGCGAATCGGGTCATCGACGCCGAGATCGACGCCGGCAACCCTCGCA
>JACZRO010000035.1 GCA_022574675.1 Chloroflexota bacterium
GTATCGATCGTGACCGACCCCGGCGGGTACAATCCGGGTTTCGTGAAGGCGGTCGTCCGTTTGATTGCCCCGATGGCGCTCACGGCCGTAACTTTCTTGATATTCACCCTGGTGGACGCGCTTTTCATCTTCCGGGACGGCCGCAAGACCATTCACGACATGATGGCCGGCACGGTGGTCGTACACCGCAGGCAACACTCCCGCATCGCCCTTGGCGCCGGGTCAACGCATCGGTCCTGATCACCGGCCTGACCACCGGGCCAGAGGCCGGCCAGACGCCGGAAGGAAGACACATGGGCAAGCGCCGGCTGGTCGGCGTCGGGCTGGTCAGCGCTGCGCTGGTGGCCCTCCTGACGCTGGGTTACATGCTGACCCGTGCTTCGGCTCCGCTGTCTACCGTCAAAGCTTTTGTCGCCTCGGTCGAAACGAACGACTTCGACACCGCTTACTCGATGTTTCACGCCGATCTCCGCCGACGGGAGACCTTTCCCGAGTTTGTGGAGAGGTGGAGCGCTCGGGCTTTGTATCTCCACGACACGAACAGGTTGTGGTCGACCGACATCGACAACGGGGCCGCCGACATTAATGTCCGATTTACGACGTCAACCCGGGAGGACTGGTCCGCGGTGTTCCAGCTCATCGAACAAGATGACGTCTGGCGCATCAGCGACTACCACTTTTTAGAAGGACCCCTCGAAGTCGATGTCGTTCCGTGAATGCGCAGGGCGCGAGTGTGCCGCTCGTCTGCCAGGTCGAGCGGTCGCTGGCAGGTTGCTCCGTTTATAAGCCAGCGCGAGGTGCGGCGTCGGTTACTGCGGACGCACGCATGCGCGCTAAATCGGCTAGGATTCCGGCCAACCGGCCCGGTGTATGACCGGGAACAACTGAACCGATTAACGAAGGCGGAGTAGTTCTCGATATGTACAAACTCGAGGTCCAGAACCCCGTAGCCGAGCAGCGGGGCGTTGTGAACCCGTTCACGGCCAGCCCGCGCCCGAAGAGCCTCGACGGGTTGACGGTGGGGCTGCTGTGGAGCGGGACGCACGGCGGCGACGTGGCGTTGAACACCGCCGGCGAGTTGATTCAGCAGCGGTTCAAGAACGTGACCCTCAAGTTCTACAACGGCAACAACTACCCGGCGCCGGAGCACATCCGGAAGCAGTGCGCAGAGGAGAGTGACGTCGTTATCGGCGCCACCGCTGACTGAGGGACCTGCGCGTCGTGGATGTGCTACGACATGATCGAAATCGAGAAGACCGGCGTCCCCGCCGTTCCGATCGTCTCCGGCCGGTTCGTTGAGGACGCGGTCGCGAGCTCCCGGGCCTTTGGCATGCCGGACCTGCAGTGGGTGGTGGTGCCGCGTATCTACCGGAATCTTGAGCACGACCTGTGCCGGAGCCAGACCGCGGACGCGATCGACGACCTGATCGCCTCCCTGACTTCGTCCATCGACGCCCGCGAGTCCGGCATCGACACCGCGGGCGCCCGGAATTACGAGGGCGAGGACCGGTATGACGCCGTCCTCGCGATGAACGACGATCTCATCGGCGAGGACCTGGGCGACGGGTTGCCCCTGTTCCCGGCGACGAAAGAAGCGGTGGAGGCGATGCTCAAGGGCACGAACCTTGCTCCTGACCACGTCGTTTGCGACATGCCGCCGGGATTTGGCATCGCCACGGTGGAGAAGATCGCCATCAACTCCGTCATGGCGGGGGCGAAGCCGGAGCACCTGCCGGTGGTGATCGCCGCCGTCAAGGCGATCTCAAAGATAGGCGGGCAGGGCGGCAAGTCCCTGCTCATGTCCACCAGCCCGCAGGCGCCGTTCCTGATCGTGAACGGGCCCGTGATCGACGAGCTTGGCTTCAACGGGAAGTCGGCTATCGGGCCCGGGCGGGACAACCAGGTCAACACGGTGGTCGGACGCGCGTTCGCCATGTGCTTCCGGAACATCGGCTACTGGTACCCGGGCAAGATGGACATGGACACCATCGGCACGACCCGGAAGTTCATCCAGTGCATCGCCGAGAACGAGGAAATGAGCCCGTGGGACCCGTTCCACGTGGACCAGGGCTTCGACCGCGACGAGAGCGCGATCAGCATCTTCATCACCGACGGCGAGTTGGACCAGCAGGACCAGGGCAACACAACGGCCGAGGGGCTGCTCAAAAATCTGGCCTACGGCTGCGTGTTCGGCACGAAGAGCATCCAGGAGGGCGGCCACACGCAGCGGCTCATCCTGATGCCGCCGGACGTCGCGGGGCCCGTTGGCAAGCAGGAGTTCACGAAGCAGGCGGCCAAAGAGTTCATTCAGAAGAACGCGATCCACAGCCTTGGGAAGATGATCCACTACATGCCGCTCGAGGGCGAGGCCCGGGTGGCGGAGCGCTGGAAGTGGCTGGAGAACATGACCGAAGAACAGCGGCTGGAGCTCAACTTCCCGATCCTCGACAGCGCCGACGACTGCTACATCCTGGTGGTGGGGGCGGACCGAGCGAAGACGGCGATCTTCCCGAGCGGCCCGTCTCCGGTCACGGAAGGGATCGACCAGTACAGGCCGTGAACCTGACTGTTGGCTGATCAGAACGTCAAAAATGAATCCGCAGCCGGGATCGCCTCGGCTGCTGCGTCCTTCAAGAACCCCGGGGCGCGGCCAGGGTCTCAGGACACGGCGGCGGAAATGGGGAGTTGTCCGAAAAAGGCGGGTTCCGATTCAGGTCGCGTCGTGACGGTGGCGTGATCTGTGACGGAGGAACGGCATGCTTGGACTGGTGACGATAGGCCAGGCGCCGCGGCCCGACTTTGACGCGGCGTTTCGCGAATATCTGCCGTCGGTGGAGATACAACTCCTGGGCGCGCTGGACGGAATGTCCGCAACGCAGATCGACGACCTGGCGGCACGTCCGGGGAGCTACCCGCTTCACACCCTGCTTGCCGATGGCTCAACGCGCGATATCGACCTGACCGTCCTCGCTCCGCTGGTGGAGGCGAAGGCGCGCGAGCTCGCCGGCAACGGCGCGAGGGCGGTGGCGGTGTGCTGCGCCGGCGGGTTCCCCGATATCGACTGCGGCGTGCCGGTGCTCATGCCCGGGAAGTTGTTGCCGGCGCTTGCCGGTGCGGTCAGCCGTACCCGGCGCATCGGGGTCGTCTCGCCGATCGCGGCGCAGATGGAACCGGCGCGGGAGAAGTGGGAGCGGGACGGATTCTCGGTGAAAATGGGATTCGCGTCTCCGTACAGATACGACGAGATCAAGGCGGCGGCCAGAGTGATGGCGGACCCCGAGCTTGAGCTCGTCATCCTGGACTGCATGGGCCACGGGGCGGAGTACCGAGACGAGTTCAGCCGCCTGTCCGGCCGTCCGGCGCTTCTGGCGCAGACGCTGCTCGCCAAGGTGACGGCGGAGATCGTCGGCGGCTGATCGAGAGACCGTTCTGGGCGCCGATTACGGCCTCCTTCCCAGCCGCGGGCCGCGCAGCTCACCGAATCTCTCTCGGAACGGTTTGGGGAGCGATTCTGGCCTGTGCTAATCTTCCGGGCGGATTTGCCTGGCTGTTGCTCCGTCACGTAGACGAGGCCGGCGCCGGTCGGATAGAGGTCTCATACATGACGAAAATGACCGGCGGCGAGGCGATCGTCAAATCGCTTCGCCGCGAGGGAGTCGAGGTGGTCTTCGGCCTCCCCGGCGTCCAGCTCTACGGCGTGATGGCGGCGTTGCGTGACGAACCGGGGATCAGGTTCATCACGACACGGCATGAGCAGGCGACCGGCTACATGGCCGACGGCTACGCCCGTGCCGGCGGGACCGAGGGATTCGGAACGGCGCTCGTTGTTCCCGGACCGGGCCTGCTGAACGCCTCGGCGGGGCTTGCCACGGCCTATTCAGCGTCCTCCCCGGTCTTCATGATTTCCGGCCAGGTGCAGCGTGACTTCATCGGCAAAAACGTCGGCATGCTGCACGAGGTCAACGACCAGCTCACGGTGATCGAGCCGATCACCAAGTGGCGGAAGCGCGCCCTCACCGTCGGAGAGATCCCGGCCGCGGTGCAGGAAGCCGTTTACCAGCTCAAGACGGGACGCCCGCGGCCGGTCGAGATCGAAGTGCCGCCCGAGACGATGGAAGAGCAGGGCGAGGCGGAGTTGCTGGACCCGAAGACGGCGGTCCGCGCTGCGGCGGACTCCGCCCGCATCGACAAAGCGGCCGAGATGCTGCTGGCGGCCAAACATCCGGTCATCATCGCCGGCGGCGGGGTGGACGTGAGCGGGGCGCACGACGAGCTGGCCGAGCTTGCGGAAGTGTTGCAGGCGGGTGTGTTCACGACGCTCGACGGCAAAGCGTCTATCCCGTGGTCGAACCCGTTCTGCCTGGGCCTCGGCCGCATCCTGGCGGGCACGGGAAAGGCTGCGGACTACTTCGAGGCCTCCGACGTCGTCCTGGGTGTGGGGTCGAGGTTGGCGGGCTTTCGAGGCTCGATGATCCCGCCCGGCAAGCAGGTCATCCACATCGACATCGACCCCGAAGAGGTCGGCCGCAATTACGAAAACACCTACGGCCTGGCCGGGGATGCGGGCAAGACGATGAAGGCGCTGGCCGAGCGGCTACGGTCGGGGAAGGCCAGGCCGTCTGCCATCGCAGAACTCGCCGGGATTAAAGAATCGATCTTCGCCGCCGCAGACGTAACGCAGCCCCAGTGGGACATCCTGCGGAGCCTGCAGGCTGGCTGCCCGGACGACACCATCCTGGTCCCGGACAGCACGCAGATCGGGTACTACAGCTTCCCGTTCTGGAAGGTGGAGCGGCCGAAGTCGTACATCGGCAGCGGATACTCCGGAAACCTTGGATATGCCTTTCCGACGGGACTAGGCGCCAAGGTCGCGCAACCGGACCGGCCGGTAGTCGTGGTCGCCGGGGACGGCGGCTTCATGTACAACCCGCAGGAGATGTCGACCGCGGTCCAGCACGGCATCAACATCGTGGTCGTCGTGTTTAACGACAACGCCTTTGGCAACGTCGGGCGCGATCTTGACCTGGGTTTCGGCGGCGCTTACGGGACCGATCTCCACAACCCGGACTTCTCACGGCTTGCCCGGTCTTACGGGATGAATGCGATGAAGGTCGACGACCCGACCAGGGTCGGAGACACGGTCGCTGACGCCATCCAGATGAACGCCCCGGTGCTGGTCGAAGTCCCGGTCGGCCGCATGCCGGTTCCGGCGTTCTTCGGCCGTCGGCCGCAGGCGGCCAAGGCGAGCTGAGCGGAAACGTATCCACCACGTCAACAAGCAGGGCCGTGTTCGGTCCCCTTAGCCCGGTTCCACACGTCCGGAGTGCGCATTAGATTCTCAGGCATGCGGGATTAATCCCCGGGCCTGCGAAGTATCCGAAGCATCCAAGGAGACTCCTGAATGGCTCAAATGACCGGCGGCGAGGCCCTTGCAAAGTCGCTTTACAGGGAGGGCGTCCGGGTAATTTTCGGCCTGCCCGGGGTCCAGATGTACGGGATCATGGCGGCGCTGCGGGAAGAGCCGGGCATCAGGTTCATCACCACGCGTCACGAACAGGCGACCGGGTACATGGCGGACGGTTATGCCCGGGCCGGTGGTGAGGGCGGATTCGGAACGGCGCTGGTCGTGCCGGGACCCGGTCTCCTGAACGCCAGCGCTGCGCTGAGCACCGCCTACTCGACCTCCTCCTCGGTCCTGATGGTGTCCGGTCAGGTGCAACGTGACTTCATCGGCAGCGACGTCGGGATGCTCCACGAGGTCAACGACCAGATGGAAGCGATCAAGCCGATTACCAAGTTCCAGCGGCGCGCTCTGCAGGTCGGCGATATACCGCAGGCGGTACACGACGCTGTGCTGGCGATGAAGACCGGACGGCCCCGGCCGGTGGAGATCGAGATCCCCCCGGAGACGCTTGAGGAGATCGGCGAGGCTGAACTGCTGGAAGCGAGCAACCCGCTGCCGCCTGCGGCCGCAATCAAAGAAGTAGAAAAAGCGGTCGAGATGCTGGCGGCCGCCAAACGGCCGGTGATCTTCGCCGGTGGCGGCGTAAACCTGGGTGACGCCCAGGAAGAGTTGCTGGCGGTCGCAGAGTTTTTGCAGGCGGGCGTCGTAATGACCGCAGAGGGCAAGGGCGCGATCGACGCCCGGCATCCGCTGGCGATCGGCTCGGCGCTAAGCCCGTCGAGCCCGATCGTTGAGTACCTTCAGACCGCAGACCTGGTCCTGGCGGTGGGCACACGGCTGGTGCGCGCCGGCATCAAGCCGGATCAACAGATAATCCAGCTCGACATCGACCCCGAGGAAATCGGGCGAAATTACGAGAACGTGCACGGGCTCGCGGGCGATGCCGCAGCGACGCTTCGGTCGTTGCTCGACGGTCTGAAGGCCAGCGGCGATCCCCGGCAGTCGGTTAACGGCGAGATCGCTACGGTGCGGGAGGCGGCCGACGCCCTGGCGCCCGAGACGCAGCCGCAGGGCACGATACTGGCCGGTATCCGCGAGCACGTCCCGGACGACACCCTGATGATCAGTGGGATGACCCAGGTCGGCTACTACAGCCGGTCGCACTGGAAGACTTACGGCCCGCGGAGCTTTTTCACCTCCGGGTACTCCGGGAACCTCGGCTACGCCTTCCCGACCGGCCTCGGGGTGAAGGTGGCCCAGCCGGACAAGCCGGTCGTCATTACGTCCGGCGACGGCGGGTTCCTGTACTCGTCGCAGGAGCTGGCGACTGCGGTGCAGCACGGCATCAACGCCGTGGTGGTGCTGTTCAACGACAACTCGTACGGCAACGTGTCGCGTGACCTGGACAACATGTGGGGCGGGACGTACGGCGCAGAACTGCACAACCCGGACTTCGTCGAGATGGCTGAGGCGTACGGCGTCAAGGGCATGAAGGTGGACGAGCCGGAGAATGTCGGCGTTGCCGTAGCGGACGCCATCCAGATGGACCGCCCGGTGCTGATCGAGGTGCCGGTGGGGCGCATGCCTCAACCTGCGATGTTCCGGGGCTCCGACCCCAGCACGACCGGCACGCGTTAGGCGCGCTGCCCGAGGGGTTCCTTGGGAGTGAACGGGTGAAGGCGTTCGCGACGGCATGTTCGGACCGTCGTGGCCTGTGGTCGAGAGCGCCGTTAGCCGTCTGGCTCACACGGGCGTCGCTCGCCTTGCTGTTTGTCGTCGCGGTGGCCTGCGGCGAGCGTGTGCCTGCGGATGCGACGCGCGCTCCATTTTTGTTACCGACGCCGGCCTCGTTTCCCGGGGACCCGGTGGCTCCCGGCGACCTGGCGCCGATTGTCTCCGGAGAAATCCGCCTCGTCGAAACGTTCTCACGGATCCGAGATGCGGCTTTTGCCGACCGCGTCGTCTTCCTTACGGAGATCCCGGGTGGTGGAGACCGGCTGGCGGTCGTAAATCAGGCGGGGACGATAGTCACGTTTCAAAACGACCCCGATGTCGAGACGTTTGACCTTCTGCTGGACATCAGCGATCGCGTTAGCCGGGACGGCAACGAGGAGGGATTGCTGGGGTTGGCGTTTGACCCGGACTTCGCCGGGAACGGCGAGTTTTATGTTTACTACTCGGCGGCCAACCCGCGGCGCTCGGTTCTCAGCCGATTCGTGACCGACGACACCGGACGGGCGGACGCGTCAACGGAGTCCGTGGTCCTGGAGATCGATCAGCCGTTCTCGAACCACAACGGCGGGATGATCGCGTTTGGGCCAGACGGGACGCTGTACGTGGGTGTCGGCGACGGCGGGAGCGGCGGCGACCCGCGCGGTAACGGGCAGAACCCGGGGACGCTGCTCGGAACGGTGCTGCGGATCCTCCCGCGATCGGCGCTGCGGGGTGACGGGTACACCGTTCCGGACACCAACCCGTTCGTCGGTTCGCCGGACGGGCGGCCTGAAGTATGGGCTTACGGCTTCAGGAACCCCTGGCGGTTTAGTTTTGACCGTGCGACGGGGGAACTGTGGCTCGCCGACGTGGGGCAGGCCAACCGCGAGGAGATCGACCTGGTTGTACGCGGCGGCAACTACGGCTGGAACCGGCTCGAGGGCACCCTCTGCTTCTCGCCGCGGCGGGGATGTGACACGGAGGGCGTCATCGCGCCGGTCGCCGAGTATGACCAAACGTTCGGCTGCTCGGTCACGGGCGGTTACGTGTACCGCGGTGATTCAATCGAATGGCTCCGAGGCGCCTACATCTACGGGGATTTCTGTTCCGGCCGGATCTGGGCGCTCAAGTATTTCGATGGAAGGGTGATCTCCAACCTGCAGATAGCTGACACGAAGGTGCAGATAACGTCGTTCGGACAAGACGCCGATGGTGAGCTTTATGTGACCGGGTTCGATGGCGGGGTGTACCGGGTCGTGGACGCCGCGGAATGAGGCGGTTGCCGGGGGCGCCAAAAGCGGCGGTTCCGAACGACGGTGCGATGTCTTGACATCGCGGTCCGTTCGGTTAGCGTGACGCCGTTCCAGCGGACGGCGAACGCGCCTCTCGTCCGCCAACAGGGCGGGCAATGAAACGCCGCCGCAGCAAAGGACTTCGATGTACCCGAATCCACTAAAGCAGAAAATGCAGGACGGAAAACTCGTGCTTGGCACGGCGATCCCGACGCACGACATTCGCATCGCGACCGCGCTCGCCTACAGCTCGACTGCCGATTTCATATGGATAGACCAGGAGCATTCTCCGTTTGGCCCGCGCGATATGGAGATGATCCCGATTGTCCTGCGTGCGCAGGGCATAGCGCCGATGGTGCGGGTGCCGTGGAACGATCCGACGCACATCAAGAAGGCGTACGACGCCGGCGCGTCGGCGGTGATGGTGCCGCAGATCGGAAACGTCGAAGAGGCGAAGCGGGCGATCGAGTACGCAAGGTACCCGCCGCTGGGCAATCGCGGAATCTCGCCGACCTGGCCGGCGCTGGCGGGGGAGGACTTCTTGAACGTCGTCAACACCGCCAATGACGAGACAGTCCTGATCCTCCAGATGGAGTCAGAAGAGCACTACAACCAGGTTGACGAGGTGCTGGCGCTGGACGGATTCGACGTCCTGCTGGTCGGCCCGATGGACCTGTCGGCATCGCTCGGCGTCATGACCGACATGCAGAACCCGAAGGTCCAGAACATCATGGAGGAGATGCCGCGCCGGGCCGAGGGCAGCGGCAAGGTGATCGGCACCACGCTCGGCGACCCTGAGGAGATCCGGCAGAAGGTGGACTGGGGCTACAAGTTCCTGAACCTGGGCAGCCCGATCGGGTTCGGAATCAGTTTCATCAACGATCGTTTCGTCGAGTACCGGGAGCAGGCGGGCAACTAACACGCCGGATCCATTCGGTAAAAGTCCGCCGCGTCGCGGCGATGAAATGGCCTTTCAGGCAAACGCCCGCCCTTCGAGAACCTCAGGGAACGGGTATGCAACTGGAGTAATAACTTGGTCCTGCCACGTTTCCGGGTACCGGAAGAGATCGCCATTCGCGTCCCGCAGGAGAACATGCGGGCGACCCTGGAGGACATGTTCCAGCACGTCGGCATGTCGACTGAGGACGCGGCGCAGTCGGCGGACGTGCTGGTGTTCGCCGACCTGCGCGCTATCGAGACGCACGGCGTGTCGAACATGATGCGTTCCTACATGGAGCGTTTCGCTGCGGAAGACATCAACCCCCGTCCGGACTGGAAGATCGTTCGCGAGTCTCTCTCAACGGCAACGATAGACAGCGACGCCGGGCATGGCCTTGTGATCGGCCCGAAGGCGATGAACCTGGCGATCGAGAAGGCAGAGAAGACGGGCATCGGCGCCGTCGCCGTCGCAAACGGTCGGCACTTCGGCGCGGCCGCGTATCACGCCATGATGGCGCTGCCGCACGACATGATCGGCGTGGCGATGACGGTCGGGGGCATCAACGTCCTGCCGACATGGGGCTCCGAGCCGTTGATCGGCCTCAACCCGATCGGCTTCGCCGCACCGACGCGCGACGAGGCGCCGTTCGTGTTCGACGCCGCGATGAGCAGCGTGGCCGGGAACAAAGCGACGCTGGCCAAACGGCTGGGCGTCAAGATGCTGCCCGGCTGGATCGCCGACGCCGAGGGCAACCCGATCATGGAAGAGACGGACGTGCCCGAGAAGTCGTTCATGCTCCCGCTGGGCGGCACGCGGGAACTTGGCTCCCACAAGGGCTACGGGCTGTCCGTCATGGTCGACATCCTGTGCGGCGTGCTGTCCGGCACGGGGCCTGGATTCATCGTCAAGGGCCGGGCCGAGGCGGGGCAGGCGTCACGCGGAACGGCGACGCATCACTTCACCGCCTACAAGATCGAAGCGTTCACCGACCTGGAAGGCTTCAAGGACGATATGGACACGTTCATGCGGAAGCTGCGTGAGTCGAAGCCTGCGCCGGGCCATGACAGGGTGGTGTACGCCGGGCTGCCGGAGCACGAGGACGAGATCGATCGACGGGCGAACGGGATCCCTTACCACCCCGAGGTGATCGACTGGTTCCGTGACATTACGTCCGAGTTGGAACTGGAGTGGCGGCTGACTTGACCCGGCCTAAACGCCGGTCGCATCGTCCGTTCGGTACAGATGCCAGTTTCGGTTCGCGTCGCTGGCGATCAGTTCCGGTTTCGTCCAACCGAATCGTGACGCCCACTCGGATGATCCGGGGTCTTGCGCCGGCCCGGATGCCGGGACCCCGGTTGCCGTCATGAGGATGGTTCCGTGTTCCGACGCGGCGGCCAGGACGTTCATGCTGGCATCGGTCCAATGCTGATCCGGGACGCCGTGTATCGGCGTGTCGGCGGCGGCAGCCTGGCGTTGCATCCAGGTGGAAGCGGTCTCAAACCAGCCGGGCCGGATCCATGGCGGGCCGCCGACATCGGGGTAATCAGACTCGAGTTCTTCAAGCCACTTTTCGATCACGCCCCGATCCGAGCCCGGAACGAACTCCATCTCGTCCAGCACGTCTCTCCCGGCCCATGCCGTTCTCTCGATGCGCTGGCGCGCCAGTTCACCGATCACCTCAAGCTCGTAAACCCTGAGGATGCTGCGGTACGGGGAGCGCTCCGATGTTTCGAGGACCAAACGTCGAATGTGAGTCCGTAGCCCGAACAGGCGGAACACCGCGAGGTTGATGTGGCTCACGGCGGCGACGTGATGTTCCAGCGGCGTCAACGCGGGCAACGCCCAGGCGTTTGCCTGCCGAACCGTCAACACACGTGGTTCCGTCGGGTGCGCGATGAGCAACCGGCAGTCAAGGACTGTTTCCACATCGTGGAGTTGTATCCCCGCGACCATCTACTACGGCTCCGATCCCCGAACGTCGGAAAGGCGCTTCGATGGTACAGCGAAGTCGCTCTGCCGGTATCAATCCGGCCGTTCCGGGACGGATATCGTCGGCATCGGTTCGCATTCTGACGTTTGAGGCGCGCCTGGCTTTTGGTATCGGTCCCGGCGCGGCCCTGGCCGTCTCGGTTCCCGGCTGTTTCCCACCCGCTCTTTCCGCTAGCTCTCCGGGTGCTCGGCGGCCTCGCGCTCGGCGTCCGGGTCGTAGCGGTAATTGCGCACGCCGGGAACGAGCCGCCAGATCAGCACGACGACCACGATGGACACGAGCCCGCCGAGCACCATCGTCGGCCCGGCTCCGACGGCGCCGGACATGAACGCCACCTCCACCTGACCCGCGTTGTTTGCTCCCATGGCGGCGAACGAGTGTGCGCTGCTGGCCCGCCCCAGTAGCCGGTCCGGCGTCGTCAACTGGACGACCGTCTGCCGCATCACCATGCCGACGGCGTCGGTCGCGCCCAGCCCTGCGACGATCACCAGCCCGATCGCGAATATATGTACCGACCCGAAGGCTATTAGCAGGACGGCGTAGATCGCCGTCGCCGCCAGCACCAGAACGCCCTTGCGAGCCATCCCGGCGGTGTAGAGGACCAGCGTGCTCCCGACGATGCCGCCCACAGAGTTAGCGGCCGCCAGGAAGCCGACGCCGACCGCGCCCATGCCGTAAAGGCTGGCGGCGAAGATCGGGAACAGGAACCTGTAGAAGCTGACGACGGTCACGCCAATGTCGAGCAGGTAGAGCCCGGGCAACACCTTGTGCCGCCGGACGAAGGTGAATCCCTCTTTCAACGACTGGATGGAGACCTTGCGCGAGCCGCCCTCCGGCTCGCCCGAGACGCGAATCAGGAACGGCGTCAGCACGCTGATCGCCGCGATCACGGTGCTGACCGCGAACGCCGCACCGACGCCCCACACGGTGAAGACCACGCCGAACGCGATCGGCGCCGCGATGCCGGCCACCTGGAACGTGGCGGTGTTGGTGGTCACTGCGTGTGTGAGGTGGCTACGCGGAACGACGCGGGAGATCATCGCCGGACGGGCGGAGTTGCCCAGCATGTTGACCATGCCCGTGACGCCCTGCACCACGAATATGTGCCAGACGGCGAGCGTGTCGCTGAAGGCGGCGACGGATAGGGCCAGCAGGGACAGGAACGAGACGACCTGCGTCATCGCCATCAGCTTCTTGCGGTCAACCACGTCCGCCAGCGCGCCGCCGTAGATGACGACGGGCATCTGCAGAAACTGGACCGCTCCCAGGAGGCCGAGCTGCACCTCGGACCCGGTCTCCTCGAAGATCCACTGAGCGCTCGTGAACAGCCGCATCTGCATCGCGACCATCATCGTCACGCCGCCCAGCCAGAGCATCGTGAAGTCGTGGTAGGCGAACGCCGACCACGGCCTGAGATTTATCCCGATTCCGGCGTCGGCGACTGCCGGAGTTTCGGCGGCCGACGTCTGCGCTCCGCCTACAGGCATCGGCCCAGCCGTCTACATGCAGCGTCGGCGTCTGAATTCACGGCGGGAATCTTAATCCGGGATACCCGGCGGTGCAATTGTTGCGTGATGCGGCCGCTGCTTACCGGCCGAACCGGACGATGTAGTCGACGCAGGTGTGTGCGTTGGGAAAATGGAGCGGTTGCGTGGAGACAGTTGTTTCCCCGCCGTTCTCCCTGAATAACCGAGTCACGACGTCCCGAATGAACCCGGGGTGACGCTCCCCGAAGCCGGGCGGCGCCTCGATGCCGAGCCCCTTCAACCGGTTCGCGAACGCGGCAAGGTCGCGGGCGTCCCGCTCCATGTCGAGAGCGCGGCGTTCCAGCCGGCCGATCCACACGGTGCGGTTCTCGTCCCGTCCGCGCTCACCGGACTCCCACTGGCCGGTGTGCTCGCGGTCCGGGACATCGCCGAGCAGGACCGTGCCACCGGGCGCGACCGCTGCGCACAGCGAATCGATATGTACGCGGAGATCCGAATGCGTCGCGAAGGTCTGAGCGTTGTAGTACGACAGCACCTTCGTGAATGAACCGCCAGCCCACGGCGGATCGGCGGCGCCCGACGAGAGTTGGACCCATCGGATGTTTCCTGAATCGGCGCCGCCTCCGCGGCGGACTACCGATTTTGAGGCGTCGGCCGCTGTGGTGGTGGCGACTCGCTTGGCCAGCCTCCGTGTAATTGCTCCGGTGCCACTCCCGTAGTCCAGCAGGGCATCGACCGATTTCAGCCCCAGCTTCACGGCGATGTCGTCGGCAATCCCGTCGGCCAACCCTGGAGGCAGCCCACCGGGACGGCCGGTAACGAATTCCTCATCAGGCTCCAGGTCCGCCAGAGTCTCGAAAAAATCGGTCCACTGCAATCGACGACATCTCCGTTCCGGCGCCGCGTCTACGGCGAGCGTATTTCTGGAGTCACACGGGCGGTTCACACGGCGGCACAGGTAATGGTAGCGGCCCCGAAAGGCAAATTCCGCCATCGTTGTAGCCCGCCGTGGTGAGGTCTACACTCCGGGCCGCGCGAAACGCCTGGGCCGCATCAAGGCCTTGCCGCCACCACCGCAATGAGGAACCCTCGTCAATGCCGAAACGCATCAATCGCTGCATAGACCTGCTCGAGGCCGGCCACACGATCTACTACACGGGCGCCGGGGAACTTACATACGAGAACGGGAAGAAGCAGTCGCAAACCTGGGCCGACTTCCTGATCGTCGACTTTGAGAAGGACCCGTTCGACGTCGTTGGGTTGAATCAGTTCATGCAGGGAATTGTGGACGGCGGCCCGACGCCGGACGGGTACCGCATGGCGACGGTGCTGGCGACGCTCCCGTCAAACGCCAAGACCCGGGTTGAGGTCGAGGCTAACGCATGGCAGGTGCGGCACGTGCTGTCCGCAGGGGTGCACGGGATCCTGCATACACATGCGCGCCAGGCCGACGCGGTACAGGCGTTTGTCGAGCAGGTGCGCTGGCCGTTCCAGACCATTGGCGTCGGGCGGGACGGCGGACTCGGGCAGGGGCAGCGCGGCGCCGGCGGGCAGGCGAAACCTGCGCAACTGTGGGGTCTCACACCGCAGGAGTACGTGAAGGTGTCCGACCCGTGGCCTCTCAACCCGGACGGCGAAATAATGCTCGGCCTGAAGCTTGAGGACCGGGAATGCGTGGCCAACGCGGAGTTCACGGCGGCCGTGCCGGGGATCTCTTTCGCCGAGTGGGGACCGGGCGATATGGGCATGTCGTACGGCTACTCCGATGCCCACGACCCGCCTTATCCGGAAGAGGTGGATCGGGCCAGGCTCACCGTGCGTGCCGCATGCGACAAGGCGGGTATCCGGTTCCTGTGCAGCTGGCACGATCCCGAAAAGACGGAGGAGGAGAATCTCCGATTCCTCCTCGACTGGGGCGTCAAGATCGTCTCAGGCGGCAGCGCTGAGGTGAAGAAGATGGGGCTCAGGATAAAGCCACGCGATTGAGCGGCTTCCCGGAACTGACGGGCGGACTCATCACGAAACCGTGATCTGTATCGGAACGAGAATCGCCCGCCTTGTGAGGCGGGCGATCGTGTCGATATCTGATTGAGGGAGCGTTAAACCCTGGTGTTCGCCGAGAGCGCCCAGTCCACCCGCATCTCAACTTCGCCTTCGGCCCAGGGCTTGTTGATGTAGTCGCGGGCGCCCAGGTTGCGCGCCATCGCGAGGTCCTCCGGCCGTCCTTTGGCCGTCACCATGATGACCGGGACGTCACTCGTAGCTGCGTCCGCCTTGAGCCGCTTCAGCGCCTCGAAACCATCCACGCGCGGCATCGCCACGTCAAGAAGAACCAGTTCCGGGCTGCCCGAGAGGACCATCGCGATGACCTCCGAGCCGTCTTCGGCTTCGAGAACGTCGTGACCGACATCTTCCAGAAGTGTAATCAGGGCGAGGCGAACGTCCTCGCTATCGTCGACTACCAGGATGCGTGCCATGGTTCCTTTCCCGGATCCCGCTAGGATTACTCACATCGCCGATGGGACATCCAAACCTCGTCAACTGGGTCATTCCACACTGAAACGCGATCCATCCTCACCGATTCGTTCCACCTACCGCATCGGGGATTGCACCTAATCTGTGCACACCCCGCGGCTGCGGTCGCTGGACGGAAACCGGAACGGCCGGCTTTCAAACCGCTTCCGTTTCGCTTCGTTTGCCGTTCAGCGCCCAGTCCACCCGCATCTGTACCTCGTCGTCGGCCCACGGCTTGTTGATGTAGTCGATAGTGCCGAGGCGCCTGGCATCATCGAGATGATCGGGCCGCCCCAGTCCGGTGATCACGATCACCGGGATGCATGCGGTTTGGGCATCTCGATTCAGCTGTTCCATCACCTCAAAGCCGTTCATAACAGGCATCGCCATATCCAGCAGGATGAGGTCTATCCGGGCCGAGACGGCCATAGCCATCACTTCCGCCCCGTTTTCCGCTTCGAACACATCATGACCCTCGTCTTCGAGGATCTCCGCGAGCGCGTCTCGGATGTCTTCTTCGTCATCGACAACGAGGATGCGTGCCATCTCGGTCTCCCGCTGAAGGCCTTGACTGAGGTGACGCCGTGTCCAGGTGGGACGGTCCCAGCCCGGTTCGGCGATGGCCGTGGGTGCCTGTCACCAATGCTCGTGTCACCCAACCGCCCGCACATCGGCGCGCACACGTACGGAGGTGACCGCGAACCATGACCTCACGCCCCGTGGTAGCTCGGGGCGTGATTCGCGCTTTGCGGCACGTCCCGGGCGACGCCGGGCGTTCGGCCCATGTGGGTGCGGGAGCAAGCCATAATGTGACCCGCATCGCAAGCGGCTGTTTCCGGCCGTCGATTGAAGGGACCCGCACATTGGTTGATATCAAGATCGTGGACGGACAGGTGGTTGACGGCACGGGCAGCCCCGGGTTTTACGCCACGGTGCTCGTCGAAGGCGATACGGTCTCGATCCACCGTGGCGAACACGACCAGATCGAGGCCCACCGTACCATCGACGCCACGGGCCACGTGGTATCCCCCGGGTTTATCGACGTCCACTCCCACGCCGGACTGACGATCCTGGGTGAACCACACCATGATCCGAAGATCCGGCAGGGCGTAACCACGGAGTTGATCGGGATCGACGGCAACTCATGGACGCCGTTCCGCACGCATGACGAGCTCCGGCAATTCATCGAGCTTGATTCCGGCCTGAACGATTATCCGCCCGAACCGGCCGACTGGCTGACCCTGACCGAGTTCCTGGCCCGGTTCCACGAGCGCGTCGCGGTCAACATCTGCTACATCCTTGGAAACTCCCCGGTGCGCATCTGGGGCGTCGGATGGGATGACCGGCCCGCCACCGCGGACGAGATCGCCAACATGCGGGCGGCCGTGCGCGAGACGATGGAGGAGGGCGCGTGGGGGCTGTCGACGGGCCTCGACTACCCGCCCGGCTCCTACGCTTCGACCGAGGAGTTGATCGAGCTGAGCGCTGAGGCGGCGCGTCTAGGCGGGTTCTATCACACCCACACGCGCGCATCGCTTCGGTCTAAAGGATTGCTGGCGCCGTGGGAGGAGGCGCTGGACATCGGCCGCGGCAGCGGGATCCCGGTACACCTGACCCACTATCGCCAGGGCGCGCAGGGAGACGGTAGTCACCTCGACTACCTGGGGCTGGTGGAAGACGCACGCGACGAGGGGCTGGACGTTACTTTTGACTGCTACACCTACCCGTATTCCGGGACGCGCATAACGATCGCCCTGCCGCAGTGGACGATGGACGGCGGCGTCGAGCGTCTCAAAAGGGCGCTCACCGATGGCGCCGACCGTGAGCGGATCATTTCGGAGATGTCGGACGGCGGCTCGAGCTGGCGAAATCTCAGCGAAAACTGGCTGACGAACTTCAAACAGCCGCACAACGCCCGGTACGACGGCCATTCGGTGACCGAGATCGCCGCGATGCGGGGACAGGAGCCTGTCGAGGCGCTGTTGGACCTGCTGATCGAAGAGAACCTTGGCATCTCCACCGTGGCGCTCGGCACCAATGCCCACACGCTCTCCGAGTTCGTGTCCCACCCGTACGGGATGATCGGTAGCGACGCTCTCCTGTTCGGGGACCACCCGAGCCCGCGCACGTACGGCTGTTTCCCGCTGGTGCTCGCCGAGTTCGTGCGCGCAGAGAAGAACCTGCGGCTGCCAGAGGCGATCAGGAAGATGACGTCGTTCCCGGCGCAGCGGTTGGGCATCCCCGACCGCGGCATCCTCCGCGATGGGTTCCGGGCGGATATCGTGATCTTCGACGCCGAGAACGTGAAGACCCGGGCGACAAAGGCCAACCCGAAGGTGTACCCGGAAGGCATCCCTTACGTGATCGTGAACGGCAAGATCGTGATCGACGAAGGCGAGAATACCGGAGCGCTGGCGGGACGGTCGCTCAAGCGCGGCCGGGCGAGGACGTAGGCGATGCCCATCGATCTCGTATACGAGGAACGCCGAACAATCCTGCGGCACGGCAAATTGCCGGCCTTTATCGAACAGGTGCGCTCAGGCGACTACGCGGGTCTGCACCAGCCAGGTGGCGACGTGCTCTGCGTACTCGGTTCGCTGATCGGCGCGCCGGAGACGGAGGTGATCCGCTTCACCGCCTTTGAGGACGTGGCGGCCTGGGGGTCAGCGACCGGGATGTACGAGAGTTCACCACTGGTGGAGTCCGAGACCCTCCGCCTGCTGCGCCCGGTGGCCGGCCGCCCGCTCAGGGTCACGCCCGATGAACACCGGCGTGACTACTACGGATATCGCCGGTTTCACATCGACGCCAGCGATCTGGCAGAGCTGGTGCACGACTCAGAGAACGGAGTGTGGCCGCGGGTAGAACTCCAGGACGCCCGGGTCCTCGGGTTGTTCGCCGAGATCGGCGACCCGTCGCCGCTGGAGGTGGTGCTGCTTACCGGGTACCACTCGGCGTCGCACTGGGAGGCGACCCGCGTTTGGACCGGGCAGCCGGAGGATATGCCGGACGAGGTCTGGGAACGAAGCCAGAAGCTGAGGGAGCGCCGGGCGGAGATCTCCCGGACGCAGTGGGTCCACTTTATGAGGAACATCCCGTTCGGACCGCGGTCCGATTAGAAGTTACCTGAACACAACGACAAATCATCCGTTGCGCGAGGAGTTTTGAACATTGGCTGAGCAGGGAGTCGATACGGTCGTTTCCGGCGGGCTTGTGGTCACCGCTACCGCCGAGGTGGAGGCGTCGATCGCGATCAAGGACGGCCGTATCGCCGCTATCGGCTCACCCGGCTCTATGCCGTCGGCGGAGCGCGAGATCGACGCCTCCGGCCGGTACGTACTGCCGGGGCCTATCGACGGCCACGCTCACTTCCGCGGCTGGGAGGATTTTGAGCTGGCCGGAAAGATGGCGGCGAAGTCCGGGCTGACGACGATCATCCCCTTCGGCGAGCCACGTCACGTCGATCACGAAGGTCTGCCGGCGGCAACGACCCGGATCAGCGACGAGATCAACGCCGGATCTGTGATCGACATGGGGCTCCACCTGATGCTCGGCGCCGACCCTTACGTCTTTGAAGGCATCCCAGCCGCGATGGAGATGGGGATTCGCTCGTTCAAGGCGTTCATGACCTACAAGAGCCGCCGGCCGCGCACGATGGTGGACGACGAATTCATCATCCGGGCGATGGAGCTTATCGGCGGCAACGGCGGCGTTATGCAACTCCACTGCGAAAACGGCGACGTGATCGACTATCTGGAGAAGCGGTTCCGGGATGAGGGCCGGGTCAAGCCGACCGATTTCCCGGACGTGGCGCCCCCGTGGGTGGAGGAGGAGGCGATCAACCGGGCGATCGCGCTGGCGAAGATGACGGGCAGTCCGCTGTACATCGTGCATCTCAGCACTCAGCTCGGGTTGGAGCGGATCAAGCGGGCGCAGGCGGAGGGGCTGCCGATCTGGACCGAGACCTGCCCGCAGTATCTGCTGCTCGCCGCCGAGGACCACGAGAAATGGGGGCCGTTGCTCAAGATCGGTCCGCCGCTGCGGTACCGGGATGGCGGTGACCACGAAGCCCTCTGGCGGGGCCTCGCCGACGGCTACATTTCCTGCGTAGCGAGCGATCACTCCCCACACCCGTACGAGGACAAGATGAAGGGCGAGGAGAACGTGTTCTTCATGCCGGACGGCGTCTCGCCGGTTCCGTTCGGCGCGCCGAGCATCGAGACGATCGTTCCGGTGGTGTACTCAAAGGGCGTCGAGGAGAGGGGTTTCGGCCCGCGCTGGTTCGCCCGCGTGATGGCCGAGAACCCGGCCCGCATCTTCGGCCTCTACCCGCGCAAGGGGACGATCCAGGTCGGCTCGGACGCCGATCTGGCGATCGTGGACCCGGCGCGAATGCACACGATCAGGGAGGCGGACATGCTCGGGAAGGCCGGTTTCACGCCCTATGAGGGCATGGAGCTAAAGGGCGCCATCACCATGACGCTGCTCCGTGGCGAGGTGCTGATGGAGGACGGGGAGATCAAGCTCGGCCCGGATTACGGCCGCTTCGTAAAAAGCGGCCCGCCGGTGGCTCCGCTTGGCGGCAGGACGGGATAGAGGTCGCGCCGTGAGATGTTCGAGAGTGGCGCCTACAGCGCTCCACCGGTCGGCTCGGATTCGGTGGCTGAACCG
>JACZRO010000183.1 GCA_022574675.1 Chloroflexota bacterium
GCGTTCGCGTAAGCGGCGGAAGGCCGGCGCCGGAGTGAGAGGAACTAACCCCCCGCGCCGGGTCCTTCGAGAGCCTCAGGACACGGAGGGGAGCCTTCAGGACGCGGTCGAGAGCCTCAGGACACGGAGGGGGAATCTCAGGACGCGGTCGAGAGCCTCAGGACACGGAGGGGGAATCTCAGGACGCGGTCGAGCGCCTCAGGACGCGGCCTGTCGGGAGCCTCAAGGCGCGGCCCGTACGCCGCATTGCCAGATTGCCCCCTCTCCCCTTCGCGGGAGAGGGTTGGGGTGAGGGGGCGTAGTGGATGGTTGGACAGGCGGATATTGCACCGGCGCGTTGACCCGTGACACGGTCCTTCTCCTTTTGCGGAGGGATCAAGCCGCACCTGCCGAGAGGGCGCACAAAGCGATCAGGCCCGGACGGGGACGGAATCCCCGGATTACGCGCGTGGAGCCCGGCGAGTCGTGACGCGGCGCGCTGCTATCATCGTTTGGCCGAAACAAGTCCGTGTGGGAGCCCCTGTGGCAGTCGAAGATCAAATCCAGCAACCGCCATCCGACGAGATGGACAACGCCCCGGCCGATGCCGGGCAGGAGTCCGCGGTCGACGGCTTCCGGCTGAGCGAGGGCGAGACGGTGGTCGAGACGCTGGCGGTCGACGGGTCTGACCGCTTCATCCTGACCGAGCGCCGGGTGATCTACATCGGCGGCGACGACGACCACCGCAACTGGTCGTTCGCTCCCGTATCCGAGGTCACTTCGGTGGAGGTGGCACGCGTCCCGCGAGAGCGATCGACCCTGGTCTGGGGCGTGCTCGGACTGGTCGCGGCTGTCGGCATATGGCAGGTCGCGACCAACGACACCGTGGGAATCGTCGGCGGCATCGTCATGGCCGTGCTCGGCGCCGCACTGCTCTGGGACTACTACCTGAGAACGCCACCATCAAGGCTCCTGATCCGCGCGGGCGGCAAAGACATCGGCGGTCCGCTCAACCGTTCAGCGGAGGCGGGCGCGCGATCGTTCGCGGACAGTTTGTTCGAGCTCAAGTCCCGGGACGCAGTGCCGGCAAAACCAGCCGGAATCACGCGGAGATACCGTTACCCCGGCGCGTGAGAGGTTATCTCAGAAGTCGCCGTCCAGCGCGATTGCATGACCGAGACTTCTCCCTCGCCCTCGCCCTCTCCTGCCGGGAGAGGGGACTTCTGAGACCGGGACCGTAATTTATGAGGCCGTTGCGGCGGGTGCCGACGGCGCCTCACCGATCGTAAGTCCCGGCATCACGTCCAGGTCCCATCCCGACCGTTCGCCGCGCTCCAGGTAGCGATACGCGGCGGCGGCGATCATCGCACCGTTGTCGGTGCACAGGGCCGGCGGCGGCGATATGACCGGGACGCTTGATCGGTCCCTGAGCGCCGCCCGGAGCGCCGAGTTCGCCGCCACGCCGCCGCCGATCACTATCCCGCGGGCGCCGAACTCCTCGGCCGCACGGGCCGTCTTCGTCGCGATCACGTCGGCGACGGCTTCCTGGAACGACCTGGCCAGCGCCGCCACGGCCTCCGGGTCCGGGCCTCCGTCCGGCGGCGGGTAGATTCCCTCAGCGCGGGCGCGGTGCAGCACCGCGGTCTTGAGGCCGCTGAAACTGAAATCCCAGGTTCCGGGCATCCAGGCGCGCGGCAACGGGTCAGACGGTCCGCCATTCTCGGCCACCTGCTGAATAACCGGTCCCCCGGGATAGCCGAGTCCCATCAGCCGCGCCGCCTTGTCGAAAGCCTCCCCGGCGGCATCGTCGCGGGTCCGGCCGATACGCTCGAACTCGCCGTGGGACTTGAGTAGCGCGAGGTCCGTGTGCCCGCCGGAGACGACGAGGCACAACAACGGGAATCCACATGATTCCTCGGGAGCAGGGGGAGCAGGGGACGCGGGCTGCAGAGCCGGGACCGGTATCGGTTCGTGCAACCACGCCGCATAGGCGTGTCCCTGCAGGTGATTGACGCCGATCAACGGCTTGCCGGACGCGGCCGCCAGTCCTTTCGCCATGTTCAGCCCGACGATTAGCGATCCGGCGAGGCCCGGGCCGCTTGTCACGGAGATGGCGTCGATCTCCCGCAATGTCAGATCCGCTTCCGCCAGCGCGGCACGCACGACCGGGACGATCTGCTGGATGTGGCTGCGAGACGCCAGCTCCGGGACGATGCCGCCGTACCGGGCGTGGAGTTCCGCCTGCGACGTGGTGACGTTCGACCGCATTTCGCGGCCGTCAACGACCACGGCCGCCGCGGTATCGTCGCACGACGACTCGATCCCGAGGACGATCATTCCTGATGCCTGCCCCAACTTCGGACCGGTGCTCCCACCGGTCCGTCTCGTTTCGGGGTTGGAACTTTATCTATACCCAATTTTTACCCTCACCCGGATTGTAGACGGCAATACTTGTCTAACGCCCCGGACCGAAGTTGTTGGCGGGGGATGAAGAAGCAGAAGAACGGGAGAGGACGAAGTGGAATCTGAGAGTTTTCCGGACTGTAAGGCGTGTGGCGAGGGAGACCTCGTACCGCTGTCCGATTTCGGCGGCCAGGGTTCCGCCGTGCATTACAAAGCATGGGTATGCACGAATCCCGGCTGCGGATTCAATCTGAAGATCAGGAACGGCGACGTATACTTGAACGAGCCGATCCTCACCGACACGGACCGTCACCGAAGGCCGCCGCGCTGACGGCGGCGGGTTAACCGCCGGGACGATAAGGGCGGCTGACGAGGCAACGTGCCGCCCTTGAGTTCCGTCATCGCCGGGCCAGACGTCACCCGAGCTGCGCGACCGCCAAGGCCGCCGGCCAGGATGCGCGTTCGCCTGGCGACTCTGATCCTCGGCTTCGGGCTGCTGCTGGCGGTCGCCGGAATCGGCTACCTCGTTTATGCAGAAGTCGCGCGGTCACGACTGGATGAACTCGTGTACCGGGTCCCGCAGGTCGAGCGCACCGCGTGGCTGTCGGCCCCCCCTTCGGAGACCGGCGTCCCGGCCTCCGAGCCCCCCGGCGTTTCTGGTATCTCTGGTGTCCCGGCCGAGCCCGTCAGCCCGGCGCTCGTTGGAGCCGCCCGGTTGTTCCCGGCACGTTGGACCAATCCGAAGTACTGGGCTGAACCGGAGTGGGCAGGATCAGCCCCGTACGGCGCCGCCGGTCTTCCCGACGGTTTCGTATACGTCAATCCCGCCGACTTCACCTCTGAATCCGGCGGAGCCGGCCCGAGAGCCGCCGCCGAGACGCTCAAGATACCGGCCATCGGTCTTACGACCACCGTTTACGGACTCACCGTTCGATACGAGGGCGATCAACTGCTCTGGGACAGCCCGGTGAACATCGTGGGCCACATTCCCGGGACGGCCCGGCCCGGGCAATCCGGGGCCGGCTGGTACTTCGGCCATCTCCAGAGCCCGGTCAGCGGCGAGGGCAACGTGTTCCATAACCTGCCGGACGTGGTTGATCTGATCCGCCAGGATCCGGTGGACATCATCATAGGCAGCGCCGACGGCGAGTTCCTGTACAGGGTGACCGAGACGAGTTCCGTACACCGGGACGACCTGGTCCTGGCGGAAACCTCGGAGGCGACGGTAACGCTGGTCGTTTCGTACCCGAGACTCGTGTATGACCACCGGCTGCTGGTGAGCGGCGAGCTCCTCGCCTTCCGTCCTTCAAAGTAACTGGGCAAAGTAATCGGGCAAAGTAACCGGCCAAAATAGCCGGGCAGGGTAACCGCGCCGGCCGCCGGGCATCCCTTTCCATGCTGAATCGGCGCCGCAACCCGGCTATACTTCGAGCAACTTTGTGAAACAGAGCGCAATGTCTCGATGTGAGGCCCGGCCTATCCAGGTGGATACCCTTCAACGCCCGCTCACCGGAGATCGCCTGGACCCTGGAATTTCGGCCGCGGCGGCCGACAGGTTGCTGATCGTGATGCTCAGCGTCATGGTCGCCGGCGCCATCATTCAGATCACCCTCGGCGGTGTCGTGCGGGTGACGGAATCCGGCCTGGGCTGCCCGGACTGGCCCCTTTGCTACGGCTCGCTCATCCCGAAGTTTGAGTACCACACGATGATCGAGTGGAGCCACCGGACTGCCGGTTCGATGGTCGGCCTGGTGTTCATCGCCGCCGTCGTGCGGGTCTGGATGGCCCACCGCGACAACACTTTCCTGGTCACCATCACGACCGGGTCACTGGTACTGATCGCGATAGTCGGCGGCATCGGGGGGGCGGTCGTCCTGTCTGAGGTCGAACCGGCGCTCAGAACGCTCCACCTCGGCCTGGCGGAGGGCGTCGTGCTGTTGTCGGTCCTGGCATTCGCATCCGCCGTCACGGGCTGGACCCCGAAGCGGCTCATAAAAATATCAAGCGGCCACGCGGGAGCGGCGGTAGAATCTG
>JACZRO010000036.1 GCA_022574675.1 Chloroflexota bacterium
AGCTGCCACAGGCGTTATCGTGGCGACGAGGTCGGCGAGGTCTGTCCGCACTGCGGCGCGTCCGAGTTCTCAGAACCTCGCCAGTTCAACCTGCTTTTCAAGACCTTCATGGGCCCTGTCGAAGATGACGCAGCGGTGGTTTACCTCCGGCCGGAGACGGCTCAGGGCATCTTCATAAACTTCAACAACGTCCAGACCACGACCCGCAAGCGCATCCCATTCGGCATCGCGCAGATCGGCAAGTCGTTCCGGAACGAGGTCACGCCCGGCAACTTCATATTCCGCACGCGTGAGTTCGAGCAGATGGAGATGGAGTTCTTCTGCAAGCCCGGGTCCGACGAGGAGTGGTACCGCTACTGGATAGATTTTTCCGACGACTGGTTCAAAAAATTCGGCATCCGCGGCGAGAAGCTCCGGTTAAGGGAGCACGAAGCCGCCGAGTTGCCGCACTACTCGAAGGGCTCGTCGGACATCGAGTACGAGTTCCCATGGGGTTGGGGCGAGCTTGAGACGATCTCGAATCGGACGGATTTCGACCTCAAGGCGCACATCGAGCGCAGCGGGCGCGACCTGTCGTTCTTCGACGACGATGCGAAGGAGCGCTACGTCCCGTACGTCGTGGAGCCTTCAATGGGCGCCGACCGCTCCGCCCTGGCGTTCCTGGCGGACGCATACGACGAGGAGGGCGAAGGCAAGGAAAAGCGCACAGTGCTGCATTTCCACCCTGACATAGCGCCGGTGGCCGTCGCCGTTCTGCCCCTCTCCCGCAACGAGAAACTGACGCCGAAGGCGCGCGAGGTCTACGACCTCGTGAGGCCCCATTTCAACGCCCAGTTCGACGATACGCAGAGCATCGGGCGTCGCTACCGGCGGCAGGACGAGATCGGGACGCCCCTGTGCGTGACGGTCGACTTCCAGACGGTGGAAGAGGACAACGCCGTGACGATCCGCGACCGGGACACGATGGAGCAGATCCGCGTGCCGGTCGAGAACCTGCGGGCAGCGCTGGAGGACCGCCTCGCCGAGATCCGGACGGCGTGCCACGGCTAAGCGCCCGAGCCCGGCGTGACGAAGCGCGGCAGGTCCAGGTTCAACCCGCGAAACCGCACGGACCAGACCGTGCGTATTAACCGATAGCGGAGTATTAATTCCCGGTATGGCCTGATGGCAGATCGCCGTTCAGGCCGGAGTGAGTTCTAGACTCGGTTGACCTTTCATGTTTTTGACCACGGAGACCACCGGCAAATGATCCACGACGCGGAATCCGGTGCAGGGGTATCGTTCGTTTCCCGGCAACTTTCGGCGGCGTTTTATCGCCGGGGGAACCGGCGCCACGCTCTCCTGGTGGTGTTCGCCGCCGCCACGGTGATCGCCGTTGGCTGCACCGGCGCTGGCGGTGACGGAACGAACGCGGTCGCGTCTCCCGGCCAGGACCCAACGGCGGTCGTCAGCGTCGGGGTCGTCCTAACGCCCATCGGTGACGTGCCGGCTTTTGAAGTCGTCACGCCTGACGACGGCGTTTTCAACCTGGAACGGCTTGAAGGCCGGCCGGTACTCCTCAACTTCTGGTTCCCGTCGTGCCCGCCCTGCCGTGTGGAGTTGCCCGATCTCCAGGCCGCGTACGAGGCGCACGGGGATGACATCCAGTTCCTTGGCGTTCAACTGCTCGGGCTGGATTCGGCGGAAGACGCTGCGGAATTCCTTGCCGAGCTCGGGATCACCTATCCGTCCGGCCCCGATGCGGAAAGCAAGATGGTCCGTAGCTTCAAGATCGTCGGTTTCCCCACCACCGTGTTTATCGACAGCGACCAGAACATCGTCAAGAAGCACACCGGGATACTTGACGCCGAAACCCTGGAGTCGTTAATCAGCGCCACAGTCGCCCTGGGCGGGCAGACGGTTTCCTCCGGCTCATAGATCCATTCCGCATCGGCGGAATTCACAAGTGCAACCTGTTCGAGCGCCGGGCATCGAAGTAATAGATGTACCTCGAAAACTACCCGGCCAATAACCGGGAACTCGATCAGGAGACTCAGATATGGGACCCGGCGCCAGCCATGACCACGCGCAGCATAAGGTGACAGGATTTTTCGGTCGCCTGACGTCGGCGCTCTCCGTTATGAAGTTTGGCCGCAAGCGGAGCGTGCTTATGGCGGCCGCAACGGGCGTCGCCCTGGTGGCGGTCGCGTGCGGCGGTGGTGGAGGTGGCGCCGGGGACGCGCCGACGGCCGCCCCGCAGATGTTCGATGCACAGGGCAACCCGATGGAGGAGCCGGCCGGTCTCGATGTGATCGAGCGTTCTGGCGATGCCGAAGAACTGGAACTCTCGACGTTCCAGCATGGCGACTTCTCGTTGAATGACCTGGCGGGAAAAGCCGTTGTGATCAACTTCTGGTTCCCGTCCTGCCCGCCCTGCCGCGCCGAGCTCCCCGATCTCCAGGCCGCATTCGAGGCTCATTCGCAGGACGACGTCCAGTTTGTCGGCGTACAGCTGCTGGGGCTCGATTCCGCCGAAGAAGGTGCCGAGTTTCTGCAAGACCTGGGAATCACTTACCCCAACGGACCGGACACCACCAGTTCGATCATTCGTGACTTCAAGGTGACGGGATTCCCGACCACCGTATTCCTGGACAGGCAACACGAAGTGTCCAGGAAGTGGGCAGGGATTCTCGACGCGGGACGAATCGATGATGAGATCGCCGACGCTCTCGCCCGGTAGTTACGCGGATAATGACGGCATCGTGGCGGCCAAATCGTTGATCCGGGCGCGGGCAGCGACGGTCCGCGATCTTTGATTCGCATGGGTTCCGGGACTCTGGTGCTACGGCAAGGCGGCGTCGGCCTGAGATAATCCCCCGATGCTCACAGGGTTGATCCCGGGAATACTGTTGGCCGTCGGTCTCGGGGAGATCGGTGACCTGGGCGACGGCTTGATCGTTATGGTGCGCTGGCTGCACGCGATTGGCGCTGTCGCGTGGGTCGGCGGGAGCGCTTTCTTCGCCCTGGTAGTCCGGCCTGCGCAACGCGTGGACCCGGAAGGCGTCGGCCAGGTGGTGGGCCGATTCGTGGGTCCATATCGGGACATGGTCGACGCGTCGATCATTACGATCGTGGTCACCGGGCTGATTCTGACGTTCGAACGGCTCACCGGTAACGACGCCTCTGTGGCTTACTTCCTCGTGTTGAGTGTGAAACTGGCGATCGCCGGTTGGATGTTCTACATGGTATGGAGCCTCCGCCGGGCCGGGTTCATCCCCGAGGCGCGATCAGGTTTGACGCAACGGTTGTCATGGTTGTTCGGGTACAACGCCCTGCTGGCCGGGGGAGTGATCGTATTTCTACTGGCGGGGCTGCTCAGGGCGATCTTCGAGACGGCGATCTCCGGTTAACGGTCCCGACGCTTTAGCCCCTGGGACCGGCCAGTTCAACGCCTGAGCTTCCGACGCCCCGGAGAAGTTCGGCGATGGTCACGCCGAGCACCGGATGTACAAGGTCCGGTGCGATCTCGGCCAGCGGGACGAGGACGAACGCGCGCTCGTGCAGCCGCGGGTGCGGGATCTGTACCCCGGGCTCGTCGACGATGGCGTCGCTCCACAGAAGGACGTCGAGATCGATAGTCCGCGGACCGTAGCGCCCGGTGCGTACCCGTCCAAGACCGGCCTCAATCTGGAGCATCGCCTCAACCAGTCCCGATGGGTCGAGCCGGGTCTGAAGCGCCGCTACCTGGTTCAGATAGTCCGGCTGGGCGTTTTCCACTCCCCAGGCCTCGGTTTTATAGACCGATGACACCGGCCCGAACAGACCCGTGGATTCCAGGGTTTTCACGGCCTCCACGGCCAGTCGGAGGTTGTGCGCCCGGTCTCCCTGGTCCGAATCCAGGTTGGAGCCGAGACCTATGTACGCCGTTGTGAAACGATCCGTCATCTACCTGACCCGGGTGGCGGCGGCCAGCCACGAACGATCGCATCGCTCATCCGCGCGACCCGGACCATCTCCTTCACGTCGTGTACACGCACAATGTCCGCCCCACGCTCGATGGCCAGCGCCACCGTAGCCGCGGTGCCCTCCAGACGCTGGTCTGCGGGCAAGTCGAGCACCTCTCCGATCGACGATTTGCGGGAGGCGCCGATCAGAACTGGATAGCCGAGGGCGACGAGTTCAGACAACCTGCGCTGCATCTCGATGCTCTGTGCCGCGGTCTTGCCGAACCCGATGCCCGGGTCCAGGATCACGTGGGTCGCGGGGAGGCCGGCGGATTGCACCCCCTCCGCCGCGTGGCGCAGGTCCTCGATCACCTCCGCGACCACACCCGACGGGTAGAGCGCGCGTGCCCGGGTGTGATTGATCACGACCGGCACGCCCAGCTCCGCAATGGTGTCCGCCATTCGAGGGTCCGCCCCGAGCATCGACACATCGTTCACCATCGCCGCGCCCGCCTCGACGGCGAGCCGGGCGACGGATGCCTTTTGTGTGTCGATGCTGATCGGCAGGTCCAGGCGCCCGGCAAGGGCCTGGATTACTGGAACGACCCTTTCGGCCTCCTCATCTGCCGGGACGGGCCGTGCATCTTTGTATACGGACTGCGGCCGGCTCGACTCGCCGCCGATGTCGATAATGTCCGCGCCATCGTCCTGGAACCGCAGGGCCTGTTCCACGGCTCGTTGAAGGTCGTGGCCTGTGCCGTCGCCGGAAAACGAATCCGGGGTGACGTTGAGCACGCCCATAACGTGAGTCCGCGAGCCCCATTCGAACCTACGGCGGCCTATCAGCAACGTCGTGGCATCGGTCTTCAATGCGTCTCGGTCTGTCACGCGAACGGGCGTCCTCTTGTGCATATCCGGGCGAGGTACGGCGCCCCGCGATGCTATCACCGCTCGCCCACCGGAACCCGGTTTGAGACGATTGGGTCGATTGCGACGGCCGATAGCGTGCGCTACGATTGCCGCTCGGAAGCCGATAGCGCCGCGGCGCGCAAAAGCGCGTTGCTTTTCGTGCGTCCCTGGTACGCGCCCAGTGCGTTCTGGGCCCGGGCGACGCCGACCGGAAACACCCGGAATTGACCCCCGGAGATCAGAGCAATCTCGACCGATACAACCGACGCCAGTTCGCCAGACTCGCCGGATTCCCCGGATTCCGAAAACACGCGCGACAGGCGCGCGGAGCTCAAGGCACGGCGGGAGAAGGCTCACCTGGGTGGCGGGCAGCGACGGATCGACGCCCAGCGCGAACGCGGCAAGCTCACGGCGCGTGAGCGGCTTGAACTGCTCTTCGATCCCGGCACTTTCAACGAGATAGACACCTTCGTCACCCATCGGGCGTCCGACCTGGGGTTGGATCGCCAGAGGTTCGACAGTGATTCCGTCGTCACCGGCTATGGCGAGGTCGACGGCCGGACGGTATGCGCGTACTCCCAGGATTTCACCGTCCTGGGCGGATCACTGTCGGAGGTCGCCGGGCAAAAGATCTCGAAGATCATGGACCACGCCATGCGTGTCGGGGCGCCGATCGTAGGCGTCAACGACTCCGGTGGAGCGCGCATCCAGGAAGGCGTGACCTCACTCGCCGGTTATGGCGAGATATTCACACGCAACGTGCTGGCGTCCGGCGTCATCCCACAGATCACCGTCATCGCCGGACCGACCGCCGGCGGCGCCGTCTACTCCCCTGCGATTACCGATTTCATCTTCATGATCGAAGGCATCGGTCAGATGTACATCACCGGTCCGCAGGTGGTGAAGGCCGTGACCGGTGAAGACGTGACTGTTGAAGAGCTGGGTGGGGCCCGGACGCATACAGAGATCAGCGGCGTCGCCCACTTTGTCTCCGCAACCGAGCAGGAATGTTTCCAATCGGTCCGGAAATTGCTCTCATATCTGCCGTCGAACAACGTCGAGAGCCCCCCGGCCTCGGAATCGTCGGACGACCCGGGACGCAGGGATGAGTCGCTGACGACGGTCGTGCCGGACAACCCGAATCAGCCGTACAGCATGCTCGACGTGATCGGGCCGATCGTGGACGGCGCGGAGTTCTTCCAGGTCCAGGCACGATACGCGACCAACATCCTCGTCGGGTTCGCCCGAATGAACGGCGAAACGATCGGAATAGTCGCCCAGGAACCGGCGCAGTCAGCGGGCGTCCTGGACATCAACGCATCAGAGAAGGCGGCGCGTTTCATCCGCTTCTGCGACGCCTTCAACATACCGATCGTCACGCTCGTGGATACGCCCGGCTTCATGCCGGGCACGGCGCAGGAGCACGGCGGGATCATCCGGCGCGGGGCGAAGCTGCTCTACGCCTATGTCGAAGCCACGGTCCCCAAGGTCACCGTCGTTACCAGGAAAGCGTACGGCGGAGCGTACATCGTGATGAGCAGCAAGCATTTGCGGGGTGACATCAACTACGCCTGGCCGTCCGCCGAGATCGCCGTGATGGGCGCGGAGGGCGCCGTCGCCGTGATCGGCCGCAGGGAGATCGCCGATGCCGAGGATCCTGAGGCCAAACGAAAAGAACTGGTGGCCGATTACGAGGAACGGTTTTCAAACCCGTACGTCGCTGCGAGCCGCGGCTACCTGGACGATGTGATCGACCCGGCCGACACAAGGCCGAAGATCATCGCCGCACTCAAGATGCTGCGAAACAAGACAGACACGATGCCGGCGAAGAAGCACGGCAATATTCCGTTGTGATGGGATCCACAGGGCACGGATGTGCCAGGCGGAAGTGAAGAAACGATACGAGCGGCGACCGCGGTCCGCCGCCCATAGGCAGACGAGAGGAATAACGAGAGTTGCGGAGAAAAGTAACGATCGTGGGCGCCGGTAATGTCGGCGCGACCACGGCTCAGAGGATAGTCGATAAAGCGCTTGCGGACGTGGTGCTGGTCGATGTCGTCGAGGGCCTGCCGCAGGGCAAGGCCCTGGACATGGCGGAGAGCACGCCGGTCTCCGGCGCCGACGTCTCGGTGACCGGAACCAACGGTTACGAGGAGACGGCCGGCTCCGACGTCGTTGTGATTACGGCGGGCATAGCGCGCCGCCCGGGCATGAGCCGGGACGACCTGCTGCTCACCAACATGAAGATCATGACGTCGGTCGTAGCGGAGGTCGTCAAGCACTCCCCTGACACGATCCTGGTCATCGTCTCCAACCCGCTGGACGCGATGGTCCAGAAGGCCTACGAGATCAGCGGCTTCCCGAAGGAACGGGTCGTCGGCATGGCCGGAATCCTGGACACGTCCCGGTTCCGGACTTTCCTGGCACAGGAGCTAAACGTTTCCGTGACCAACGTCTCGGCCTACGTGCTGGGCGGCCACGGTGACTCGATGGTGCCGCTGCTCGGGACTACGACCATCGGTGGCAAGCCGGTCACCGAGATGATCGACGCAGACCGGCTCGAGGAGATCGTCCAGCGAACACGTGACGGCGGCGCCGAGATCGTCAACTACCTCAAGACCGGCTCCGCCTACTACGCCCCGTCCGCGGCCGCAACGCAGATGGTCGAGGCGATCCTTGGGGACAGAAAAGAGATATTGCCGTGCGCCGCGTATCTCGAAGGTGAGTACGGGATCAACGGACTATATGTCGGCGTGCCCGTAAAGCTGGGCGCAGGCGGCGTAGAGGAGATCATCGAGATCGAGTTGACCGGTGCGGAGTCCGCTGCCTTGAGGGCGTCCGCGGACTCAGTTCAGGAACTGATTGACGTGATGGCTGCCAACACGGATTAAACGAAATGTGAACAGCAATCCAAACGGGGTGGGGCGGTTTCCCACCTCGTTTCGTGTCCAATGTCCCGCCCCTGAAACGGTACCGGGAGACGGTCGTCTAGATGCCGTCGATGATCCTGTTGAACGTCTCACTGGGGCGCATTGCAGCGGTCGCCAGGCGAGTATCGAGCATGTAATACCCGCCCAGGTCCTGCGGCGGCCCCTGAGCTTCGCCGAGTTCTGCCAGGATCTTCTCCTCGTTTTCGCTCAGGGACGCGGCTACAGATTCAAATCGCCTGGCCAGTCCGGCGTCTCCGTCCTGTTCCTTGAGGGCTTGCGCCCAGTACATCGTCAGGTAAAAAGTGCTGCCGCGGCTGTCCAACTCGTGCACTTTCCTCGAAGGCGCCCGCGCATTGGCCAGGTAATCGGAGGTCGCTTTATCAAGGGCCTCGCTCAGGACCCGCGCGCCCGTGTTGTCGAACTGGTCGGCCAGGTGTTGCAGCGAGGCGGCAAGCGCCATGAACTCGCCTATGGAGTTCCACCGCAGGTGGCCCTCTTGCTCAAACTGTTGCACGTGCTTCGGGGCGGAGCCCCCGGCGCCGGTCTCAAAGAGACCCCCGCCGTTCAGAAGGGGAACGATGGACAGCATCATGGCGCTGGTGCCAAGTTCGAGGATCGGGAACAGGTCGGTCAGATAGTCGCGAAGGACGTTGCCGGTCACTGAGATCGTGTCTTCACCCCTGCGGATGCGCTGCAGTGAAAACTGCATCGCCTCGATGGGCGGAAGGATGCGTATATCGAGCCCATCCGTGTCTTGTTCGGCAAGATACTTCTCGACCTTGCGAATCAGCTCAGCATCGTGGGCGCGAGTGCTGTCCAACCAGAAGACGGCCGGGTCGCCGGTAGCGCGAGCACGTCTGACCGCCAGCTCGACCCAGTTGCGTACCGGAACGTCCCTGGTCTGACAGGCACGCCATATGTCCCCCGCTTCCACTGTGTGCTCGATGAGCGTGTCACCATCGGCGTCTACAACGCGGATGACCCCATCGGCGTGGGCTTCGAAGGTCTTATCGTGAGAGCCGTATTCCTCCGCTTTCTGCGCCATCAGCCCTACGTTAGACACGCTCCCCATGGTCGTCGGATCGAGTTGGCCGTGCTGTTGGCAGTCCCTGATTATGGCGTCGTAGATTCCGGCGTAGCTTGAGTCAGGAATGACCGCTTTGCAGTCCTGGAGCTTACCCTCTGCGTTCCACATTCTTCCGGAATCCCGGATCATCGGTGGGATGGATGCATCGATTATTACGTCGCTGGGCACGTGCAGATTCGTGATGCCACGGCCCGAGTCCACCATCGCGATGGCCGGGCCCTCGTCGTAAGCGGCCTGGATATCGTTCTTGATCGGCGACATCTCGTCCTCTGGCAGTTCTGAAATCCTGGCGAGAAGATCCCCAAGTCCGTTGTTCGGATCAACGCCCAGGGCATCGAGCGCGTCCGAATGATTTGAAAACACCTTTCCAAAGAAGGCCCGAACGCCATGTCCAAAAATAATCGGGTCTGACACCTTCATCATCGTGGCTTTCAGATGCAGCGAGAAGAGCACGTCCCGGTCTTTGGCATCCCGTACTTGCTCACGAAGGAACTCGACCAGTGCGCGCTTGCTCATGAAAGTGGCGTCAAGCACTTCACCGGCCATGAGCGGAAGCGACTCTTTCAGCACCGTTATCGTGCCGTCTGCCTTGACGTGCTCGATCTTCGCAGTCGTTGCCGCCTGAAGAGTTATGGACTTCTCGTTGTGCTGGAAATCATCGGCGTGCATGGTCGACACGTGCGTCCTGGAATCCTCTGGCCAGGGACTCATGCTCGGCGGGTTTGCCCGGGCAAAGTCCTTCACCGCCTTTGGTGCGCGCCGGTCGGAGTTGCCCTCCCGCAGTACGGGGTTCACCGCGCTTCCCATCGCGCGGTCGTAACGGGCCTTTATCTCCCGCTCCTCATCGCTGCGCGGGGAGTCCGGGTAATCCGGAAGCCCATGCCCCTTGGCCTGCAATTCCGCTATGCACGCCTTCATCTGAGGAATTGAGGCGCTGATGTTGGGGAGCTTGATGATGTTCGCTTCCGGCGCTTCCGTCATGACGCCCAGCTCGGCCAGATCGTCGGGGACCTTTTGCCCATCTTTCAGCACATCGGGGAACTGCGCGAGAACCCGGTGGGCGAGCGAGATGTCGCGGGTCTCCACCCGTACCCCGGCGGCTGCTGCGAACGCGCGCAAGATTGGCAGAAATGCGTGTGTCGCCAGTGCCGGAGCCTCGTCGGTCCATGTGTAGATGATCGTGGGCGAGGGATTCATTTTGGTCCAGGTGATGTTCTGGGTGACCGGGATGTAGATAGGTGCGCCGGGACAGGCACGGTCAATGGATCTGTGAGCGATCTGGCCTGGTCCCGTAATCGGCACTGGTGATTATGTCAGACCGGCCAACTCGCCCTCGCCCCCCGACCGTGTATGCGTTCACCGTTTTTGTATCGGTTTTCATTCCGGGCGGTGAGCGAGAGCGTTCGTGTGAGACACCTCCGGCGTCTCGCGGCATTAGTATGTGGGGGAGCCGCGCGTCCTCGGGCGAGAACCGACTGCGGTTCGGAGGATGCCTTTGTCGCGGTTGCTTCTGGTCTCCAACCGACTGCCTGTGACGTTGCGCCGGTCCCGCTCCGGCAACACTGAAATCGTCAAGAGTTCCGGCGGCCTTGTCGCGGGTGTAGCTCCCGTCCACCAGTCCGAGGGCGGGCTGTGGTTCGGCTACCCGGGCGAACACGTCGACAAAGCGGCGCGGGAGGTGCTGGACGAGGCTCGCTACGTTCCGGTGACGGTTTCGGCTTCCGAGATGAGGGGTTACTACTCGGGTTACTCAAACTCGTCGCTGTGGCCCCTTTTCCATTACTTCATCGAGCACGCCAGGTTTGACAGGCGCGAATTCGAGGCTTACCGCACGGTCAACGAGCGGTTCGCCGACACGATCGCGGAGCGTGCCATGCCCGGCGACACGATCTGGGTCCACGACTATCAGTTGATGCTGTTGCCGAGGCTTCTGCGCGAGCGCTTGCCGTCCGCCCGTATCGGTTTCTTCCTCCACATCCCGTTCCCTTCGTCCGAGGTGTTCGGGCTGTTGCCTCAGCGGGAAGAAATCCTCCGCGGCCTGGCGGGAGCTGATCTGATCGGCGTGCACACGTACGACTACGCGCGGCACCTGGTCTCCAGCTTTCGCAGGTATCTCGGCGTGTTCGGTCACGAGGGGACGATCAACGTCGATGGCCGTGCGGTTGAGATTGCGGCCCATCCCCTGGGCATCTCGGTCGAAGACGTTCGCGGCTACGCATACTCCAGCGCAGCCGAAAACAGGGTCGCCGATCTGATGAGGGACATGCGAGGGCGTCAGATTCTCCTCGGTATTGACCGTCTTGACTACACGAAGGGGCTGCCTCTGAAGCTCGAGGCCTTCCGGACCCTCCTGAGCGACTACCCGAAATGGCGGGATTCAATTGTGCTCATCCAGGTCGCGATTCCCTCGCGCACCAATATCGAAAGCTACCGGGCACAGAAGGCGGAGGTGGAGCGCCTCGTCGGGGACATCAACGGCGCGTTTGGGCGGCCGGGGCGTGTGCCGATCCATTACATATATCGTTCTATCCCTTCCGCTGAGCTCGGCGCGTTGTACCGCGTCGCGGACATAGCGGTCGTGACTCCGCTCCGGGATGGGATGAACCTGGTCGCCAAGGAGTACGTTGCGGCGCACTCGGACGCTCCCGGGGTTCTCGTCCTGAGCGAGTTCGCCGGTGCAGCGACCGAGCTCGGGGAGGCCATTCGGGTCAATCCACACGACGTCGATGGAACCGCAGCGGCGTTGAACCAGGCGCTGGAGATGCCGGCGGCAGAGCGCAAATCACGCATGCAGGCGATGTTCCGCAGGGTCCAGGGCAACGACGTCCATGCCTGGTATCGACGTTATCGTCGGGCGCTGGACAGGGAGTCAACCACCGATATCACTTTGCCGGAGCGGTACTCACCCGAATCCCTGGCGGAGAAGATAGCGCCGGCCCTGCGGAGCGCGAAGCGCTCGCTCTTCCTGATCGACTACGACGGAACCATTCGTGAATTCGTCGACGACCCTGCTGCCGCCAGCCCGACCGATGAGACGCTCTCCGCGCTCGAGGGGCTCACATCGATCAAGGGTGCGCGCGTTGTGATCGTGAGCGGCCGCGGCCGCGAGCTCCTGGATGATTGGCTGGGGGACACGGATGTTGGGCTCGTGGCCGAACACGGCCTGTGGTTCCGTCTAGCGCCGGACCAGGAGTGGAATCGAGGCGGCCACCGGGCGGACCAGGCGTGGAAGACATATGTCATGTCGGTCCTGGACGAGTACGTGGGACGTGTCCCGGGATCACTTGTGGAAGAGAAGGTGGCCTCGCTGGTATGGCACTACCGCGCCGCGGCGGATGACCTGGCTAACTGGCAGGCCCGTGAACTCGCCAATTACCTGGAGGAGTTCCTGGCCAACGAACCTCTGGAGGTCCTGGTCGGGGCCAAGAATGTGGAAGTCCGTCAGCACGGCCTAAACAAGGGCACCGCATACGAGAGGATCTATCAGGAGATAGGGCCGTTCGACTTCGAGATGGCGATCGGGGACGACCGGACCGATGAAGATCTTTTCGCCGTCGTTCCGAGCGACACGGTCACCATCCATGTGGGACCGGAACCGAGCCGGGCGGGGATGTCGCTCTCGTCGCCGGAGGCCGTTCGAATCTTCCTGCGGAGTCTGACCGGCCTGGTACGCCGCTGAACCCTGGTGAGGGCCGTGCGCGAGAAGGCGGCGGCGCCCGTTGTTCCGAGCGTTCCGCCGCCTTCACATTGTGCTGATCCAGGGGAGTTTGCCTTCCCCCGCGACTATCTCAGGTCAATCACCCGTGTCATCCGCGCGGGCAACGTTCTTTCAATTGTGAGCACGGCTCCGGTAGGTGGTTGTATCTCGACGGTGAACCTGTCGTTGACGCCAAGAGCGGTAGATGTTGCCGCCATGCCCCCATCGCCACCACCGTCTCCGGTTCCGTCCATCAGGCCGATAGAGTTGTCACTGTCGGGATCGGGCACACCGTTGAGGCGATCGAACAGCCACATCGTTATCTCGGCCTTTTCGCCCGCGTCCAGGATGTTGTCTCCGTCGGAAAATCCCAGCCATACGATCGACCACGGGACATCAGACAGGTGCTGGTTGGTGTCCGAGTAAGTCACGATCGTCTTGTACTGCGCGCCCGAAACGACATCCGGGTCGGTCGACGAATTATCTGCGCTGTACGGCGGGGTCAGATCGAGTGGCTCACCACTCACCGCCTGGGCCACGACGAAGCTCATCTTGTAAACCGTCTCGGTCGACGCCCCGGCACCGTATCGGCCCCTGAAAGCCGTCACGCTTCCACGGGGTTCCAGCGTGCTCCGGACTTCTTCCAGTCCAGCGTAGACCGTTTCCTTGCTCCGCTCAGAAGAGAAGATACCGGTCGACAGTACCGTGAACGCGAACACCGACGCTACGACGACGAAAGCGATCAGTATGATGGCCGTTTCCAGGCCGGTGATGCCTCGCTGGGTCCGTCCTGCGCCAAGTCCAGGCTCATACATCCATTCGTTCCTCTTTGCCGTCGCCGGGCGTTTGCCCGGTCGTCTCATGCGCTGTGGTCATTTCCCGGTCGAGGCCAGGACCAGCAAGCCGATCTCCCACCCCAGGAAACACCGCTCGACGGGGATAAGGTTCTTTTTCTTAAGTTATCGACGCTCGTAGTAACGAGACACCGGGATGACTCCAATAACCGGGACTACATGTCGCAGGTTGTCGGCCAAGGACAAACTTGGAGCCCATGCTGTGGGTATGCACCCACGGGTTGCACGGCCCCTGCGAAGCCGCCTGGAGAAGGCCGTCGTTCTTGCCGTGAGGAAATCTGGGCGGCCCAGGGCCCATCGGCCCGGGACCGCCGTTTCCCCGTACGTCCGGATACCGATTAACGGAGGTCCATGATCGTGTCGAGCCTGCCCGGCAGGGTGCGCTCGATGTTGAGCGTGGCGCCTCTTTCGGGCTTGACTTCAAGCGTCCAACTGTCATTGACACCCGGAGCCGTGGAGGTCGAGGAGATGCCCGATTCGCCACCGTCACCGGAGGACCCGTCCATGATGTCGATCCCGCCTGAGTCGGTAGCGTTCGCCACGGTGGTGACCCGGTCAGCGAGCCAGACCGTGATCTCGGCCTTTTCGCCGGCGTCCAGGAGGTTGTCGCCATTGTCGAACCCAGGAAATGAGACCGTCCATGGGAGATCATTGATGAACTGGTTGTTGTCCGCGTACGAGACAATCATCCGGTACTGGGCGCCGGACACGATGTCCGGGTCGTCGCCGTCGTTGCCGACGGTATACGGCGGAGTCAGGTTGACCGCCTCACCCTGCACGGCGTTGGAGACGGTGAAGACGACCTTGTAGATGCTGTCGGTCAAGCCGTCCGGGAACTGGCCCTTGTAGGCTATGACGCTGCCACGCGGCTCAAGCGAGCTGCGGACTTCGTCGAGGCCGGCGAATACGGTCTCTTTACTTCTCTCCGAGGAGAAGATGCCGGTCGAAAGAACCGTGAACGCAAACACCGAGGCGACCACGACGAACGCGATCAGGATGATCGCAGTTTCAAGTCCCGTGATCCCTCGCTGGCCGTCGTCCTGGCCCCGCGATGTCTTGAGCATTGTTTTTCCAACCTCGCGTATGATCTGGTGGCCGGTCACCCGCCGGCCTCTGGAGTTGCGTGCCGCCGTCGTCGGGCCGGTCATGCAGCCGGGCGATTTCATTCACATGCACCGCCCGCAGCGCAGCAACTCTTGACTCCACCCTATGGGGACGGCGCCATCCGGGACACCGGGCGGGCCATCAACCAGCATTGCGGTTCATGCCGGAGTTGCGTTCTAGGGCAATCAGGTGGGATCACTGCGGGTACACACGCATAACGTTTCACCTGATGGTTTGGCTCGATGAAGTCGCGGCGCGGAGAAGGGGCGGTCCCGCCTGGGCCGCCCCTTCTCCATCAGGCTCTCGAATGTCGAGGTATCGACTAACGGAGGTCCATGATCGTGTCGAGCCTGCCCGGCAGGGTGCGCTCGATGTTGAGCGTTGCGCCTCTCGAGGGCTTGACCTCAAGTGTCCACTTGTCGTTCACACCAGGGACCGTGGAGGTGGCCGCAAAGCCGCCGTCACCGCCATCGGGTGAGGAACCGTCCATGAGAGCGATCCCGCCGGAGTCGGTTGGGTTAGTCACGCCGGTCACCCGGTCAGCGAGCCAGACCGTGATCTCGGCCTTCTCGCCGGCGTCCAGTTGATCGTCGCCGTTGTCGAACCCGGGCCACGAGACCGTCCAAGGAACATCGTTCAGGAACTGGTTCACATCCGAGTACGAGATGATCATTCGGTACTCGGCGTTGGGCACGATGTCCGGGTCGTCGCCGGTTCCGCCGACGGTATACGGCGGCGTCAGGTTGACCGCCTCACCCTGTACGGCGTTGGAGACGATGAACGTGACCTTGTAGATCGTATCGGTCGAGCCGTCGAGCGCGCCTTTGTAAGCGATGACACTGCCACGCGGCTCAAGCGAGCTGCGGACTTCGTCGAGGCCGGCGAACACAGTCTCTTTGCTTCTCTCTGAAGAGAAGATACCTGTTGAGAGGACCGTGAACGCGAACACCGAGGCGACCACGACGAACGCGATCAGGATGATCGCAGTTTCGAGTCCCGTGATACCTCGCTGGCCCTTGTCCTGGCCCCGCGATGTCTTGAGCATCGATTACACCCCTATTGTGGTAAGCCGACCGCCCACCCGGCGAATAATGTGGTGACGGACTCGTGTCCGCCTCTGAGAAACGGCAGGCGCCTCGGCCAGGGCCGGGTTACCCGCGATTACATTGACTTCACCGTAAATAGCGGACCGGGACACAGACACGGGGTTCGCTCCAGTACGGCACGTATCGATGCCGTCAATGAGGGACCTAGTGCAAACCCGTCTACGATCTGCGGGCAGACACGTACTTCCACGTTGTCTCTTGAGTATCCCGAGCCCATGCTCTCTGGACGCTGGGCCTGGATGGGGCCATACAGGGGATATCGCCGGTCCCCGCGCTGGGGCAAACTGGTCGGCGTCCCGGCCGGGCGCACCGGGGAGATAGATCGAGCCGGCCACTACCTCGATAAGGAGACAAGATGCCGCGCATTCACATACTGGGAGCCGGCACACCGACGCCTACTCCGACCCGCTTTGGCACGGCGTACGTCGTCGAGGTTGACGGTGAGTTCGTCATGTTCGATTGCGGCCCCGCCGCCACGCACAAGCTGGTCCAGGCCGGGCTGTTCCCCACACAGATCGACCATCTGTTCTTCACCCACCACCACTTTGATCACGACGTCGATTACCCGTGTTTTCTCCTCTGCCGGTGGGACCAGAGCATCGGTAAAGAGAATGATCTAAAAGTGTTCGGCCCGACCCTGACCGAGTCCATTACGGACAAGCTGATCGGGCCTGACGGCGCGTTCACCCACGACTGGAAAGCGCGCATACATCACCCGTTGAGCCAGCAGGTGTTCGTGAACCGCGGCGGGAAGTTGCCGCGCAAGCCGCCGAGCGTGGATGCCCGGGACGTGGGCGTCGGGACCGTGCACACCGCCAGGAAATGGGAGGTCACGTCTGCGTTGGCCGAGCACGTGCAGCCCTATCTGGATTCGCTCGCTTACCGCATGGACACCACAAGCGGGTCTGTCGTGTTCACAGGGGACACACAGCCCTGCCAGTCGGTCATCGACCTGGCGAAGGACGCCGATGCCCTCGTCTGCATGTGCTGGGACGACCAGGACGCCATGAACGCCGCAGGGGAAGGGCCGGGTCAGTGCGGGACGGTCGGCGCCGCCGAAATGGCGGCCGCCGCGGGCGTAAAGAAACTACTGCTTGCGCACATCGGTCCACACCTGTCGCAGCACGGCGTGATGGAGAAGGGTATCGGCGACGTCCGGCGGATCTTCTCCGGCGAAGTGATCTTCACCGAGGAGATCATGCAGGTTGACGTAGTCCCGGACGGAGGTCTCTACGAAGAGACTCACTCCGGCGGGGAATCACAGGAACACGGTCACGATCACGGCGATGGGCACACCCATGACCACTGACGCGATGCGACACGCCTGAGGCGAAACTGTGCCCTTCCTTCCGGGGAAGGATCGAAGGGCCGGCGGAGGGCGGACCGGCAACGGCGGCAAGTTAGCTCTGTTTACAGGCGACACCGGCGAGATCCTTCTCCTTTCGCGTTCTCCCGACGAAGGACAAGGAAGGATCGGGATGACCTGTTGGTGCATGTGGCGGGCGGAGCAAGCCCCGCCCCTACGGGTCCAACGGTTCCAGGTTAGCTGACCGTCGCCGGGGCTGCTGCGGCCTTAACGATCACATCTTTGGTCGAGATGATGTGGCGCTGCAGCCCGAGCTCTTTGGGTTGCATGCCCATGGCGAGGCCTAGCATTTGCGGAAGGTGCAATATCGGCAGATCGATCTTTCCGCCGGGCCGGCGTTTCGCCGCTTTGGGCTGGTAGCCGTCCAGGTTCAGGTGGCACAGGGGGCACGGCGTGACCATTGCGTCCGCACCCAGATCCTTGGCCTCCCCGGTGTGGTTGGACACCATCTGGAGGGCGTTGTCCTGGTTAATCAACAGGATTGGCAGCCCGCAGCACTGGGTCTTGCCGGAGTTCTCGACCGCCTCGGCGCCGGTCGACTCGATGACAGTCTCCAGCGACGTTTGCCGCTCCGGGTATTCATCGAAGCCCAGCGCGTCGCTGGGACGAACGATGTAGCAGCCGTAGAACGGTGCGAATTTGAGGCCGGACAGCTCTTTCGTGAAGGTCTTCTGGAGCGCTTCTATCCCGATCTCCTCGACCAGGATCCACAGCAGGTGCTTGACGACGGTCGTGCCTTTGTACTCCAATCCCTCCTCGGCGAGGACCGTGTTGATCTCGGCGAGGTACTCCGGGTCCTGGAGGACGCGCCTGTTCGCCTGAGACATCACTCCCTGGCAGGTGCTGCAGATCGTCAGGATCGGCAATCCCATCTGCTCCGCAAGCGCGAAGGTTCGCACGTTCAATGCGTCGCCGAGCTTCTGATTTCGCTCCTGGAGGACCCCGGCGCCGGTACAGGACGCGGAGACGAGCTCCTCGCGCTCGATGCCGAGCCGGTCCATAACCGCGTTAGCGGATACAAGAAGCTCTGGCGTGCCGCCGCGTGCGACGCAGCCCGGGTAGAAGGCGTACTTCATTTGCTGTCCTCTGACGTCAGGTAGACAAGGCGGTAGATCAATTACTCGCCCTCAACTTTCTCAAACACCCGCTTCACCATGGCAGGTTCCGAGGACTTGTGGGCCTTCCATGGGAACTTGCCCTTGCGCATCGCCCTGAGTCCCACCGGGGCCGAGTCAAGCAACGCCGGGACGTTAAAGCGCCCCATGCTGTCTATGGCGAGTTTCATCTCGTCTAACCGGCCGTTCTTTTTGACCGACTTGGCGAAGGACTCGGTATGACGCGAGCCGGCGGTGTTGTTGAACCCGGCTTCCATCGCCATGTCCCGCATAATCATGATCCGGCCCATAGGATCGACGTCCTTCGGGCAGACCTCGACGCATTGCAAGCAGCGCGTGCAGTCCCAGACGCCATTTTCCTCGTTCAGGCTACCGAGCCGGTCTTTCTGGTGAGAGTCACGCGGGTCCTTCACGAACCTGAAAGCCTTGGCGAGCGCCGCCGGGCCCAGGAAGTCGGGGTCGACCTCGAGCACGGTGCAGTCGGATACGCACGCCCCGCACATGATGCAGTTCATAACGCCAACAAGATCCACCATGCTCTCGTCTGACGTGATGTATTCCGCTTCCGGTACCGGTCCTTCCGGACGGAGGTACGGGTCCACGGCGCGTATCTTGTCCCAGAACGGGTCGAAATCCACCACCAGGTCCTTGATGACCGGCATGTTCCCGGGCGGGTCGATCGTTATCGGTTCGCCGTCCGGCGCGACGGATTGGATACGCGTCTTGCACACCAATTTCGCCTGCCCGTTCACGCGCATGGCGCACGAGCCGCAGATCGAGGCGCGGCAGGAACAGCGCATGGCCAGCGTTCCATCCATCTCGTCGCGCACCTTCAACAGGGCGTCGAGGACGGTGAAAGTGTCGTCCACTTCGACGGTGTACTCCTGGTATCCGGCAGCCCCGGGGTTCTCAGGATCGAAGCGGCTTACGCGCAGCGTCTGCTCCATCTAATAGACCCTTTCCACCGGTTCCCAGTTTGTGATCGTGACTTCGCTCGTCTCGACCCGGGTACCGTCGCCGTCTTTGTACACGAGGGTGTGTTTCAGCCAGTTTTTATCGTCCCGCTCCGGCATGTCCGTGCGGTAGTGGGCGCCGCGGCTTTCCTTGCGGGCGTTGGCCCCGGCGCAAATTGTCTGCGCAACGTCCAGCATGTAATCGAGTTCGATGGCGAACATCAGGTCCGTATTGAACACCTTGCCCTTGTTATCGACGGCCACCCGCGGGTACTCATCGCGAAGGTGTTTGATCGTGGCCGTTGCGGCGTCGATGCTTCTCTGATCCCGGAATACCCCGATTCCGGCCGTCATGCTCTCCGCCATCTCACGCCGCACAAGCGCTGAGCGCAGGTCGGCGGGCCGGTCCAACAGCTCCTGGTAACGCTTCTTCTCAGATACCAGCATCGATTCATCGGCGGAATGCGCTTCGGCGCTCCTCGCGTACTCGGCCGCGGCGATCGCAGCGCGGCGTCCGAACACGACGGTGTCCAACAGC
>JACZRO010000037.1 GCA_022574675.1 Chloroflexota bacterium
GACGTCGCGGAAACGCACTTCAAGGAGGCAGTCAAATTCTGCCGTAGCGCCGGATACCGCCCAGAACTCGCATGGACCTGCTCCGACTACGCCGAGATGCTCCTCGATCGTACTTCGACGGGCTCAGCACAGGCTCAAGAAGGTGACCGCGAGAGGGCCATCGAGCTACAGGACGAGGCGCTGGTCATCACCCAGGAGCTGGGGATGCGGCCGCTCACCGAGCGCATCCTGGCGCGGCGGGAGATTCTGAGGGCTTAAAAGCTCAGGCGGCGGTAAACCGCAAACAGGCGATAGAGTATCCCTTCATCCGAACGGACTCGAACGACAAAGTCCCAATTGGCGACGCAAGAGGACGATATGGCTGATACCTACAAGATTCTGATCCTGGGCGCTTCTTATGGCTCGCTGCTGGGAGTCAAGCTGGCGATGGCAGGCCATACGGTGAAGCTGGTATGCCTGCCGGAAGAAGTGAAGTTGATCAACGAGGAAGGCGCACGGGTGCGCATGCCCGCGAAGGGCGTGGACGGGCTCGTGGAACTGAACTCACAGAAGATGCCGGGGCAACTGTCCGCCGCGGGACCGGGAGACGTCGATCCGGCCGACTACGACCTCGTCGGCATGGCCATGCAGGAACCGCAGTACCGGGCGCCCGAGGTACGCGAGCTGCTGGATGCGGTGGCCGCGGCGAAGGTCCCGTGCATGTCGATCATGAACATGCCTCCGTTGACTTACCTGAGACGCATCCCAGGCATCGACACAGACGCCCTCAAAAGCAGCTACACAGATCCGTCCGTCTGGGACAACCTCGACCCCTCTCTGATGACCCTGTGCAGCCCGGATCCGCAGGCGTTCCGTCCGCCCGACGAAAAAATCAACGTGTTGCAGGTCGGCCTGCCCACCAACTTCAAGGTAGCTCGGTTCGATTCAGACGAACACACAGCCGTGCTTCGCCGGCTGGAGACGGATATACAGGCCATCCGATTCGACACCGGCAACGGCGAGGTTGAGCTGCCCGTCAAGCTCAGGGTGCATGATTCCATCTTCGTACCGCTGGCGAAGTGGAGCATGTTGATGGCCGGCAACTATCGCTGTATCCAGAAGGACGGTATGCGATCCATCAAGGAAGCTGTGCACTCCGACATCGAAGCATCCCGGGCGGCATATGAGTGGGTCGTACAGCTCTGCGTTTCGATGGGTGCGGACGAGAACGATCTTGTGCCGTTCGATAAATACGCCAACGCCGCTCTCTCGCTTGTGAACCCGTCTTCGGCCGCGAGAGCCCTGGCCAACGGCGCCCCAAATATCGAGCGGGTGGACCGTCTGGTGCAAACCCTTGCGGCACAAAACGGTATGCAATCCGACGCCGTCGATGAGACCGTCGTCCTGGTCGACGGCTGGTTGGAGGCCAATCGGCGCAAAGCTTGATCTCGTTGCATTAATACGGGGATGCGGCCGTTCGCCGAGCGCATCCTGGCCCGGCGGGAGATCCTCAAGCCGCAATCGTTTTCCTGACTTCTCCCCGAGCGAAGGCCGGGATGACTTGCAGTTCGGGGCGCGTTCTGGTGCGGTCGTTCTTCCCCGGAAGGATATGGGCCTGCCCGAGCCGGGCATCGTCGATGGATGGCCGAGTTAACCCGGCCTGCGGATCACCGTCCGTTGGCGCCGATTGCCGACCGGCTTGCCAACGCACAGGCCGTGACCATCGGCTGTTGGACGACAGGTTCAGAACCATTGAGTTCGAACGATAGGAATCAGCGACACCTGGCGACACGTGTCGTTACGCCGGGCCGGCGACCGTAAACCGGCGCCGCGCCTACCCGCCCGCGGCGTAGCGCGGGTCCAGGCGCCGCACCATCGTGTACAGCAGGGGCTGGAACCCGCCCGGGCCGAGCCAGAAGCCGGCTCCCTCCGGGTTCGAGGTCTCGAAATCGACCGTGACGGATTCCCATCGGGACTCACGGGCCCAACCGAGCAGCGCGACCAGCAGGGCGTTTGATGCGCCTGTTCGACGGGCCTCCGGCTTCAGGAAAGCGCCCGTGATATGCGGCACGGGCGCAGATATCAGGGACTTTGGGTCCTGGGCGCCGGCCTCCGCGCTCATGAAGCCCGTGATCTGGCCTCCGGTTTGATCGGCGGACCGGCTCACCCATAGCCCCCTCGAAGGTCGCTCTATCCACGTCCGGTCGTAAACATGCCCGCCGCCCGGCGACTTGGGACGCCAGATCGGTGGCGCGTCCAGGTGGGCGTGGAGTCCCGCCTCCATCTCGTTGACAGTATCTAGCTCTTCAAGCGCTGGGCGGGTCACTTCGACATCTGTCTGAACCGGCTGGACAACGCCCACGGCCCGGCCGCCATCGATCAGGTGACGGCCAAATCCTGTCTGCACCAGGCAGTCGTGGGTCGGTACATCGTCAGCGAACACTATCGCCATGTGGAGCATGGTCTCGGGCCGGCCGGACAGCCGGCACCACGCCGTGTACATGTCCGAAAACAGTGACCCGGGAGCGTCGGCGTGGGTGGCGTGCGCCCATTCCCAGAGGAGGGAAATCTGGATCCCGCCGATACCGCTCGCCGCTCGTCCACACAGGTATCCAATGAGCGTTCCGCCTTGCCTGGCGACGACGCCCTCGCCGGTAGAAAGCCAGCCGGAGAGCAGCTCCACGACAACCTCAACCGTGTCCAGGTTCTCCGGATAAAGCGGGTTGTGTGCGCGCCGTGCGCGATGTCGTTCTACAAACAGTTCGGCGCAGCCCGCCAGATCGGCCGCGGTCATGGCGTGCAGAGCGGGGGAAGCCAGAGTCAGTCCTTACCCGGTTCCAGCGCCCCGGATACGCCGATCATGCTGTCGCGCGTCACGAGCGCCGCCAGTCGCTCCTCGCTCCAGCCCTCGGTGCCGTCCGGGCGGCGCGGCAGGACAAGAAAGCGCAGCTCGGAGTTGCTGTCCACCACCCGCACCTCGACGTCATCTTCAAGCTCCAGGCCGAACTCGGCCATCACCGCCCGCGGCTCCGTCACGGCGCGGGACCTGTAAGAGAAGCTCTTGTACCAGTCAGGAGGCGGGCCGAGCAGCGCGGTCGGGTAGCACGAGCAGAGCGTGCACACCACCATGTGCTGCACCTCGGAAGTGTTCTCCAGCACGATGATGTCGGCGTTGTGCTCCGGCACGAACCCGCTCTCGACGACCGTCTCCTTCGGGTGTTCCAGCAGCCGGGCTTTGAACTCCGGGTCGGTCCAGGCCTTCGCCACGAGGGAGGCGCCGTTGGAGGGAACGCGTTCGCTCCAGCGCTCTATCGCATCGTCAACCTCGCCGCTGCCGATGACACCCTTTTCGACCAGCAACTCGTGCATCGCCAACGCCCGTGATGCGCGGACCCCCAGGACCACGTCTTCCTGCAATCCCGGGTGATCGTGCGGACGGCCGTCTTCATCGCGATGGAGATCGTCGCTGGGCCGCCACCCGGTATCGTAAAACCCGCCCCTGTCCTTGCCTTCGCTCATCCTGTGATCCTCCCGGGCCTCAAACCGGCTCCAGCCAGTGCTCGTACAGGTCGATCCACAGCTTGTCGTCCGGCGACTCTGCGTAGTCCGGCCACAGCTCCGTCTGGTCAAACTCCACGCGGTACATCGGCAGCTCCGGCAGACCTGAACCGCCGTGAGCACGCGTCTCGGAATCCAGGTACATGCCGATGAACTCGATCACTCGACCACGCCGGGCCTTGATGTACCAGGGCGTCCGGTGGTGATGCGATGGCGTCTCGTCCCGGACGATGACGCGGTCGCCTGCTGAAAACGCAAGATCAGGCATCGCCGCGGCGCTCACTCCGGCTGGCCCCAGCGGTCTCGCAACGCCGCCGCCCGGTCGTTGATCTCCGCGGTCGTAAGCACGCCCTTCTCCACCAGGATCGTCTCGATGCTGGCCGACCAGCGCTCAAAGTAGGTGGACGACTCGTACTCCGCAGGGTCGATCGACTCGATCCCGCGACGCAGCTCATCCACGTTCATGATTCCCTTCGCATCGAGTACCGTCCGAAGGGACTGCGTTTGACGCTCCCAGTCCGCCCATTCGTGTTCCTGGCGGTCGATCGGCTCGTCCGTCGGCCAGCCGCCGCGGTCATGTACTGCCGGCATGCCCAAAAACCATCTCAGAATCTGTATGAGGGTGCGTTTCTACGATGAGACTTCTCCCTCACCCTAACCCTCTCCCGCCGGGAGAGGGGATTTTTTCGACGGCCACTTGACCTCTGTGGCGCTTCTGATTATTTCCGGCGATTCGCCGCCCAACCCTCAAAGTCCCGCTCCATCTCCTCCGAGAACGCCCGGTCCACCTCGCCCGGCGTGTAAACGCCCTCGGCGATCCGCTGCTGGCCGAACTCGTCTCTCAGGCGGACGTTTTCCGAGCTCGTGACGACCTCTTCCGCGAGGTGGGGCGGGATGAACATCACGCCCTCCATCGTGCCGAGGACCACGTCCCCGGGCAGGCAGGTCGCCAGGCCGATACGGATTATGCCGTTGATGTCCGGCATCGACACGTCGTTGATCGCGGAGGGGTCCATGCCCCGGATGAAGGCGTTGAAGTCCTCCATCTCAACGATCCGCTGCGTGTCCCGCAGCCCGCCGTCGATCACCATCCCGCGCTTCGTGCTCACGCGGATCGCCGTCGAGAGGTTGTCGCCGGCGAACGTGCCGTCGTACACCTTTCCGAACAGGTCGACCACGATCACATCATCCTCGACAAGCTCGTCGATCACCCAGGAGTTCTGGCCGCCAACCCGGCCCTCGCTCACTCCGGTGCGCTCGATCGCGTTGTTCAGGTCAGGCCGGGACGGCACGAAGCGGCAGGTGACCGCCCTGCCGACCAGGATTCGCTCCGGGTGGAGGATGTGGAAGTCCCCGGCGAAGTTGTGGTGATAGTCGTGACGCCGGAGAACGCCCCACGCCTCCTCGCTTGTCACCGCCTCCATGCGCCGGAGTATTCCGGCGTCCACGAGCGGCCGCCCGCTCCGGTCCCGCTCTCCCTTCCACTCGCTGGTGATGCTGCGGATCAGGCCGGGGTTTGTGAGCTTCAAGTCGGGGTCCTGTCGATCTAATTGGATAGAGAAAAGAGGGCCGTCCTGCGGGTCAGGGCGCCGTTGGCCTGCCGCCATGTTCAGTTGTCGGCGGAAGGAGCGCGCCGTCCGGCGCCGGTCGCGAACGTTCCCGGGGTCATGGGCAGATAAATGTTACGAACGATGCAATCGTGAAATCGAGCGCATTGTACCGCCCGCCTGCATCCGGGCCGGAGCCGCCCGGCAGGCCGGACGGAAACAGAAACGGCGGCGCCACGAGGCGCCGCCGTTTCCGGTGTTAGCTCTGGATTCTGGAAGCTGTTAGCTGGCCGCGCTGCACACCGTCTCGATGATCAGACGGGTCACCACGTACGGGTCGCAGTTGGCGTTCGGCCGCCGGTCCTCGATGTATCCCTTGCGGTCCTTGACCACCTGCCAGGGGATGCGTACCGAGGCGCCGCGGTCCGACTCGCCGTAAAAGAACGTGTCGTAGCGCGCCGTCTCGTGCTCGCCGGTGAGTCTCTCCTCGATGCGGTCGCCGTAGTTGACGATGTGCAGATCGTGCTTTTTCGAGAGCGCCTCGGCCGCTGCGATGCAGGGCTCATAGCTCTCACGCATCTGTTTCGTGGAGAAGTTGGTGTGTGCGCCGGCGCCGTTCCAGTCGCCTTTGACCGGCTTCGGGTCGAGCGTGGCAGACACGTCGTAATTTTCCGCGATCCGGTACAGCAGCCAGCGTGCCAGCCACAGCTCGTCTGCGGCGCGCGGCGAGTCCACCGGCCCGATCTGGAACTCCCACTGGCCGGGCATGACCTCGGCGTTGATCCCGGAGATGTGGATCCCGGCCTCCATGCAGGCGTCCATGTGATCCTCGACGATGTCCCGGCCGAACACCTCATCGGCGCCGACGCCGCAGTAGTAGCCGCCCTGGGGAGCCGGGAAGCCGTTGTCCGGCCAGCCGAGCGGCTTGACGCCATCAAAGTACGTGTATTCCTGCTCGATGCCGAACCACATGTCAAATGAACGGTACTTATCTGAGGCGGCGGCGCAGGCGGCCCGCGTGTTGCTCGGGTGCGGGGTCATGTCCGTCAGCAGCGTCTCCGTCATCACCAGTTTGTGGTCGCCGCCGCGGAGCGGATCCGGGAGCACCAGCACGGGGTTGAGCACCACGTCCGAGTTGTCACCCGTCGCCTGCTGGGTGCTGGAACCGTCGAACGCCCAGATCATCGGCTCCACGCCATCGTCGATGACCTTGGTCTTGGACCGCATCTTGGCCGTCGGCTGGGTGCCGTCTATCCAGATGTATTCAGCTTTGTAGGGCATCCCTGTCTCCAGTCAGAAATCTGGCGTCCAGACATCTGGACGGTCCGTATCCACCTCATGCTCGGCCGAAATGATAAAGCCACGGCCACTTCGGTCGCGCCGGTCCCGCCACCGGGAGGGTGAATCCCTTTTCGCCCGGGCGCGTTTTCGGGACGGGCTTGATCGTAACGCGCGAGTGTTTCAAAGATGTTTCAACCCGCCGGAGAACGCGCCGATGAAGTCGGGTGAACGCGACAAGGACGCCCTCGTTAGGGCGTCCTTGATTTGGCCGGGAATTGAGGCCGCCCACCGGGGCGGGCCGGAGAGGGATCGGAGTACTTCCGCCCGTAGCGCGGCGGCCTCATCCCGGCGATTGAGAGCTGACGGCGGAGTTAGCCCTCGAAAGATTTTGCCTGCGCCCAGTAAACCGATGCCTCGTCGATCATCGCCAGCGAGAGCACCGCCTGCGAGTAATCGCCCTGGCCGGTTGCCGCTGCATCGAAGTACGCAGCGACGCCCTTTACGCCTTCCAGCGTTAGCTGCATCGCTTCGAGCACAAGTGCGTGCGGCTCGGCGCGGCTCAGCGGTGGCACGACGCCGGCCCACTGCGCGGTCGTGACTTCCATCTCGGCAGCGATCACGTTCACCTGCGCGTTCGCCTCGACCGCCTGCGCGTCGTAAGACCCGAGCGAGAACACCGCGGAGGCGTTGTGATCGTCGACGAACCGGTTCCAGTCCGCGACGGCGCCGTTGTGACGCTCGATAACCGGAGCGAGGGTAAATTCGTACTGACTCACCTCGCCGTTGCCGCCGCGCCCTGCCAGGAGCAGTACGGCGGTAAGCGCGGCCAGTACCGCGATAAGGACGGTGGCGGCTGTGCCGGATGCGATCCGGATGCCTCCGACCGGTAGATACGCTGCTCTCGTAGTCATGTCTGAAATTTCCCTCTCTCGGTCTGTTACCGGGACCCACTCGGGCCGTGCTCAGGCGATCACGTCCGACGGCGGTCCGCTCTGCGCGAATCGCATTGCGAGGTGGTAGGTCATAACGGCCCGCACCCGCCGGTCCACGCCCGCGTTAGGTTCTATGGACAACTTGTCGTAAAGGGTCTCTTGCGTGTCGCTCACGGCGTCGGGATCGGTTTTCATGCGCTCGGCGATCGCGCCGTCCGTGTACCCGAGCGACATGAGCCTGAGCGTCTGTTGCTCGGAGCTGCTCAGCCCGTAAAGCACTATCGCACCCGCGTCGTATACGGCCGGGTCGACCGTGACGAGGCCCCACGCTGCGCCGTCTATCGCACGCATGAGCGAGTCCGTATCCAGGGCGTTCTTGCGAAGCAGGTAGGACCAACCGCCGGCATCCCGGCTGATCTTTTCCTCTACGTACTCGGTCTCGGTGTCCTTGGCGATCACGACGATCCCGGTATCCGGGCTCGCCTCCCGGATCGCATGTGCGGTCTTGATCCAGAGTCGTTCGTGGCCCTCATCGATGCCGATGATCGCCACTTCCGGGGCCATCCCCTGGGCAAACGCGACGGCCATGATCGGGTCATCCGTCGCCGCCAGAAGCTCCACCCCGACCGAACCGTCGAGCTGTTTTGTCAGCCCGATTCGCAATTCTTCGTCGTTCGTCACGACGATTACGGATACCGCCAGGGTGCCGGCACGAGCCGTTATGGCGCTACGCGTAACCAGCCCGAACTCGAGAATCTTGCCCCGGTCCGAATCGTGGTCAACTTGCTCCGATGGCAGTTCCCGGCTTTCTCTTTCTGCCGGGGCCACATCGAACGGGATCACCTTGGTTTCCTCGATCATGATCGATGTCCATTCCCTCTCACTTCGGGAGTCCGCTCACTTCCCCCCACGGCCCGCCGTCAGGGATGCGCTCCCCTTTTCCTGTGAGATGATCCTGCTGCGTGTGCCCGGGCTGAGGGAGGGCCTCGGGTCGCGTCTCCCGTGTCGCCGCCGGGTCCAGTCGTGAGCCATCCGGCTCGCCGCCGCTGATCCTTGCGGCGCGCTTCCTCGCCTGCTCCGCCGCCCCGGTGTCGCCTTGGCCGCCGTGGGCCAGAGATGGCCCACGGCGGCACGGCGGAAAGTGGAACTGCGGAGCACACAGCCCACTACAGCCAATATCAGCGGGACGCGCTTACTGACGGCACTCCGTTCGGTCCGGGTTTGCTGAACCGCGCGGACAGGGAGCGGGAGACGGTTAGCTCAATACGGCAGCCGGCGATCGGCCGCGTCGACGCGCCGGTACATGGCGACCCCGCATACCGGGCGCACGGCGGGCCGTTCTTGAGGACCCTAGACCGTCACGTGGACTTTGACCGAGCCGCTGGTCTTGTCGTACGCCAGGTCGAAGCCTTTTTCGATCTCCTCGAGCGACACCGTGTGGGTCACGATATCGTTGAACCCGGTGTCTTTCCCGGACAGGAGATTCATCGCGACATCGTAATCGTGCTTCCCGTCGACGATTCCGTAGCAGGACGAGAGCTTGAAGGTAAGCTCGCTCAACATGGGCGGCAGGAACGCGTACGGCATGGCGCCGCGGAACCCGCCCACGACGATCACCGTGCCCTGGGATCGCGTCGTGCTGCACGCCGTTTCCAGCGGCGCCATCGAGTTGCCGCCAACCGTCTCCACAGTAACGTCCGCCCCGAGTCCGTCGGTGATCGACCGCGCCGCGTCCTCCAACTCGCCCGGCTCGCTCCCGACGACGAGGTCTGCGCCACAGCGCTCCGCCATTTCCTTCTGCTGCGGGTAGCGCGCCGACGCCACGATCTTCCGCGCTCCCAGGGAGCGCGCCGCGGCGATAGCTGCAAGGCCGATCGTCGCAGAGCCAACCACAGCCACGGTGTCGCCCCCGCGCAGGCCGCCCCACCGGACGGCGTGCACCGACACGGCGAGCGGCTCGACCAGGGCGCCTTCTTCCCATGACATGTTGTCCGACAGCCTGTGCAGGCCGAGGGGCGTCCGGGTTATGTACTCGGCGAACGCGCCCCCGGATTCCATCGCCTTGTCGATGCAGTGCCGGTACTGGCCTGTGCGGCAGTAGTAGCACTGTTCACACGCCTTGCCGGAACCGATCGTCTCGATCGCCACCCGGTCGCCGGGCCTTATTCGTACCTCGCCCGGGGGCACTTCGACCACCACCCCGGCGGGTTCGTGGCCGGAGGGAATCGTCTGCGGGTCCGTGCGCTCGTTGTTCATGTGAAGGTCCGAGCCACATATACCGACCTGTTTTAACGCCACCAGGGCCGAGCCCGGGAAACGCTCCGGCAATGGTATCTGGTGGACACTTACCGTCCCTTTGCCATCATCGAGGGCGGCGCGCATCGTGTCGGGCATGGGGTTCTCCTGTGTGGCGAGCCGGGGGACGATCTGGCGATCGCGGTCCGGTACGGCGGCGTGGCATCGAGCAGCCGGATTGTACCGGCATCGGCCCGGGCGCTGACGGCGTTGCTTTCCCGGCGGCCCCGTCCTGGTCCCGGGTGCCCTCAGGGCGCGGGTTCGGGGGTGGTCGGTGCAGCGAACTCCCCCGTTACAACCGGTCGGCCCGCGCACGTCTCCTTCGTCGAAGCGCAAGCGCCATCAGGGCGATCGGGAACGCGAGCGTCACCGCGCCCAGCACCGCCACTATCGTCGCCGGGCCCAGCCCGAAGATGTCGTCGATCTCGTGCTTGATCCAGTCGATGAGCGTCGGGTCGACGTACTCAGAGTGGTGGAGCAACAGACCGAGCGCCGAAGCCAGGGCGTTGGTGATTCCCATGACGCCGGGCTAGTCTCCGTCGGACGCCGCCGCTGCTACAGGAGCGGCAGGTACTGGCGGCTGGTACCGAATTGAGTACCTTCGTTCCCGGATGGCGAAGCTGATCAACCCCGCCAGTACCAGGAAGATCGCCGATGCCGCGAACACCGGGTCGTATGTGTCCCAGATGTCGAATACGATTCCCGCAATGATCACCGCAAGCCCACCGGCGAGCTGGTGGGCCATCATGATCAGGCCGTTCAGCACGCCGACGTTTCGGAGACCGTAAACGTCGGCGGCCAACGAGTTGGTGAGCGGCACAGTCGCCAGCCACGACATCCCACCAACGACGGCGAACACCCATAGCGCCGGAACGCCGGGCAACACGACCAACGCCAGGAACGCCAGTCCCCGGATCAGGTACACGGCCCCCAGCAGGTTCTTGCGCTGCATCCGGTCCGAGATCGTCCCGACGACCAGCAGTCCCAGGCCGTTGATAGCCATCAACGCTCCGAACGCCAGCGCCGCCGTGCCCGGAGAGATGTCTTCGGTGGACGCCCACCTTATGAAGTGAACGGCGATGATCGCCGTCGTCACGCCACAGACCGAGTAGGCCAGCGACAGTTGCCACATCGGGGCGGACCGGTACGACTCACGCCAGTGGCTCGTGGCAAGCGGAGCGACGCGTGCCGTGATCGATTCGCCGTGCCCGGCCGCGGTCCCGTCGGCCGGCTCATCGTCGCCGTCCTGTGTGAGGCCCATGTCGGCCGGGTCGCTCCGGACGATCGTCACAAGCAACGGCAACCCGAGCAACAGGATGATGCCGCCCATCACCAGCCACGCCGTCCGCCAGTCTGCTATGACCAACAGGTATGCCGCGAACGGGACCATGATTAACCCGCCGGCCGAACCGCCGAACGCCACCATGCTCATCGCCGTGCCACGTTTGCGCTGGAACCAGCGGACTATGACGGAGCTCGCAGGGGTCGGGAACACCCCGCCCGCCGCGGCCGATACGACGAACCCGTACACGGCGATCAATACGTACACGTTCGGCACGGCGGCGATCGACAATGTGCCCAGGCCCATCGCAAGCAGGCCGAACGCGAGGACGCGGCGGCCGCCGAACGCGTCCGTCAGGCGGCCAAAAAAGGGCTGCACCAGTCCGTTCACGACCCAGCCCACGCCGGCCGCGACCGATATCGCGCCGACCGAAACGCCAAAATCCTCTTCCCAGGCCTCGACAAACACGCCGAAGCCCTGCCGCGAACCAACGCCGACGAAGGTCGCGAAGAACAGCGCCCCAACGATGTACCAGCCGTAGAACACGCCCTCACGGCGTTCCTGCGGGGCACTGGTTCGGTCGGCCAAGCGTTACTCCAGTCACGCGACGCGCGTCGTGCGCGTCCGTGCAGATCATCTTCGCGCAGGAAGGAACCCCGGCGATGGCCCGCAAGGCGGCACTTCGTTTCGGGCTAATCCACCCCGAGAACGTCCAGCGCGTCCCGGTTGATGATGCCTTCGATCTCGTCCTCGGGAATGCCGGGCAGGTGGTGGTCCCGGGCGAACTTGTTCAGATTGTGCAGTCCGTCGATGTTGTCCTGAGGCACGCTCACCGGCCAGTCAGACGCGAAGAGGATCTTCTGCGTCACCCCCCACTCGTGGAACAGGCGCATGCCGTTCCAGTAGGACCACGGCCGGTAGAACTGCGCCGACACGTCCGCCCACACGTTTGGATGCTTACGCACGACGGCAAGACAGTCGACATGCCAGGGATGCCCCAGGTGCGCCATAACGATCCTCAACTGCGGGAACGCGATCGCCACCTCATCCATCACGAGCGGGTGCGCGTACCGGAGCGGCGCGTCGCTCATCGGCGACGTGCCCTGGTGGAACACGATCGGCAACCCGTCTGACTCAAGCCTGGCGTAGAGCTTGAATGCGTCCTCGCCGACGGGGTCAAAGTCCTGGTAGTTCGGGCCGAGTTTGATTCCCTTGCAGCGCAGGTCGCCCACCGCCCGGTCGTACTCGTCGTTCATATTCGGGTCCATCGGGTGGAGCGACATAAACGGGATCACCTTGTCGGGCGCCGCCCGGTGGAGTTCCGCAGCCACGTCGTTATGGTTCTTCCCGCCGATCGCGAGATCGCCGCGGCCCTCGATGAGCTCGCGCTCGGACAGCCACGGGCGCGGTGCGATGCCGAACGCGAACGTCTTGTCCACCGGCTCCATGGCGCGCAGGTAGTCGGCGATCGAGTTCGTCATCGAGACCTGGTCGCCGGACCGCATTATATTTTCGGAGGCGCGCTCCCCCTCGGGCACTGCGTCGCGGTGCGTGGGCAGGTGGGTGTGTACGTCGACGATCATGCTCGCTCCCTTGTTGGACGGCGCGATCTGACGCATCGCGGCCGGGGTGGACGGCAGTGTACGCCCGTCGTCCCAGCCCCAACCCCGGTCCGAATTTACGCCCGCGCCCGCGCCCGCCGATTAACGGCCGGCCGCGGTCGCCGGGCCGTCCTGCGCGCTCCCGGCTCGCGGGGTGGCGGCTCGGATGAAGTTGGCGCCGTGGGGCATGCGCTCACGTTCGGGCAAGCCCGCGCCGCGTCCCGCGCGTCGCCGGACCGTCTATTCGCCGATCGCGAGCGGCAAGTCCGGGTCGTCTTCGCTATCGCCGCCCGGGCCATCTGTGTTCGACACAGGATGGTTCGACGGCCGCGCCCAGTGCATGTTCAGGATGGAACCGATCGCAGGTTCGTCATCGCCGTCGGCTGCGGTCGGGCGCTCGGACGGTGAGTCGCTGAACGGGATGACAACGTCCACCCCGGTCCCTTTGCCCGGGAGCGAGGTCACGGTCAGGCTGCCGCCGATGGCGTCGACGTAATCGCGGATCGTGATAAGCCCGAGTCCGCTCGGGGCGCGTGCATCGGGCTCAAAACCGCATCCATCGTCGGTGATCGAGAGCTTCAGTTCACCGTTATCGCGGTCGTAACCCCAGTGAATAACGCACTCGGTGGCCCCGGCGTGCTTCACGACGTTCGCCAGCGCGGCGTCGGCGACCCGGTGCACGGCCAGCCTGACGGATTCCGGGATGCGGCTTGCTCCCGCCGGTTCCAGTTCCTCGATCTCCTCGCCTATGTCCAGCGAGATCGGGACCATAGACTCGTAGAACTCCCGCAGGGACCGCAGCCCGGCCAGCGCGCTGATCCTCACGATGCCTGGATGCAGGCGGTGCGACAGGAGCCGGATATCCTCTTCGCGGACACGCTCCAGTTGCTCCAGCGCCTCATCGAACGACGTGGCGAGGGTCTCGAGATCGAACTCGTCCCGGTCCATCTCGGCGCGTACCGCGCTCAGCGATTGCGATGCCATGAATAGCTTTGTCTGGATCGGCCCGTGGAGCTCTTCCGCGATCGCCCGACGGGCCGCCTCGCCGGCGTTGACCAGCCGTTCTCTCGATTGCCGGATGATCTCGTTCTGGACCTCGAGTTGCTCGTTCATAGATGCCAGGCGACGGCGTGTTTCTTCCAGCGCCCGCTTCTCGGCGTCCAGGCGCATCCGGGACACGCGTTCCTCGCCCACCCGGATCACCTGCGAGCTGTAGCGAGCGCTGTCGATCGTTAACGACACCTCGCTCGCCACGACAGCAAGCATTCCGGCGTCCCGTTCGGAAAACGCGTTCGATAGCTTGCTGCGGAGTTCCAGGTAACCGGTCGGGCCTGTTCGACTGCCGAGCTGGACACGAATCCCAGACCTGAGGCCCGCGCCCAGGTAGGCGGTGTTCGACTCCGGCCGCAACCCGCCGCCCGCCATTATCTGTACGCGGCCATCGCCGACCGGCTGCCAGCCATCTTCATCTACGACCAGCGGGGCGACGTCCCCGGTGCCCCTGCCGGAGACCGGAACCCCGGATGCGTAAGCCACCTCCAGCTCGTCATCGCCGGGCTTTTCGACCACGATGGCGAATCGGTCTGCCGGAAGCCAGCCCTTCAACGCCTGGTAGATATCTTCATACACATTATCGAGGAGGGCGCTGGAAATTGGCGCTTGCCGGATGCGCTCCAGCAGGCGCTGCTCGGCTGCATGGGCTTCGAGACGCGACGCCGTGTACCGGGCGATGATGGCGACGGCCACGATGAGCGGCGCCTCGACCGCGATGCGGGCCACACCGTCAACTCCGCCATTGACCCAGTAGGCGCCGCCAAGGGAAGCGGCTGCGGCGGCCGTGAACATCACCGCCAGCGGCAACGTCAGAAACGGGGTCGCAACGGCGACTAAGGGCACCAGCAGCAAACCCGCCGGGTTTCCGGCGTTCCCGGACAGCACGACGATCGCGATGGTCAGGGCGGCCGACACCGTCGCCGGGATTGTGACCCAGTTTCGGTGGGTCATCGGAGTCCCGCCCCGGTCCGGCTTAGCTCCGGCAGGGACCGGCATGAGCGCCCGCGCCGGGGCGCGCGCGTTCGCTGCACGCGGCGGCCTCCGCGCGCGCGGGCTCCGGAGTTGGCCGGGATGATCGCGTGCGGCATTTCACATCGAAAGTAACGGTCATTGCGTGGTCGGCGCATCGGGTGGTCTACGCAACGGATGTGGCGGTTCGCGCGTGGTGCGCACACGCGTCCGGGCTTTCCCTGCCCGTAGTTTCAGCCCGGTGGCTCCATGGGCGCGCCGCCTTACGGGCGACGACAGGCGGGCGACAAGGCGGGTCGCTCGCGAACCCGGCCTTCTACCTGGTTCGCCGGTTTCTACAACGAGGCAAAATCGCCGAATCCGGGACTGCCGATCATGCCGGCGGCGACGGTCTCATTGGTCGACTCGTCGATCAGGATGAAGCTGCCCGTCTTCCGGTTGTAGGTGTAGTCATCACAAACGAGCGGCGTGCTGGTGCGGATGGACACGCGGCCGATCTCGTTGAGCTTCAGGGCGGTGCAGTCAGTCCTAGCGGCCAGCGTGTTGATGTCGATCTGGCTGTCGATCGAGGTGATCATCGCCCTGGTGGTGCGGGTCGTGTGCTTGATCCGCAGAGTCGCGCCCTGTTGAAGTTGCGTGGCTTGACTCATCCAGCAGATCGTTGCATCGAAAGTCCGGGTTGTTCGCGGGGCTCCGTCCGTCGCACTGATCATGTCTCCGCGTGAGACATCGAGCTGATCCGCCAGTCGTACGGTGACCGCCGTCCGCCCGGACGCCTGTTCGACCTCTCCGTCCGGCGTCTCGACGGCCGCGATCCGCGTGGTTTTGCCGGAAGGCAGGATCTCGACTTCCTGGCCGACCCTGACGACTCCGTCGGCGATCGTGCCCGCGTAGCCGCGGTAGTCGTGGTACTCGTGGCGCATGGGCCGGATCACGTACTGCACGGGCAACCGCAGCGGGCGTTCCCCGGGGTCGTCAGACGCGTCGATCTGCTCCAGGTAGGCGAGAAGCGGTCCTTCGGCGTACCAGGGCATGTTGGCCGATTCCTTCACCACGTTATCGCCGATCAGGGCGGAGATCGGGATGAAGTGGGCGTCCTCTACGTTGAGATCGTTAAGGAGCGTGCGGAACTCGTCGCGAATCGTTGCGTACCGGTCGTGGCTGTAGTTGACGAGGTCCATCTTGTTCACGCAGACCACCATATGCCGGATCCCGAGCAGTGAGGCGATCACGGCGTGGCGGCGGGATTGTTCAACGATGCCGTTCCGCGCGTCCACGATTATCAAAGCCAGGTCCGCCGTGGACGCGCCCGTGACCATGTTCCGGGTGTACTGAACATGGCCCGGGGTGTCGGCCAGGATGAACTTGCGTTTCAGCGTGGCGAAGTAGCGGTAGGCGACGTCGATGGTGATGCCCTGTTCGCGCTCGGAACGCAATCCGTCCGTAAGAAGCGCCAGGTTCAGGTAATCAGCGCTCTGACGCCTGCTGGCCTCCTCGGCCGACTCCAGCACGTCGTCGTAAATGGCCTTCGAGTCGTAAAGCAGCCTTCCGATCAGCGTGCTTTTTCCGTCATCGACCGAGCCGGCGGTCGCAATCCGCAGCAGGTCCATCAAAAATAGCCCTCGCGCTTGCGGTCTTCCATGGCGGCCTCGGACGTTCGGTCATCGGCGCGGCTGGCGCCGCGTTCGGACGTCCGGGACGCCGCGATCTCGCTGATGACCTGGTCCGGCGTGGTCGCGTTTGACTCCGACGCCGCAGTCACCGTCATGTCGCCGACGGTGCGGAACCTGACCGATCGCGTTGTGATCGTTTCACCGGGGCCGGGCCGGAGGAACTCTGAGGCCGCCATCAGCATGCCGTTGTGCTCGAACACTTCGCGTTCGTGTGCGAAGTAGATCGAGGGAAGCTCTATCTCCTGGTCGGCGATGTACTGCCAGACGTCCAGCTCGGTCCAGTTTGAGATCGGAAACACCCTGATGTGCTGGCCCGGATGGATGAAGCCGTTGAACAGGTTCCACAGTTCTGGCCGCTGGTTTTTCGGGTCCCACTGGCCGAACTCGTTGCGGAACGAGTAGACGCGCTCCTTGGCCCGGGACCGCTCCTCGTCCCGTCTCGCCCCGCCGTACACGGCGCCAAAGTTATTGGTGCGGATGGTGTCCAGCAACACGGGGATTTGAAGCCGGTTACGTGACGCGCCGGGGTCGGTGCTTTCGGGAACTCGTCCGCTGTCGATCGCCTCCTGTACGGAGCCGACGATCAGTTCGACGCCCAGGCGTTTTACGGCCCTGTCCCGGTACTCGATCACCTCGGGGAAGTTGTGCCCGGTGTCGATGTGGACTACCGGGACCGGCAGGTGGGCGGGCGCGACCGCTTTCATCGCGAGATGAAGCATGACGATCGAATCCTTTCCGCCCGAGAAAAGGAGGCAGGGACGGTCGAACTCGGCGATGCCCTCGCGAATTATGTATATCGACTCGGACTCCAGCGCCTTGAGCTGGCCCATTTCCGGGAGGACGAGCCGGTCGCTTGCCGTTGCGTTCATTTGGCCGGTCCGCGCGTCGCCGCTTCCACCGTGTGCAAGCCGCACTCCTTGGCGTCCGGGTCGCTCTCCCACCACCAGCGCCCGGCCCGTATGTCCTCGCCGGGTTGTACCGCACGCGTGCAGGGAGCGCAGCCCAGGCTCGGGAACCCCCTGTCGTGCAGCTCGTTGTAGGGCACCGAGTTTTCGGCGATGTACTCCCGCACCTGGTCGAGGGTCCAGTTGGCTAACGGGCTGATCTTGTAGGCGTCGTGCGCCGCGTCCCACTCGACGATGTCAATGCCGCGCCGCTCCATGCCCTGGTCACGCCGCAGTCCGGTGATCCAGCCGTCCACCGATTCCAGGGCCCTCCCGAGCGGCTCCACCTTGCGGACAGCGCAGCACATTTTCCGGTTGTCGACGCCCTTGTAGAACAGGTTGTACCCGCGTTCCTCGACCATCTCCCGCACGTCATCCATGTCCGGGTAGAACGCCTCGATCTTGATCCCGTAGCGCGCCGTCGCCTGGTCGAACAACGTGTAGGTCTCGGTTGGCAGGCGCTGAGTGTCCAGCGTCATGACCCGGGCGTCGGGAGTGATCCTCCAGAACATGTCGAGCAGCGCCATGTCCTCGAGGCCGAAGCTGGACATCAACGCGACGTCGTTACCCAGCTTTTCGTGCGCCCACAGCAGCGTCTCCTGCGGCGACGCGGTTTCGAGCCTCTCATTGATCTCCGCCAGTTTTTCGTCGGCCGGCTTCTGGATCCGCTTCTTCACCGTTCTCCTCCGCCCGGGTTCGGCTCTGACTTCAGTTTCAAATGTTTCGCCTGAACGTTTCTTGGAGCGATTCTGGGAGTCTCCTGGAACGACCTGGGGCACAAAAAAACCCCTCGTGACCGGGTCCGGTCTTCGAGGGGATTGAGACAGCGTTCGCGGCGCTGAGAATAAGAGCGCGTGCGTCAGTCAGGCTCCCCCTCGGGGGTCCTACAACACGCACAGCCGAAATTCTTGGCGGTGTTCACAAACATCGATCGCCAAGTGTAAATCATGCGCGGCCTGATTGCGATTCTTGTCACAATGGAGCCGTTACGGCCGGACGCCAAGCTCAACCCGTTTCTGCACCCGGTCACCGCCGTCTTCCAGGATATCGAGCGAAACCACGTCTCCGGGACGCGTGTTGTTCGTCAGGTACGAGATGAGGTCCGCCATGCTTCGGATGGGCGCGCCGTCGATACCGATCACCGTGTCTCCGCCCACGTCCACCGGCTGGCCTTCGATTCTGATCGTTCGCGTCGTTTCGTTGAGGCCCGCCTCTTCCGCCGGCCCGCCGTCGATCAACTGCGTGATGTAGGCGCCCTGCGTCCCGTCCGGCAGGTCGAGCGCCAGTGCCAGGATGCGGCTCAGGTCGTGACCGGAAACCCCGAGCCAGGAGTAAACGAACTCCCCGTTCTCGATCAGGTCCGGGACGACCAGCCTGGCGATGTTGATCGGCACGGCGAAACCCACCCCGGAGTTCTGGCGGCTGTCGCTGCGGATCTGGGCGTTGATCCCGATAACTTCGCCGTGTCGGTTGAGCAGTGGTCCGCCGGAGTTGCCGGGGTTGATTGCGGCGTCTGTCTGGATGACATCCGGCGTCGTGAAACCCTGGTTGCCGCTGCGGATGCTTCGCCCCACGGCGCTCACGATTCCCTGGGTCAGTGTGAACTCCTCGCCAAACGGGTTGCCGATGGCGAGGGCGAGCTGGCCCGGGAAGGCGGTGTCGCTGTCGCCCAGCCTGATCGGCGTGAGCCGGTCATCGGTGTCGACCTCCAGCACCGCCACGTCCGCATCGGCGTCCTCACCGAGAACCGTCGCCGCGTACGAGCGACCGTCCGCGAACGCGACCTCGATCCGCTGGGCGTTGGCGATGACGTGCTGGTTGGTGACGATGTGGTTGTCGTTATCCCACACGAATCCGCTCCCGCTTGCGCCGCCTGACGCGGTCTGGACCGTTATCTCCACGACAGAGGGCAGCGACTCGCTAAATACACGGCTGATCACGCTCTCGAGCGCTGCGACGATCTCGTCGGCGGTGAAGAGAAGCGTCTGCGCCGGCTCGTCGGCGTTGGCGGGGGCGTCGCCAATGACTTCATCACGGACTTCGTCCCCTGATATGACGACCGGTTGTCCGG
>JACZRO010000038.1 GCA_022574675.1 Chloroflexota bacterium
ACCGAGGGCGGATAGTCAGCCGCCCCTACATTGGTTGAGTTGGCCGGTCGATTTTCGTTTATGGGCGTGAAAGGATCAGGACACTGCGCAGCTCAACGCAACGTAGGGGCGCGGGCTTGCTCCGCCCCGGGCGTATTGTCATACGCCCCTGCGGCTCGCGCGCAACCGCGTTCTGCATCTCGGATTCGCTAGACTGGGCCGCCCCGCCAATACCAGTCAGAAGGACTTCCCATGCCTCAGCCCGCTCCCGTTCGCATCGGCATCATCGGCGCAGGCGGCTTTATGCGCACTCACATGGACGCCTTCGCGGAGATCCCTGAGGCGGAGATCGTCGCCTTCTGCCGTCGCAATGAAGACGCATTGAACGAGGCCGCAGACACGTACGGCATCGAAAACCGGTTCACCGACTACCGGGACCTGCTGAAGTTGGACGGCCTCGACGCCGTGGCGATCATCACGCCGACCGGCTCGCACCGCCAGATATCCCTTGACGCTATCGCGGCCGGCAAGCACGTCCTTTGCGAGAAGCCGCTTGCGCTGACGGCCGCCGACGCACGGGAGATGCTGGACGCCGCCGAGGCCGCCGGGGTCGTCCACGCCACCAACTTCAACCAGCGCGGCCGCACCCCCGTCGGCAGAATGAAACAACACATGGACGCCGGATACATCGGCCGGCTTTTCCACGCCAACATCTGGTGGGGCCAGACGCAGGCCGTTGAGGACAAGCCCGACGTCACGCCCTGGCGCTTCAAGGCGGAGGACGGCGGCGGTCCCGTCTACGAGCTGATCCACGTCTTCGACATGGCCCGGCTGATCGGCGGCGAGATCAAGCGCGTCTGCGCCGTGCTGACCACCTCAGTCCCGCACAGGACCTTCGCAGACGACCCGGAAGGGTTCGACGTCGATGTGCCCGACTCCGGCGGCTACCTGCTTGAGTGGCAGGACGGGGGGTACGCGGTGGTGCACACCAGCTTCGTGTCCAAGGGCAGCGACCCGGACGGAACCACGTCACCTCGCATCGAGATCTCCGGGTCAGATGGGCGACTGGAAAACGTGGGCATTACCGGGATTCGCGGCGTGCACGGCGTTTCCGGGCCGTTGCAGGACGTTGAGCTTGGACCGGAGTACCCGCAGCCCTATGCGCAGTTCGTCAACGCCATCCTCACCGGGGAGCCAGTGCGCACCAGCTTCTACGACGGCATGAAGGCGGCCGAGATCGTCGACGCCGCTTTCCTATCGTCCCGCGAGGATCGCTGGGTGGCCCCGGGCTAATCCGAACCGGGCCGGGGGCGGGCCAGGTCACTCTCTCAAAACCCGCAGGAGTGGGTTTCTACGATGAGACCTCTCCCTCACCCCAGCCCTCTCCCGCTGGGAGAGGGGATCGAGGGCTGAAATCAGGACGGGAACAGGTACGCCATGCGGTACAGGAAACTCGGCAGGACCGGCCTCAAGGTCTCCGAGATGTGCCTCGGCAGCGACAACTTCGGCAACCCCTTCGGCGCCTCCCCTGAGACGAGCTTCGCCATCATGGACCGCGCGCTCGATTTCGGCGTCAACTTCATCGACACCGCGGACCAGTACGCCGACGGCGCCTCCGAGCGGGTGATCGGCGACTATCTGAAGTCAAGAAAGAAGCGCGACGACGTCGTTCTGGCCTCCAAGTTCTGGACCGCGACGGGCGCAGGGCCGAACGACTACGGCACATCCCGCTACCACCTCATGCAGGCGGTCGAGGCGTCGCTCAAGCGGTTGCAGACGGATCGCATCGACCTGTACATGATCCACGCTCCGGACCCGACCACTCCACTCGACGAGACGTTGGAGGCTCTGACCGATCTCCGGCGCTCCGGCAAGGTCCGCTACATCGGCTGCTCGAACTTCCCCGCATGGCTGCTCCTGGAGGGGATCTGGACGTCCGATGTGAAGCGACTGGCGCGGTTTGACTGCATCCAGTCCGGGTACAACATCCTCCGGCCCGGGATGGCGCGCGACGTGCTGGAGTTGTGCGTAGACCAGGGCGTCGGAGCGACGGCGTACAGCCCGATGGCGAGCGGGATGCTGACCGGCAAGCACGACCGAACGGCCGAGGTCCCGGCGTCCGACACCAAGTTCGGCGACCGCGACGCTGCACGCGGCGGAGTGCTCGTCGGGCGTTACTGGAACGAGGCGATGTTCGATGTCGTGGACCGGCTTCGCGAGCTTGCGAAACGGTCCCGTCACTCGATCATGCGGCTCGCGCTCCAGTGGGTACGCGAGTCGCCCGGGATCACCTCCGCAATCGTGGGAGCGCGGCGCGAAGACCATATCGAGGGCATAATCGATGCCTGGTCGGAGGACGCGCCCGGAGACGTGATGGCGGAGGTCCGCAGGATCGCCGATGAATTCGCGGCAAAGACGCCCACCGACTATCCCCCGGCCCCCAACGTCCCGCCGCTCGGAGGCACGGGTGCTGCGTAGTCCGTCAACATTGACTTCATCGACGACCATATGACCCGGATTCACCGCCTTGACTGATTCCTACGAACTCGACGGCGTTCGACCGTCCCGCGTCGAGCGGCCGGGTTCGGTGGATGACCTGTCGGCCACGTTAAAGAAGGTCCATGAAGACGCCCAGGCCGCCGTCATCTGGGGCGGCGGGACGCGGATGCACGTCGGCAACAGCGTCACCCGGTACGATGTGGCGGTGGACGTGACCGGGCTGGACCGGGTCGTCGATTACCGGCCGTCCGACCTGGTGGTGGTTGTCGAGGCGGGAATCACGGTCGCCGCGCTCCAGGAAGAGCTGGGCAAGAACAACCAGCGGCTGGCATTCGACCCACCTGCGCCCGAAAAAGCCACGATCGGCGGCTCCCTGGCGTCAAACGCCGTAGGCCCGCTGCGCAATTCGTACGGCGGGGTGCGCGACCTCGTTATCGGCATGTCGGTAGTTCTTGCCGACGGGACGTTGACGAAGAGCGGCGGCAGCGTGGTTAAGAACGTCGCCGGCTACGACATGGCGCGGCTCCACATCGGCGCCTTCGGCACCCTCGGAGCGATCGCTACCGTCGCCTTCAAGATCGGTCCCCTTCCCCCGGCCCGTCGCACCGTCGCCGCCTGGTTTGACTCAGTTGAATCGGCGGCCGTGGCGGGCATGCGCATCATCAACGGCGCGTTCATGCCGGAGGCGATAACGGTCATCGCCGGTCCCCGGGCAGCGGCCCACGCATCGGATATCGCGATCCGAACCACCGGCGACGCCCCGGAAAACTCCAGGGGAAACGCTCCAGGAACCGCCGTCCTGCTCCTGGTCGCGCTGGCTGCAAGTCCGGCCACCGTGGAGCGCCAGGTGAACGACACGACATCGACCATGGGCGGAGCGATGGCGGACGGCTTTGCCGTACTTGACGGTGATCAACAGGAAGCCGCATGGGCCCTTGCCGGCGAGCCCGATCCATCCCCCGCGCTCACCGTTCGGTCGACCCTGAAACCGGCGTCCGCATTTGACCTCGTTGACACGCTCGCCGGCGCGGTCGGCCCGAACGACATCCATATAGTTGGTCACGTCGGATTCGGGACCGTCGAGGCACACTGGACCGCCGATGCGGCGTCGGTGCCCGGCCTGATCGAATCGGCCCGAACCGCCGTTACGGACGCCGGGGGCGCATTTTCGATCGAACGCTGCCCTGTCGGGCTAAAGCCCGGGCTCGACGTGTTCGGTAAGATCGGCGCGCCGCTGGAAATCATGCGGCGCATGAAGCAACAGTTCGACCCGGACGGGACCCTCTCCCCGGGCCGGTTTGCCGGGAGGATTTAGGTTGACGACAGAGTCCCAGCAGTCTCCCACAACGGCGCGGACGAGCAACACCAGCAATTTCAGGGGCCCGGACGTTCCGTCCCCTGAGGACATGTACAAGTGCGTGCATTGCGGTTTCTGTCTGCAGGTGTGCCCGACGTACCTTGAGACGGGACTCGAAGCGGAGTCCCCGCGCGGGCGGATCGCATTGATGAAGGCGGTGGAGGAAGGCCGGGCGGAGATCAGTGAATCGATCGTCGGCCACTGGGACATGTGCCTGCAGTGCCGGGCGTGCGAGGTGGTATGCCCGTCCGGCGTGCCATACGGACGGCTCATGGAGGCGACGCGCGCCAACGTCGAGCGCGTCTTTAAGCGCGGGTTCAAAGCACGACGCGCCCGGAGCATGGGGTTCAAGGGCGTTCTACCAAATCCGAAGCGGCTGGACCGCATCGGCGGGTTGCTCCGCTTTTACCAGAAGTCCGGCCTGCAGACGATCGCGCGAAAGACCGGCGCGATACGGCTCGCCCCGGGCGGTTCACTTGAGAAGTACCTGCCTGAACTAGGCGACAAATTCTTCGTCGCGTCCGGCCAGATCATCCGCCCGGCAGGCAAAGTACGAGCACGGGTCGCGCTCCTTGGCGGCTGCGTGATGCGGCTCACGCACGGTGCGACGCTCGAAGCGGTTACACGGGTCCTGGCGCGTAACGGCGTCGAGGTGTACGTGCCGGAAGCCCAGGGTTGCTGCGGCGCGCTGAACGCCCATGCCGGAGAACGTGACACCGCGCGTGAGATGGCGCGCCGTAACATCGACGCCTTCCTCGAGGTGGAGACGGACGCCATCATCGTTGCCTCGGCGGGTTGTGGATCGACCATGAAGGAGTACCACGAGCTGCTCGCCAACGACCCGGAGTACGTCGAAAAGGCGGCCGTGGTCGCCGAGCTCACCAAAGATATTCACGAGTTCCTGGCCGACCTGACCTTCGAGCCGCCGCGTGGCAGCCTTGCGACCGAAGGCAAGGATCTCAAGGTCACGTACCAGGATTCCTGCCACCTGGGTCAGGCCCAGCGAATCACTGCGCCGCCGCGGGAGTTGTTGAACGCCATCCCCGGCATCGAGTTTGTCGAGATGGAGGAGTCGATGGTCTGCTGCGGCTCCGCCGGCACCTATTCGCTGATCGAGCAGGGCATGTCTTTACGCCTGGGGCGAAGGAAGGCCGAAAGAATCGTGGCCTCGGGCGCTGACGTCGTAGCCACCGCGAACCCGGGATGCGTGATCCAGATGGAGCAGGCGCTGGCGCGCGCCGGTGAGGGCGCGCAGGTCCGTTATGTGATCGACCTTCTCGATGAGTCCTATCGGCGCGGCGACGAGGACGGCGACGGCGCGGATACCAGTTAGCGTCCCCCTGATCGGACGTATAATTTCGCCACCCCGCGATCGGGGCGCGGCTACGAAAATCACCTGACTTAACACCCGCGCGCGGTTGGCAGTCGGCCGCCGCCATCGGCCATTGGAGGCCCAGAAACATGGATCTCGGACTCACGGGAAAGATCGCCATCGTCACCGGCGGCAGCGACGGAATTGGCAAGGCCGCGGCAATGGCGATGGCCGCGGAAGGCGCGAAGGTCGCCATCGTGGCGCGGACGCAGTCTGACCTTGACGCAGCCGCCGAGGAGATCAGGTCCGAAACCGGCAACGACAACGTGATCGGTATCGCTGCAGACGTCACCAACGAGGCGCAGGTTCAGAGCATGGTCGACACCGTCGTCGGCACCTGGGGCGGGTTGGACATCCTGGTGAACAACGCCGGGACTTCCGCCGCCGGGAAGTTCGAGGATGTGACGAATGAGACCTGGGACACGGACCTCGGCATCAAGGTATACGGCGCCATCCACTGCTCACGCGCCGCCCTCCCCCACATGAAGCAGCGCGGCGGCGGTCGAATCATCAACACCACCACCCCGGGCGGCAAGGCGCCGGGAGCCGGCTCGTTGCCGACCTCGCTCTCACGTGCGGCGGGTATCGCCCTCACCAAGGCGTTGTCCAAGGAATACGCCGCGGACGGGATCCTCATCAACACGATCTGCGTCGGCATCCTCAAGAGCCGCCAGCACCGCCGGCGCTGGGAAGCCGCTCACGAGAAAGATCCTAGCCTCACGCTGGAACGCTTTTACGACGACATGGGCGGACGGGTGCCGCTGGGCCGCATCGGCGAGGCGCGGGAGGCTGGCGACGTGATCGCTTTCCTGGCCAGCGAGCGGGCCAGTTACATCACGGGCGCCGCCATCAACATCGACGGCGGGACATCGCCGGTCGTTTGAACGAAATCTCCTCTCCCAGCGGGAGAGGCCAGGGTGAGGGAGATGTCTCGCCGCAGAAACACACCCTCACTCCGTTTTGAGAGAGTTACCGACGCAATCCGGCTTGCCGATTAAGCGTCCGGGACCGTTATCCGGCCCCTGACTCCTGCCGCATCTCGTAACGGAAGTCGCAGAACGCCGCGCCCTGCATGATCGTTTGTGACCGGGTTAGTTTCAGGTTCTTGTTGTACCCGGCCGGGAAGTTGAAGTCCCGCCCGCAGGAGAAGATGAAGCCCAGGTCTTGCATGCCCAGCTCGCGGTACATCTCGGCGTACCGGCAGCGAGTGACGTTGTAGTCGTACCGCTTCTCATCCATCTCCAGGACGTCAATCTCGAGCGCGTTGTTGGCCGTCCATGCGCCCTTGTTTGCGACGTATGTCGGGATATCGTCCCCGCCCACCTTCTGTGCAAACGCCGCGCCCTGGTTCTGCGCAACCTCCTCGATCACGCGCTTGGCCACCCGGTTAGCCTCCTGCTCGCCGAACTCGTCCTGGAAGGCGCGGATCATCGGCCCGAGGACCATCGCCTCGATGCGTCGCCTGACCAGGACGGGCATGGAATCGATGTCCGCCTCGGTGAACGGCCTGAGTTCTTCGGGCATAGAAGAGTCCTGGTGAACCAGTCCTGAACGCCTCGGTCAGGGTTCCCGGGTTCCCGGGCGCCAGCTGGAGATCGGACTCGAATTATAGATGCTCGCGTCGGTTTCACTGGAGGTGTGACACGGCCGTTTTGAGGTCACGCCCGGGATACCTAACATGCTCGTCAGCGATGTACCCGAACATTTGTTCACGTATCGCGTGTTGCCATGCTCGCCAAAACAAAGACCTGCGCAGTCGTCGGCCTCGACGGACACATGGTGGATGTCGAGGTAGACATCTCCCCCGGACTCCCGCGGTTCACCGTCGTAGGACTGCCGGACGCCGCCGTCCGGGAGTCGACCGAGCGCGTCCGGGCTGCGATCCGCAACTCAGGGACCGAGTTCCCCATGCGGCGAATCACCGCCAGCCTGGCGCCGTCCGATTTGCCGAAGACCGGGCCGTCTTACGATCTGCCGATCGCCGCCGCCGTGCTCGCCAGTTCCGGTCAACTACCCCAGATCGACCCCGGATCGCTCCTCCTGGGAGAGCTAGCTCTCGACGGCAAGTTAAGGGCGACCCAGGGTGTCTTGCCGATGGTCGCCGTCGGCAGGGAGCGGGGTTACAACACGGTATTCGTACCGGAAGAGAACGCCGCCGAGGCGTCCCTGGTCAGCGGGATGAACGTCGTGCCCGTCGACTCACTGGAGTCGTTGATATCACACATGCGCGGCGTGCGGTCTCTGCCCGTGTTCGACCCGAAAACGGGCGAGGTGCGGGAGGCGCCTACGCGACGCCATATCCGGGTCCCGGATTTCTCAGACGTGCGCGGCCAGGAACACGCAAAACGCGCCATGGAGGTCGCCGCCGCCGGGGGGCATAACATTCTGATGTCCGGACCGCCCGGCAGCGGCAAGACCCTGCTCGCCAGATGCCTCCCCGGCATCCTGCCGCCCATGAACGGCGACGAATCGCTCGAGGTCACCAAGATCTACAGTGTGGCCGGGTTGTTACCCGCCGGCAGTCCCCTCATCGATGAACGGCCGTACCGGGCGCCGCACTACACCATTTCCAACGCCGGACTGGTGGGCGGGGGCGCGATTCCGCGCCCTGGCGAGATCACGCTCAGTCATCGCGGTGTCCTGTTTCTCGACGAACTGCCTGAGTTTGGCCATTCGGTCCTCGAGGTGCTGCGGCAGCCGATCGAGGACAAGGTCGTGACCATCAGCCGGGCGCAGGGAACTGTGACGTTTCCGGCGAACTTCATGATGGTGGCGGCGATGAACCCCTGTCCGTGCGGGTATCACGGCGACGCGGACCGCGAGTGCAGTTGCTCCAGCAGTTCCGTCTCTCGATACCAGCGCAGGATTTCGGGGCCGATGCTTGACCGGATTGACATCTTCGTTGACGTCCCAAGGGTTGCCTACGAGAAGTTGACGGAACCCCCGTCCGCCGCCGGCTCTGAAGACGTTCGCCTGCGCGTGCACAACGCCAGGGAGGTCCAACGGGCGCGGTTCCGCGATGCCGGGATCGCGGCAAACGCCGAGATGGGCCCGGTCGAGGTATGGAACGATTGTCAGGTGGAGGACGCAGCGCGTTCCCTGCTCCAGATGGCGATGACACAGCTCTCGCTGTCGGCCCGCAGCTACCACCGCGTCCTCAAGGTCGCCCGGACCGTCGCCGACCTGGCCGGTTCAGAGCCGATCCTGACGCCGCACCTCGCCGAGGCGTTGCAGTACCGGCCGCGTACACAAGCGTAGACGGTACGCCGTCGCTGATTCTCGCCTGCGCCGTCACCACGAATCCAGCGCGGTTAACGAAAATCGGGCGACGAACCTCATCAGCCGGGGCGCGCGTCGTCGAGTTGCCGAACCTAATTTCGATCATGGCCCTTACAGGCCGGGGGCCGGTCACACGAGGAGGCCTCCCACTCATCCGCCGGGCGCGTGCCTTATCTCGGCCTCGAAGGCCACCGGCCACACGACGGGCCTGTTCTCCTGCGAGTTGTCCCGGGGCAGGATGAACGAGAAGCCCGCGCTCGTTGTGCAAAATCGGCCCGGCAAGCGCAACGAACGGCCACATCCCCGGCGAGCTTCAAGCTGGCGGCGGCGACGCGCCGGTGCAGACGGAGGAACGTCAGGAACCTGCATCGCCGGGGAGCGAGTCGTGGCCAACGATCAACAGTGCGACGACATCGCGTGCCGCCGGCACAGCTCGGTGCAGGGTCACGATTCGACCAGCCTGTAGCCGGACGGAGGGGTCCAGCTCCGTCACGGTCCAACCCGATTCCCCTAGTGCGATCTCCGTTGCGTCACCCCTGTTGGACTGGTCTAGTTTGACCATGCGAAAACTTGCGAGGTTCGGCTACCCGCTGGCCGGGCTGCTCATTGGACTGGCAGCGGCCTGCTCGACCGGCAGCACGCCCGCAACGCAACTACCTTCGTCGGCGGGAATCGCGCCTGCGGCAGCGCCTCTCCCGACGTTCATCGCGTTCCCGACGCCCACGCCCGATTCTTCACCAACGCCTGCGCCCATCTCGGCCTCCGCGCCTGAACCCATGCCAACCGCCACGCGCGCGCCCGATCCAAAAGCCGACGAGTCCTCCGGCCGGTGTCCCAACTGTTACACCTGAAATCACCGCATGCATCCCGTCAGGTGATCACGCCAGTATTCAGAACGCACTCACCCGCGAGGGCTCTGAGGCCGTGCTGTGTCCCAACGCCGTGTTCGAATTGGGCGATGCGGTCTTCTTCACGAGCGACCGCCAGCAAATCTACACCCTGGGCCTCCCTACCGATGATTCGAGAGCCCTTCTCCGGGTCGTTGGAAAAGACCTGGCGACCGCTGTTTCCGCCGAAGGCAACGACTACGTATCCATCAGAAACGTGACTATCGATGGCAACCGCCCCGCGCTTGGCATCGCAGACGGCGCATTGATCAACTTTGGTCGTGGCATCGAAGACCGCGATGCATTAGGCCACGTGGTCGAGTGGGTCAGGGCCTACGAACCACGAGGATGGACGATCATCTACCTCGGCGGTCCTTGCGAGGGGGCCGTGGCGAGGAACAACGATCTCGGCCCGGCGGGGCGGGCAGAGTACGTCATCGCGGATGGTATTTCCGTGGACTGCAAAAACGCTGTGGTGGAAAACAACACGATCACCGATGCCACCGACGGCGGGATCGTCATCTTCCAGTCACCCGGCGCCCTTATCGCCAACAACCTCATCAGAGCCGAAAACCGCATCATGATTTACGGCATCTCCATGGAGGATTACTGGCCTGACGAGGGTGATTTCACGGGCACGCGGGTCATCGGCAACATCATTGACGCAAACGGCTCCATGATCCGAAGAGGTATCGGAATGGGGCCCCTTGTGGGCTGCGTAGACGTGGAGGACAACCCTCCGAGGAGTCGGGGAGCGATCGTCACGGGCAACACTCTGATGGGAGACCACATGGCTTACGGCTTTGTGATCGGTGGTGTGGAGGACTGGACCGTGACCGGCAACCTCGACCTCTCCACGCACCTTGTTCCCGAGGTCGTAGGCGATTGTTTTGGCAACGTTGTCGACCCTCCCGCCGGCTTCCAACTCAATCCAGGGTCCACGGACGGTACATTTCAGGCGGAGTTCGAAGCGGCGATTCTGGGATTTTCGGTTGATATGTGGCCGTTCCAGACAGTGGTCTCGGAAGCGTGTGTGTCCGGCCTGATCGGAGCTGAACTGCTCGACGACATAAGGGCGGGAAACCGGGGAGAACTGTGGCCGGCCCTCGAGAGCGCCCCGAACGGCGAACGCATCGGCCGGTGCATCGGCATATACCAGCCGCCTGATATCTCAGACCTGCCCGGCAATGTTGGGCTTCAGGTCTTACCTTGCACGCCTTTCTGCGCCGAGTTGAGGGTCTTCAATCTTTCCGAATTCGATACCGCTAATTTTCAGAGGGCGGAGTTTCTCCTGGATGACTTTCCAGTCCCTTGCATCGGTCTCCCTGCGACCCTCGAACCACTGGAGGAGGCCAACTGCACGATAAAGAATGTCGTGACAGAAGGTTTTCATGTCTTAACGTGGTACGGGTTCCCGGGCGGCGGCGGAAAATGGACCTTCAATTACCCCTTCGATGAGGATATCTAGGCCTGCCTGATCTTTTCCCTGAAACCGGGCCTGAGTATCAATTAGGTGCTCGACAAGATCCGGCCTCACTGACCCCGGGGTGGGGCCGGTCGATGTGTGGAACGACTGCCAGGTGGAGGATGCGGCGCGTTCACTGCTCCAGATGGCGATGACGCAGTTGTCGTTGTCGGCCCGCAGCTTCCACCGCGTCCTCAAGGTCGCCCGGACCGTCGCCGACCTGGCCGATTCAGAGCCGATCCTGACGGCGCACCTGGCGGAAGCATTGCAGTACCGGCCGCGGACGCAGGTTTGACGATACGACGGGGCTGAATCGGGACGCTGGCGTCCGCCGCCACAATTTCAGCGCAGTTACCGAGAGTCGAGCGACGGGCTTCCGTGGTCGGCACGCCGGAGTCGGGTTCCCGAAACCCCCTCGGGCGGTAATTTACCGGGCGGAAGACCTGGCACGCGAGAAGGCTTCCCCCCTCACCGCCGGGTGCGAACTAACTCGGCCTCAAGGGCCACCGGTCACATAACGGGCTTGTGCTCTTGTGAGTGTCCCTGGGGCAGGATGAAGGAGAGGCCCGAGCGTATTGTGGCGTATCGGCCCGGCGTGCGCCGGCCCGTGGCTTCAGAGACCCGCTCCAGGTCCGGACCAACGCCGCACCCCGCAGAGGCGCTGCAATACCGGCCGCGCAGGTTGGCGTAGACGATCCGTCCGCGCTGATCCATACCGCAGCGGCACGCCGGCCACAATTTCAGCGCGGTCAACGAGAACAGGGTGACTACGCCGATCAACAGGGCCTCTCCCCCACCGGGGCCGCTTCGCGTTGACCAGCGCCTGCTCAGAACGGATAATCCGCTGTCTCCGTTGGGGTCGCGTGCGTTCGTGACGATTACGCCGCAAAATTGCCCCGTTTATGGTCAAGATTCGACACGATTAAGGGGGGTCGATCATGCCGGCCGTGGAGAACGTAGATGAGCTGGACCGGTCCCCGGTCGCGCATGTAGGAAAGCAAACCGTAATCACGAAGCGCGTAGGCCTCGTGACAGTTGGCGGCGTCTCGGCCATCCTGGTCGCGCTCAGCCTTGCCGCGATGAGGATCACTGGCTTGTTCGGTATAGAGCGGTTCGACAGCACCGAGGAAAGGCTGCTGTACATCGCCGACAATCAGGCGGTCTATTTGACGCAGCAGTCGTTCATGATGCTGACCTTTCTTCTGGCGGTCCCGGCCGCGTTGGGGCTTTACCGGGCCCTGCGACCGGCGGAAAGCATGGCGGTGATAGCGTTGGCAGCCGCCGTGGCGGGCGCCCTCATTGGCGTTGGTGGCGCGCTCCTCAATATGAGTCTCTGGGCTCGGCTGGCGCCCGCCTATGCCGAGGCGCAGGCAGCTACGAGGCCAATCCTTGAGGTGACGTACGAGACGTTGATAGGGGTGGGGCCGAGTCACCAGTTAACGTGGGCCCTTCTCTCCGGTATCGGCGTCGGGCTTTTCAGCGTTGCGATCCTTCGGACGGCGCTCCTGCCGAAGTGGGTCGCGTGGCTGGGCCTGTTCGTGGCCCTGGCCGGGTGGGTCCATTTGCCGACGGCTGTTTTCCCGACGGCTGTATGGGACGCCTGGGTTTTCCATGAGACAAATTTCACCCTTTTTAACGTCTGGATGCTGGTGGTGGGCGTGGCCCTGTTGCGGCTTCGGGAGCCTGCGTCACCCGGTCAAGAGAAGTAGACCTGTAGAGAGCCTAATACTTAGTCGCAATACAGAGCGTTACGATGAAGGCTTGCGGCGTGAACCTGCAAGCGACCCCGATAACGCTGACACCGGAAGAACGGGAAACACTTGAGAGCCTGGTCCATTCGGGGACGAGCGAGCAACGGCTGGCCTTGCGCGGCCGGATCATCCTCGCCGCGGCGAGGGGGATTGCGAGCCGCGCCATCGCCCGGGAGCTGAAGGTTCGCCCGGCGACCGTGAGCAAGTGGCGGACGCGCTTTGCCGCACACGGTGTGCAGGGTCTTCAGGACTCGCCCCGTCCGGGTGCGAGGCGGCGTTACGACGAGACGACCGAACGACGCATCCTGGCGCGACTGGACGAGCCGCCCCCTTCCGGCCACGCCACATGGACCGGTTCGCGGGTGGCGGAGGCGCTGGGCGACGTCTCCAAGCATCAGGTCTGGCGGGTGCTCAGGCGGCACGGCATCCACCTCCAGCGGCGCCGGAGCTCCTACGTCAGCACCGACCGGAGTTCGCCGCCAAGGCGGCGCACATAGTCGGCCTCTATCTGGACCCGCCGGAGAACGCAGTGGTGTTTTCGGTCGACGAAAGGCCCCACATTCAAGCGCTGGAGCGAGCCCAGGGCTACCTGCGTCTTCCAAACGGACGGGCGCTTGCGGGCTTCAGCCACGAGTACCGGCGGCACGGCACGACAACGCTTTTTGCGGCGCTCGATGTGGCCACCGGCCAGGTGAGGGCGGGCCATTACTCCCGCCGGCGGCGGCGGACGTTCCTAGACTTCATGAGCGAGAAGGTATCCGAGTACCCCGGTCAGCAGGTCCACGTGATCCTGGACAATCCGAACACCCACAAGCCCAAGCATGACCGGTGGCTAGCCCGCCACAAGAACGTGCACTTCCATTACACGCCGGCCCATGCCATCTGGCTGAACCAGATCGAGATCTAGTTCAGCATCCTCACCCGTCGGGCTCTCAGGGGCGCAAACTTCACCTCGCCGCGCCAGGTCTGTGATGCCATCGACCAGTTCATCGCCGCCCACAACGAGCATGCCGCTCCCTTCGAATGGCGCAAGAAGAAGTGCATCCGGTCCCGCTCAAGCAACGCTACGCTGATTTAGGCAGCTAAGTACTAGCCGCTTCGATCCGCAAAGTTGATGCCGATCCCCGGGGCCGGCTTTTTCAGCGCTTCCTCCGGGCCGGGCTGTCGAAATAGCCAGATCAAAGCGACCCCTGTCATCGCGCCGACGATGGCCCCGAATACGACCCCGGACGCGGCTCCGGCGACTCCAACCGCCACTGCCCCGCCTGTGCCCACAGCCCAGCTCACCATGTTTGCCGGCACCCACCAGCCAGCCCGAGACATCCGTCGCCGCATGACTAGCCACTGAAACGCACAGGCTACGACCACTCCTACGATCCATCCTGCGGCCAGGCCCCAGGGAACGTTTATCACCGCCCCTATCGACCATCCCGCGATGTTCGCCACCACCCACCAGCCAGCCCAGGAGACTCGATATCGCAGGACAAGCCACTGCATGCCCCCAATCAAGATTCCCAACACGATCAAGCCCAGGGAATCGAACCAGACCTCGTCCACAGCGTCGCCCAGGGTGTCGCTCACAACCGAACCCGCGGACCAGCCCGCGACGGTTGCCGACACCCACAGGAGCCAAAACCCCCGTGCGATACGTTTGCCTGCTTCTACCACCATAATTTCCTGCGCGCGGTGCGGCATCCTAACGTTTTCACAGTTGCGCGGCAATCTGGAGCTGATCTTCTGAAAGCGGAACCGGCCGTACGCTCCGGCCAATCCGGCGAAGCAGCGGCGGCAGCAGGTTCACCACCAGTTAAGTCGCGCGGTACCAGCGAACGATCTCCAGGTCGATGCTGGACCTGGGTCGACATATTCGTGAATGTCCCAAGGGTGGCATACGAGAAACTCACCGAACCGCCCTCCAGCGTCGGCTCCGAGGACGTCCGCATACGCGTGGAGAACGCCGGGGAGGACCAGCACACCCGGTTCCGGGACGTCGGCATCGCGGCGAACGCCGGGATGGGACCGGTCGATGTGTGGAACGACTGCCAGGTGGAGGATGCGGCGCGTTCACTGCTCCAGATGGCGATGACGCAGTTGTCGTCGTCGGCCCGCAGCTTCCACCGCGTCCTCAAGGTCGCCCGGACCGTCGCCGACCTGGCCGATTCACAGCCGATCCTGACGGCGCACCTGGCGGAAGCGTTGCAGTACCGGCCGCGGACGCAGGTTTGACGATACGACGGGGCTGAATCGCGACGCTGGCGTCCGCCGCCACAATTTCAGCGCGGTTACCGAGAGTCGAGCGACGGGCTTCCGTGGTCGGCACGCCGGAGTCGGGTTCCCGAAACCCCCTCGGGCGGAAATTTACCGGGCGGAAGACCTGGCACGCGAGAAGGCCTCGCCCTTAACCGCCGGGTGCGAACGTAGCTCGGCCTCAATGGCCACCGGTCGCATAACGGGCTTGTGCTCTTGCGAGTGTCCCAGAGGCAGGATGAAGGAGAAGGCCCGTGCGTATTGTGCAACAACGGCCAGGTGCGCGCCGGTCGCCGGTTCCGGCGATCGTCACCGGCAACGCGTCGCGGGAGGGTAACCGCGCCAACAATCGGATACATATCGACTCGCCGGGATGCCAGGCCGGCGAATCGATATGCCCGTTAGCTGTCAGTTCGGTCCACTCAGTCGCCTGATGCGACCGCTTCCGCGGTGACGGGAGTGGAATGAGTTGGGGGCGGCGCATCCACTTCACGTCCGTCACCGTGCCCTGCCGCCTTGCCGGCCGGCATGAACTTCGCCACGATCATCACACCGGCAAGCGTGAGCCCGGAGCCGATCAACACCGCAAGCCCCAGCGCGTCAGTGAACGATGCCCTTGCAGCGCTGGACAGGGCCAAACCATCCGCCTGCGGTAGCGTCGTCGCTATCTGAACGGCCGCACCGATTGAGTCTTTCACGGCATCTCGAGCCTCTGCGGGCAACGATGCCACGGCGTCACCCAGCCTGGCCGAGTAGATCGCGTACATCACGGAGCCGGTCACCGCGATACTGAGAGCGCCCGCCAGCATCTGAGTCACGTCGTTCATGGCTGACCCGACACCTGCCTTCGCCTGCTCCACCGCGCCCATGACGCTTTCAGACGCCGGCGCGACAACCATACCAATTCCTAGCGAGATTACAGCCACAAGAGGACCGATCATCAGGTAAGAGCTGTTCACGTCCCAGAGGAGCACGAGCGGCAGCGCAGCGGTCACGATTACAAGACCACTCATGACCACCATTTTCGCACCGTAGCGAGCCGCCAGCATCTCACCACCTATGGCTCCGGCAATGAACCCCGCCGCCGCCGGGAGGAAGCGAACTCCTGCTTCGAGTGCTGTGTGTCCCTGTACGAATTGGAAGTACTGCGTGAGGCCGAAGATAAAGCCGACCATTGCGAAGAACACCACACTGATCGCGGCAGCTCCCGTCGAAAAGCGTGGCAGCCGGAAGAGAGCGAAGTCCAGCAATGGATATTCAACTCGCCTCTCGCGGACTACGAATCCCGCCCCCAGGACAATCGTCGCCACGATTGCGATAACGATCGGCGGGGACGTCAACCCCTGACCTGGCCCTTCGATAACGGCGTAGATAAACGCCGAAACCGTTCCCATCGAGAGCAGCGCGCCGGGAATGTCGAGCGGTCTGCTCTCAGGATCGCGACTGTCCGGCACGAGGAACAGGCTGGCCACGATCGCGACAGCAGCGATCGGGACGTTTACCAGGAAAACCGAGCCCCAGTAAAAGTGCTGCAAGAGCACCCCGCCAAGGACGGGTCCAAGAGCAACTCCGACCCCCGCCATCGTTGCCCATATGGCGATGGCCTTCGCCATCTCTTTTTCTTGGAACACGTTCACGATGATCGACAGGGTCGCCGGCATCATCATCGCTCCGCCCAGTCCCATGATCGCGCGGGCGGCGATCAACTGCGACGGTGATTGCGCCAGCGCCGCGCCGAGCGAGGAAATGGCAAACACGGCGAGCCCGTAACGCAGCATCCGGGCCCGGCCGAACCGGTCACCGAGGCCGCCCATTGTCAAGAGCAATCCGCCGAAGACCAGCAAGTATGAGTTGACCATCCACTGTAACGCGGAAGCGGACGCCCCCAGATCCCGCTGCATGGACGGCAAAGCCACATTGAGAATCGTCTCGTCGATAGTCGCGATCAGGACGGTGACAGAGACGACTGAAAGTGTCCACCAGCGCAATCTGTGCAATCTTGATCCTGTTTGTCCCGCTGTCTCCATGGTATTCATCTGAATTCTCCTTCTGTAATGTTGACTGATCGTCAGTCATTGGTGCTCAAATGGAAATTACGGCTGGCGTACCAGCGCATTCGCCAGCAACACTCGAACGCCCTGCTCAAGCCGCTCTGGCTCATCGCCCTCACCCTCACCGGAGACAAATGCCTCGATGATGGCATGCTGCATCAGGCCGATGACCAGCCGCGCCGCGATTTTGGGGTCCATCGTCTTCATGTCGCCGGCGCCGATCGCTTCGCTGAAGAGATCTGTCGCCGTATTCAGGATGGAGGCGTGTTCCCGGGATTCGCTGTGCATCTCCGGATGAGTTTCGTCAGCTCCTATGAACGCAAGTGCGAAGAGGTCGGCATTCTGCCGGGCCACCTGGAAAGATGCGCCGATCAATGTTCCAAGTTTCATTTCGAAAGAAGCTTCCGACTTCATAGCACTCTCCGCGGCGGCGGCCATCCTTTCCATAACGCCTTCCATTAGGGATATCGCGATAGCGTTTTTGGACGAGTAGTAGAGGTAGAACGTCCCTTGCGCCACACCCGCTTCGCGAACGATGTCGGATATGGTCGCCCCGTTGTAACCCTTCTCCCGAAACACCCTGCGCGCCGCGCCGAGGAGCTGCTCCCGTCGCACGGGCTCGCTTTCTGTTCTTCTTCGCCTGGTCGCCACCGCTGTTTCCTTTCCGCGATTGCTGCTGACCCGTGACTATGACTGACGTTCAGTCAGTTGTCAAGTACTTTGACGCGACTACCCCGGCAAAGGATTCGCCGCCGGTTGGACATCAGGCGCGAAACGGTCTGGCAACCGGGATAGACAGGCCAAGGTAAAAGCAGATGGCGGGACGCGTGTCGCTCAGGTTCTTACCGCGAGTCGATTGGCGCACACACTGGGACGCGTGCAAGGCAGACGACAAAACCGGTGGTGATTGAGCGTCTCGCCGGGGCGTTGCAGTGCCGGCTGAGTACGCAGGCGTAGACGGGAACGGGGCCCGATCCGCAACCTTGTTGGCATAAGGTTGGATCGGACCCCGAGATCATCGTCCCCGGCTGTGCTCAGGGAGTGAGGTCCAACGCCTCTACGACATTGTCGTACGGAATGTTGGCCTCGTCGTTGACGGCGCGGATGTCATCTGCGCTGTTGCCCTCGAACAGGCACATGCAGGCCGAAGTGCCCGGCACGAACGTTGTGCGGATGTACCGGACCGGCGTGCCCTTTTCGGTGAACTTCGCCGACGTGTCGATCGCCGCTTTCTGCGCGGCGCCAAGCTGCTCCATCGTGATGCCTGGCAGGCTTCGCTCCACCATGTAGACCGTCATGTGTCACTCCTCTCGTCCGTCGTGGCTTGAAGATGCCGGAAGTCTCATGCCCCGGGACGGGACGCGCATCGGCAGAAATATCTGTTTCTGCGGGCCGGGGACAGGAGAGGGCGCGAAAACCCGGCAACTTCTTGCCGGTTTGCGGTTGCGGGCGAAAAGCGGGCGCGGTGGAGCGTCTCCGGGTCGGGACGGCCCTTCGAGAGCCTCAGGGCGCGCCCGCCTTTGGGCGGATCGTCAGCCGACACTTCGGTGTGGGGGTCCACTCGGCACGACCCCCGCAGCAGGCGGCCTTGCGCGCCGGTTAACGGGGAACGAGTCCGGCCCGGGCCGCAAACGCCGCCGCCTGGGTCCTGTTCTCGGCGCCGGTCTTGTCCAGGATATTGGTCACGTGGTGCGCCACGGTGCTGGGGCTGATCGAGAGCTGTGTCGCGATGTCCCGATTGCTGCGGCCGACTGCGATCAAGCGGATAACGTCCATCTCACGCCGTGTCAGATCAACGCCGCCGGCCACATCCTCCGGCCTGGCGCGCCGGCCCGAAAGCTGGCTCCACGAGTCCGGCGCCAGATCCCGGGCCAGCTTGAAATGCTCCTCGGCATCGGGATCGCCGGCCCGCTTCAGCAACAGGCCATAGTTGTAATGCGCCTCCGGATCATCCGGCCGCAATCGCAGCGTCTCGGCGTAGTGTGTCAGCGCCGCCTCGGGATTGCCCGCGAGCTGGAGCAGGATTGCCAGGTTATTGTGGGCCTCGGCGTAGTC
>JACZRO010000184.1 GCA_022574675.1 Chloroflexota bacterium
AATGACAACCGCGCCGGAAAGGGCGGATCGCTATCCGCCCCTACAAACGCCGACACCCGATATGCCCGGCCGACCCCCGCCTGCCGGCTCATCGTGGGGGCCGCTGACTATCCTTCCGCGGAAGGATGGCCCGCATCGCCCGCCAGCGCCGTCTCCCAGCGAAGGTAGTTGATCATGTCGCCGTAACTGCGGTCCGACCCCGAGGGCAACACGTCCAACGGGGACGCCATCACCCCGGTCAGTCCGGTCTCCACGGGCCGGCCGCCGGCGCGCCAGGCCTGCATGCCGCCGTCGAGCCAGGCCACGTCCCGGTAGCCCATCCCTGACAGGGTTGCCGCGGCCAGCGCCGCACTTACCCCGGCGTCGTCGCAGATGGCGACCACCGGCGTCTCGAACCCGGGAATCGCTGCTCCGGCCTCGTCCTCCAGGACGCCGCGGGATACCCAGCGCGCGCCCGGCACGTGGCCGTTTGCGAACTCCGCGCTGGCGCCAACGAACAGCGCCACCTCCGGCGGATCGGAGGCCAGCTCATCCGGCCCGACAGCGCGCACCCCGGCGCGCGCCGCCTCGAACCCGATCACTTCCTCCAGGCGCTCGTCCGGGGCCGGGCCGCCGCTCTCCAGTTCCAGCCGCGCCCGGGTCCACGCGCCCGTCCCGCCATCGGCCGCGTACACGTGTTTATGTCCCATCTGCCGGTACCACGAAGCCGCGATCGCCGACCGGGACACCCCGTCACACACAAATACGATCGGCGCGTTGTGCACCACAGCGACGGCGTCTGCGGTCTGCACCGCCTGGCCGCCGGGAATCCACGAGCAACCGGGGATGTGACCCGCCTCGTACTCGGCGCGCATGCGGACATCCACGAGGTACACGGTCTCCGTCTCGCGGCGAGCCATCAAATCCCGCAGCCCGGCCACGTCCACCAGTTCCACACCGTCCTCCTCCGCAATACGGCGTGCGAAACGCTCCGCCGCCGAGGCGCCGTCGGGCGAAGGCTCTGGCAGATCCGTCCGGTCGGCTTTCGCCTCCAGCTCATACCCGGCCAGCCCCCAGCCGGCGGTGCCGTTCTCCAGTCCGTATACCCGGCCCGCGCCCATGCCCATGCGTTGAAGAAGGCGCGCGCCGATGATGCTGCGTGTACGGCCTGCGCAGTTCACGACGACCGTCGCGTCCTCGCCGGCCGAGGCGCGTATGTCAGTGATCCGCAGCGCCAGCTCGCCGCCCGGCACGCTGCGGCCCCCGGGTATGCACAACCGGCGGAACTCCTCCGGCGTGCGCGTGTCCAGGATAACCAGGTTGTCACCGCGCTCCATCCGGTCGTGCAACTCATCTGCTGAGATGGTCGGCACGTCGTGCTCCACCTCGATGCGCTCTCCGAACGCCTTGCTGGGGACGTTGACACCCCATTCCGTGGGTCGGCGATCCGCCGCCCAACGGTTGACACCGCCCTTCAACACCGAGACAGAGGAATAACCTGCCCGGGTCAGCGTTTCAGCGGCGCGGAAAGCGTTGCGTCCGCTCTCATCGCACAGGACGATCTCAACGCCCATGTACGGCAGCGCGCGGCGTGCCTCAAACTCCAGGCGCCGGCGCGGGATCAGGCTGGCGCCCGGTATGTGGGCGGCGTTGTACTCGGCCGGCTCCCGGACATCGACCAGCGCGAACGGCCGATCTCCGTCTAATAGCGCAGAGAGCTGCTCACCGTCGCATTCCCGAATTACGTTCAGGGCCACCGCCTGCCCCCCAAAATCGTCAGCAGTTGTCCCAGCGCGTCGTCGAGAAGGTCTTCGTCGCGCCGGTCTCCAGGTTGAACATGCACCGCTCCAACCCCTTCAGGTCCTGGCCGTAAACGTGGACCTCCACGGTCGGCCGGTCGGAATAGTTGTCCATCTGGTGGATCTCGTCGACGTCGGGTATCAGCAGGGACACCTCGCCCGGGCGGACCAGCGTCTCGCGTACCTTCTCCAGTACCGCGAAGCCGTCTCGGCTGCCGTCGTCCTTGCGATCGAACCGTGTCTCGGTGATCCCGTTGTCCATGACGCCGATCATTCCCCACGTACGGTGATCGTGCGGGGCGATATGGTCGCCCGGACCCCACACCACGCTCGTGATGGCAAGGCCGTCCCCACGGTAGAGGATGTACGAGCCGTGGTTGGCGGAGCGGCCGCGCGACTCTGCCGGCACGCGGTACTCCTCGGGCACGGCATCCGGGTTGTTGATCAACCGCTCCAGGTAGGAGGAGCCGACGTCGAACAACCGTTCCTGATCCGGCTGGCTCTCCACCAGCAACGTCATGTCGTCGATGAACTCTTCGAGCGCGTATGTGGACGTGGTCATCGGTTACCTCCCATCGTCGAACGCGACCTGCGATTAATGTAACGGATGTCCCGGCCTGAGGCATCCAAGGCGAGGGGTTCAAGAACGAAAGTTCGGGCGGTTATTAGTAAGTTGACACTTACGTAAGTGTTTGCTTAACTATCGCCATGGACACCGCACTGCACGCACTCGCCGAGCCGCGCCGACGCGCCATCCTGAACATCGTTCGGGACGACGAAAAAGCCGCCGGAGAGATCGCGGCGTACTTCGACGTGACGCGGCCGGCGATCTCGCAGCACCTCAAAGTGCTGAGGGAAGCCGGGTTACTTGACGAGCGAAGGGATGGAACCCGGCGGCTCTACCGGGCCCGTCGCGACGGAATGCGGGAGGTTCGCGAATACCTTGAGACTTTCTGGTCCGACCGGTTGCTTGATTTGAAACGGGTCGCTGAACAGGAAGAACGGAGTCGCCGCGTATGACGACCGACATAACTCGAATTGAACAGAGGATCAAGATCGAGGCCCGCCCGGAGACGGTATTTTCGTTTCTGACGGACCCGGCGAAGCTGGCGATGTGGCAGGGTCAACACGTTGCGGTGGACGTTACGCCGGGGGGCATGCATCGCATCGTCATCCGTGACGGCATGGTGATGCGCGGCGAGTACCTGGAGGTCACCCCGCCAACGCGGCTCGTGTACACGTTTGGCTGGGAGGGAGACGACAGCCCCATCCCGGCGGGCTCCACGACTGTCAGCTATGACCTTGTGCCGGACGGGGACGGCACGATGCTGACCCTCACGCACACCGGGCTTCCGGACGAAGAGGCCGCCAAGATGCACGCGATGGGATGGGAGCACTATGCGGAGCGGCTCGCTATCGCTGCGGCAGGCGGCGACCCCGGACCGGATTCGTTCGCCGAGGGCTAATCTGCCTGGTCCCAGGCATAAAAATTGCGTCGCCGCCCGGAGGCGGACGGGCGATCGCAGTAAATATTGGAGGAAACCGATGGAAACGACGCAACTCATAAATCAGGCGATCGCGGCGACCAGTAAGGTGACGTCTGGACTCTCGGGCGACGTGCGCTCAAACGCCACGCCCTGCGCCAACTTTGACGTGCACGACCTGGCCAGCCACCTGGCTGGCTTCTACGCCGGTTCGGCGAAGGCCGGCCGGAAAGAGGGCGGCCCGACCGGTGACTCGTCGCCGGACCTGCTCGGCGCTAACCCATCCGCGGCGCTCGCTGAACTCGGCTCGAAATTGGCGGACGCATGGTCCACGCCCGGCGCACTCGATGGAGAGACGAAGTTTGGCCCCGGCGAGATGCCGGCGCAGATGGCCGGCTCCATCACCTTCTTCGAGACTGCGGTCCACGGCTGGGATCTGGCAAAGGCCACCGGCCAGTCGTTTGAAGTATCGCAGGAGCTGGCCGATGCGAGCCTGGAATTGGCCCGGCAGATCTGTAACGACCAGTCACGAGAGCGTGGCGCATTCGGACCGGAAGTCCAGGTCGATCCGGGCGCCGGCGCGTTCGATCGAGCGCTCGGTTTGACCGGGCGCGACCCAACCTGGTCAGCCTGAGCTGTCATCCCGATCCTTTCCCGGAAGGACGAGGGACCTGTACCGCGCGCCTGCCGGCCACAACGCTCAAGGAGCGAACGCACTTCTTGCGCCTGCCAACGCGCTTCGCCTGCCGCCCGTGAGCGGCAGCCCTCACCCTTCGACCGGCTCCGGGGGGGCTCGTTTCTTCGGACGGGCCTCTGCGGGCCGGGAGGGAGCGTTTTAGATAGCCGCTAAGACGGGTCCGGAAAGACCCAGACCTCTGTCCGGCCGGGAGATGGCAGGTCAGAGGTCGTGAATACCGTATCCGTGCCGGACAGAC
>JACZRO010000039.1 GCA_022574675.1 Chloroflexota bacterium
CGTGCGGCGTGATCAACACGTTCTCCATCCGCCACAGCCGGTGGTCCGAGGGCAGCGGTTCGGTCTCGAACACATCCAACCCGGCGCCTGCGATCTCCCCGGCCTCGATCGCGTCCGCCAGGTCCTCGATCTTCGCCGTCTTGCCGCGGCCGATGTTGATGAAGTAGGCCGAGTTCTTCATCAGCTTGAACCGTTCGGCGTTCCACATGCCCTCGGTCTCCGGCGTGTGCGGCACCGTCGTCACGACGAAGTCCGCCTCGGGCAGCAGGGCGTCCAGCTCTTCCGGCTCGTGGAGTTCCGCAGGCGAATCGATCTCCGACCTCGGCTCGATACCGATCACGCGGCAACCGAACTCGGCGCACAGCCGCGCTGTTTCGGCCCCGATCCCACCCACGCCGTTTATCAGCACCGTCGCGTCCGGCAGGTTTACGTAGCCATGTTTCCTGGCTTTGGTGTCCCAACGGGACCGTCTCTGGGCGTCGACCCAGTACGGAAGACCCCGGGACAGCGCCAGCATGAACATCATGATGTGGTGGCTGATGTGGTCGAAGTAGATGCCGCGCGGGTTGGAGATGACGACGGGGTGCTCGATCAATTCCTTGTAGTAGTAGCCGACGAAAGGCCCGGCGTCCGGGTTCTGGAGCCACTTCAGCTTCGTCGCGCCGGCCAGCGCCTCCGGCGGGATCCAGCCGTACGCGCCGTCGGCGTCCTTGATCTCCTCGGCCGCCTCCTCATCGGTCTCCGGGGCGGCCACCTCAAGCTCCGGCAGCGTGTCCGCCAGCCGGCGGGCCCACTCCCGGCGCAGGTCGTCGAGCGGCGGCAACATCACGTACTTGGGCATCCGAGGCTCCTCTTGAAGTGAAGGTAAATGGGATCGGTAAACGACTCGAACAGGGCCGGAAGCGTAAAGGACGGGGCCGAGCGTATCATCGGGCAGTCCTGAGATCGCCCGATCGGACGACGCAAAACCCCGGGGAGACGCAGTGGCCGACGACACGATCGTCCTTGAGAACGAGTACGGCCGGGTGGTTATTTCGCCCTTTGCCGGGGCGAGCCTGCGGTCGCTGCAGGTGGTCTCGGGTGGCGACCGACATGAGTTGCTCTCGGGCGGAGAAGGGCCTCATGATCCGCGTCACGTCGCGAGCGGAACCGGCTCATTCATCATGGCGCCGTGGCCGAACCGTATCCGGGACGGCGAGCTGTACGTCAACGGCGAGGTCGCCCACACCCTCCCGATCGACAGCGGCAGGCACGCCATGCACGGCACCGTGCGCAAGCGCGTCTGGAGCAACCTGGGCTTCTCGGAGTCTGCCGCGCACCTCGCCCTGAAGCTCCTTCCGCCCTGGCCGTTCCCGGGGTTTCTCGAGTACGAGGTGAGGCTGGAAGGCCCGTCGCTGTTGCAGTCGTTTACCGCCACCGACTCCGGCGGGACCGACTTCCCGTTCGGGTTCGGCTGGCATCCCTGGTTCCGCCGGGACCTCGGCGCAGGGCCGGTAGTCGCCCACATCCCGGGCCAGGACATCGTCTGGGAGCTGGACGATGAGATGGTGTCGACGGGCCGGCAGCTCACGCCCGAGGGACCGACCGATTTGAGATTACCGATGACGCCAGAAATCGGGTCGCTGGATCACTGCTTCCGGGTGTCCCCCGGCTCGACCTCCACGCTGGACTGGCCCGATGGCCCGACGCTGTCGATCACGTCGTCGCACAACGTCTCGCACCTGCAGGTTTACACGCCGGAAAACGCCATCTGCGTGGAGCCGCAGACCTGCGCAGTGGACGCATTCCGCCTGGAGGCCGAGGGGCACAAAGGCACGGGCGCGCTGATGGTCACCGGGGGTGAGTCTGCAAGCGGTTGGACGCGCTGGAGCTGGGGGTAGGACGGGGAGCTGGGCGGACGTTCGCTCTCTAACCGTGGTTGCCGCATCTTTCCGTCACTGCCAAGTCTCCCCGACATTCCCACGCAGGTGGGGATCCAGCGCGCCCGGGGGCTCGCCGCGTTGGCAGACAGTCCTTCCCGGGAAGGACCCCCTCATCCTGTGCCTTCTCCCGTATGGGAGAAGGGAAATAATTGCGTCGCGGATGTGTCTGGTGCTTCGAAAGTCCTGATACGGAAATAACGCTCCGGGATTCCCACCTACGTAGGAATGACGGGTTCGCCAATTGGCACCCGTGTGATGGATCGCCCCCTTAAACCGCAGGAAGCGGCGCCGTGTCGCCTGTCTGCTTCTGCCAGGCCCGCAGACGTGCCGCCATCGACCGCACACGCTCGCTTTGCGCCGGGTCATTGAACAGGTTCGTCAGCTCGTGCGGGTCGGCGTTCAGGTTGAACAGCTCCCCGTCGTCGCCGTCGCACAGGTTCAGCTTCCAGCGATCGCCTGAAACGATGGTGCGGCGCGGCAGGGCGATCATCTCGTTGATCGTCGGCGTCCCGAGGTCGCGATCGCCCCGGCCGTTCCACTGCACAAACACGTCGTTGTCGTCGAGCGTCGACTCGCCGCGCAGCACCCCCGCCTTGCTCTCGCCCTGTAGATGACCGGGGATCGGCTGTCCAATCAAATCGAGCAGCGTCGGCACCAGGTCGATCTGCCCGACGCTCCCGGGTATCAGCGTCTGCCCTTCCGACAGCCACGGGATGCGCATCAGCAGCGGCACGCGCGCAGACGCATCGTAGAACGCCCGCTTCTCCAGTAACCCGTGGTCGCCGAGCATGTCCCCGTGGTCGCTTGTGAGCACCACAATCGTGTCGCCGGAGCGCCCGGATTCCTCCAGCGCTTCCAGGATTCGACCGAGCTGGCGGTCCACCAGTGTGACGTTCGACATGTAGTTGGCGCGGAGGGCTCGCCACCCGGCTTCGGAACGAAGGTCGTGCCCGTCGCACCCGGCGACCGAGTCCTCCCGGTGTTCGCCCGCCAGGTAGAAATCGGCCCGGCAGCGGTTGAACAGCGAATGGCCCTCGGGCTTCCGCAAGAACTCCGGTCCCACCGGCAGCGTCTCAGGGTCGTACAGATCGCCAAGCGGACCGCTGTACGGCGGGTGCGGCTCGAAGAAGTTGGCGAACAGCAGGAACGGCGCGTCCGAACCCTCACGCAGGAACTTCGATGTCACGCCGCCGATGAAGCTTGCCTGCGTCAACTCCTCCGGCAGGTTCGCCTGCGCGACGGCGCGCTTCGAGCCGGCGCCGTCGCCACCGGGGCGGACGTAGTGTTCCGGCAACACCACACCCTGCCCGTCGAGCCACGCATGATAGTCGGACTGTCTGGAACCGTCGGGCCCGGGATCGACGTGCCCGGTGCTTACCCAGTCCTGGAAGCCGTGTTGCGCCTCAGCGTCGTTACCGAGGTGCCACTTGCCGTAATGGACGCGCCGGTATTCCGGTGACACCATCTCGGCGATCGACCGCGCCCCGGGGGCCAGCGGGATGCCGTTGCGCAACAGTCCGTTCGTGTGCGGATAGGTGCCGGTGAGGAGGGACGACCGGGAGGGCGTGCACACCGGCTGCGTGACGTAGGCGTTCTGGAAGACGAACGAGCTATCGGCGAGCGCGTTCATGTTCGGCGTCTGGATCCAGTCGTTTCCGTAGCACGCCATCGTGTCTGCGCGTTGCTGGTCCGTGATGATGACCAGAATGTTGGGGCGGCCGGGTCGATCAGGCGTTTGCGGCATGTTCGATATCGTCCAGTCAATTCTCCGAGGGATCTCGACTTACCGCAGTGTGGTGTAAGCGCATCTAACAGGCTAAACGCCCGCCGACGGTTAGGTGCAATACGCAACATTGGTCATCTACATATATCGCAACGTTGAGCTGCAACCGATAATTCCGTCCCGCAATCGCGGCAGAACAGTTGCAGTTCGGTGGGGAGAAGTGATTGGATTTCGTTGCACCGTCCGCAAGAGAAATCGAGTCCAAGCGACTGACCGCACCGCTTACAGTAATAAGGCGGTCCTGACACCGGGGGATAGTGTGATGTAAAGGAGACTCTGCCGGCGAAGGGGGATGTTGAGGGATTTACGTTTTCGTGGGCCAAAGGAGTGAGTAACGCCTGGATTGTGCCAACCAACGCAAGATAAAGCCCCCCAGCGATTGCTGAATAACCCCAGCTTGGGACCAATCTAGATTCGCTCTGCAAGTACGAAGGCAGGGTGATCAATGACAAACCCCACCCAAACTCCGCACCCCCAAAGATCAAGCTTGCCGCGACTGCGAATATTTTTGCGACCGGGCCGCCCTTCGCGTGTTCGGAAAGGCATCCAACTGCTCGTATCGGCATGGCCAAGAGAAGTAACACCGATATAAGTATTACGAGACCCATTTGAAAACCTCACCATCGTCCGCCGAACTGGCTCGTCCGATCATCGCTTTCATCACGCGAAACGCGCCCGAGTCTATCGAGTTCGTACGTGTGGCGCGTACCAGCGGCGACACCGATCGTCCGCAACGGCCCCCGCCTAAGGTTGATCAATCTACACAGCTTGAAACTAGTACTGATTTCAAGCCCTATGTATGCGATTGTGTGTCTCGCCTTTCGTGCCGCCAAAGGATGGCATACGATTGGCCGCGCCGCTCCCGCGCGGGGTCGCAGCACCCATCGATTACCATCCGTCGGCGTTCCCTTTTTCGCCGAATCTCGTTCCCAGTCGCATCGCCAGCCAGGAATTAAAACGTGACCACCCTCGCACAGGTACTCGCCCCCGACGCATCGACCGACAACGCCATCGTCATCCCCGAGGGGCCGACCCTCAGCTACGGCGCGTTGTCGGACGAGATCGAGCGCGTAGCCGGCGTGCTGGCGGCGGCCGGGGTCGAAGCAGGGCGTCCGGTATCGATCGTGCTCGGGAACGACCTGGAGTTCCTGGTCTCCTTCCTGGCGGTGACCCGCGCGGGCGCCATCGCCGCTCCGCTCAACTCCGCATACACGGTGGACGAGTTCAAGTTCTTCATGGAAGACGCCGACGCCCAGCTGGCGATCGTTCCGCCGGGCGACCACGCCGGGCGTGAGGCCGCCGGGCAACTTGGAGTCCCGACGCTCGACGGCTCGTCGAACGGGGCGCACGTCGTCATCGCCCGGGACGGCAGCGAGCTCACGCTCACGAAGGACGTACCGCCGCCCTCGCCCGAGGATGTGGCGCTGTTCCTGCACACTTCCGGCACCACCAGCCGCCCCAAGGGCGTGCCGCTCACGCACAAGAACCTGCTGACGTCCCTCGACAACATCAAGAACACCTACGCACTGACGCCCGACGACGTGGCGATGGTGGTGATGCCGCTCTTCCACGTCCACGGCCTGATCGGCGTGGCGCTCTCGACCCTGAACTCCGGTGGCTCGATCGTGGTGCCGTCACGGTTCTCGGCGACCACCTTCTGGCGCGACCAGGCGAGCACCGGCGCCACCTGGTACTCGGCCGTCCCGACGATCCACCAGATCCTGCTGATGCGTGCCGACGACGACGACGCTCCTCACGAGAGTTTCCGGCTGATCCGCTCGTGCAGCGCGGCGCTTGTGCCGGCCGTATTCAAGCAGCTTGAAGACCGCTTCGGCGCTCCCGTGCTTGAGGCTTACGGCATGACGGAAGCGGCGCACCAGATGTCGTCCAACCTGCTTCCGCCGGGTGAGCGCGTGCCCGGCTCCGTCGGCATGGGGACCGGCGTGGAGATCGGCATCATGGACGAGGCCGGGAAGATGGCGCCGCTGGGTGACCGCGCAGAGGTCGTGATCAAGGGCGCCAACGTCACGCACGGATACAACAACAACCCGGAGGCCAACGCCGAGGCGTTCACCGACGGCTGGTTCCGCACCGGTGACCAGGGAATCATGGATGCCGAAGGCCGGCTCACACTGACGGGCCGGTTGAAGGAACTGATCAACCGCGCCGGCGAAAAGATCTCGCCGCTCGAGGTGGACGCGACGCTGCTCGATCACCCGGCGGTGGCCGAAGCTGTCTGTTTCGCCGTTCCCGACGTCAAGTACGGCGAGGTCGTCCAGGCGGCGGTTGTGCTGTCCGGGGATGCCGACGAGGCGGCGATCCAGGCGTTCTGCCGGGAGCACCTGGCAGACTTCAAGGTGCCGGAGCGGATCTACATCGCCGACTCATTGCCCAGGACGGCGACGGGCAAGATTCAGCGCCGCCACGTCTCGGCGGCGTTCGCGCCGCAGGAGTAAGTGGTGGGGGTGCGATCGTCTGTCGAGCGGCCGGGTTGTGGCGTATCTGGAATGTGCCGCCGCAAATAACCACCCCCGAACCCCCTCCTAAATTAGGAGGGGGCCGCAACATGCCGCCTCCCTCTCAGGGAGGAGGCTAACAACGGCTCCCAGCTAATGCAGCGCGAGGCCTGGTTATGCCCCGCGGAACTGCGTCAGGAACGCCGTCGCGAGCCCGAGATACACGAGCAGGCCGAACACGTCGGTCAGCGTCGTGACGATCACGGCGGATGATGCCGCCGGGTCGATTCGCGCCGCCCGCATCCCGAGCGGCACGAGCACGCCGCCACCCGCCGCCACGGTCAGGTTGATCAACATCGCGCCGGCCACGACGAGCCCCAGGAACACGTCCTGCTGCCACGCCAGCACGATCAGCCCGAGCAGCACCGCCACGACCACGCCCTGGACGATGGCGAACAACAGCTCGTGGCGGAGTAATCGCAACGTGTCGCGCTCACTGATGTCTCCGAGCGCAATGGATCGCACTATCAGGGTCAGGGTCTGGGTTCCGGCGATCCCCGCCTGGCCGAGGACGACCGGGATGAAGGCGGCGACTATGGTCGCCGTTGCGATCGTGTCGCTAAAGAGGTTCAGGATAAATCCTGCAAACAGCACCGTGCCCAGGTTCAACATCAACCAGGGAAGACGGCTGCGCAGGGAGGCGACGAGCGAATCGAACGCCCGTTCCTCGCCGCCGATGCCGAACATCCTGAACATGTCCTCGGTCGCCTCGTCCCGCGCCACGTGCACGAGTTCATCGACGGCGATCGCGCCGACAAGCACACCCGTGCGGTCGACCACCGGAAGGGCGATCAGGTCGTAACGGGTCATCAGCTGGGCGCAGATTTCCTGGTCCGTGCCCGTCTCCACGGAGATCGGGTCGGCGGCCATCACGTCCTGCACGCGCTTTTCCGGGCCGGCGAACACCAGGTCTGAAAGCTCCAGAACGCCGGTCAACCGGCCGTCACCGTCTATGGCGAACAACTGGCGCATGTTCTCGCGAGACGTTTCCGCGCCGCGCAGAACGGATAGCGCCATGCCGATGGTCAGGTTCTCCCGCAGCCCGATGACGTCCGGCGCCATCAGCCCGCCTGCGTTGTCGTCCGGGTAGAGGAGCAGCTCGCCGATGGTGCGGCGGTCCGCCATGCGCGCCAGGATGTGGCTCGCGACGGTCCAGTCAACGTGGCGCAGGATATCCACCGCCACCTCGGGCGGCGCCCGGTCCAGTACGACGGCCATCCGATCCACGTCGATCAGCCCGGAGATCTCGGCGGCGTCCTCCACCTTCAGGTGCTCGATGATCTCCGCGATCGCCTCAGTGGGCAGCGCGCCAAGCAGCGCCTGCTGGCCGGGACCGCTCAGCTCCGAAATCACCTCGGCCACATCGTGGGCGTGGAGGTCTTCGAGCTGCGCCGCCGCCGTCGCCGGGGCGCCGGCCTCCAGGTGGGCCTCGATAGCCTCCTGGAGCTCTTCCAATTCCTCGGGCGCGGGGACGGAAGAAGTCCGCTCCTCGGTCACGCGATCACCCTCCGTACGGCGCCGGGTTTGCCGGTCTCGGGCGAGACCGATGAGGCAATTGTCGCCGTCACTGCGATGACGGTACAACCGGTCCTAGTTATACCGGGTTTACCGGCCCGAACCTTACGGCACGGACGCCGGCGTGAGTTTGATGAGCGCGTTTTTCTCATCGTCCACGACCCAGACGTGCTCGCCATCGTAGGCGATGGCGGTCGGCGAACCGCCGATCACATGCGTCGCGATGATGGCTCCGTCGCCGGCGATCCGTGTGACCGACCCGGCATCGTAAGAAGCCACCCACAGCTCACCTCCACCCCATGCCAGGGCGAGCGGCCCTGTCGGAACCCGTGTCAATCCCAACTGCTGGCCGCCCGGCGTCAGGCGCAAAACCTGGCCAATATCGCCTAACGCGAGCCACAGGGTATCGGGAGTCGAGAGGAACGCGGTCGGGCTCCCCGTGGCATGGTCAAATCCACCCACCGCAACCCGTTCCGGGTAGTTGAACGAGCCGACGATCTTTCCAGATAGATCGATCCCCGTTACTTCAAATGAGTCGTCGTCGACGACCAACACCTGCTCCGGGGTCTTTGTGATCGCTCCCGGGGAGACGCCGACCTCGATCTGCCGTACGAGCCCGCCCTGGAGCGTGATCTGCGAAACGGCGCCGCGCGGTGGGTCCGTCACCCAGAGGTGCTCGCCGAGGAACACGAGCCCGGCAGGTTCCAGCCCGACCTGGAACTTCCGCAACTTCGTCGCGTCGGCGTCCAGCTGGGTGACGGAGCCGTCTTCCGCGTCAAGCGCCCACACGAACCCGGCGCCCGCGGCGAGAGTCGCCGGGTGGCCGCCCACGTCTGCCGTGTCCAGCCGCTGCCCGTCGAGCCCGTAGCTCGTAACCGTGCCGAACCCCGTTTCCGCCACCCACAACCGTTCGCCATCGAAAATAACGTCCGCCGGGTCCTGGCGGATCACATAGGTACGAGACTCGATAGTCGGGGCCGTCTGCTCTTCACCCTCCAGCCCGCCCACGTCCTCGTTCGAGACGACCTCGGCGACCACGGCGACGCCCAGCACAACCACCATCGCCGCGATAACCAGGCGCGGTAACCGGCCCCACCACCCACGCGCTGTCATCGCGGGGTTCCGCCCGCCCGGACACATCCGAGTACGCGCCCGGCCACCCGCACATTCATTCCCCGAATCGCCTGGAGGATCACTCGGGTTTCACCGTCGCCGACCGCACGGTGTACTCCGCCAGACGGTCGGGGTCCGGCTCCGGCAGCCCGTCGCTGAACGGCATGAACGTGTGACGCTCTGTGAGCTCGTTGTCGGGCTGGCTCAGGTCGCGCTCGTAAAAGCGGGAAGATGGGAACAGGTCACCGGGGTAGGTGAAGTTGGGCAGGGTGGCCAGCTCTACGCAGATCGCTGCGCCCAGGGCGCTTTCCAGCATGCCGCCGATCCAGACGGGCACGCCGGCGTCACGGCAGACATCGTGGATGGCGACGGCGTTCGCCAATCCCCCGACCCGCCCGGGTTTAATGTTTATGTAGCTGGCGGCGTCGATGCGGAGTGCCTGCTCGACCGCCCTGACGCTGATAGCGCTCTCATCAAGGCAGATCGGCGTCCCGATCTTCCTCGCGAGCTCGGCGTGGTCCAGCAGGTCGTCAAACGCCAGCGGCTGCTCGATGAACGCCAGGTCCAGCTTGTCGATCTCCTTGAAGAGCGGCAGGTCGTCCAACGAGTAGCCGCCGTTGCAGTCGATGTGGAACACGGTGTCCGGAAACGCTCCACGCACGGCCTTCAGCATCTCCAGGTCCCAGCCGGGCGCAGCCTTCAGCTTGATCCGGGGAAACCCGTCGTCAACGGCCGTCTGGATGTTGCCGAGGAGCATGTCGATCGAGTCCTGTATGCCAAAGTCGGCTCCCGCCACGACCTCGCGCGTCTCCCCGCCGAGCAGCCGATGCAACGGCGTACCGGTGATCTCAGACTGAAGCATCCACCACGCGATCTCCAGAGCCGCCTTGGCAAACGTGTTGCCTTTGAAAACCGACAGCGCCCGGTTCAGATCGTCCGCGCTCTCGAACTCGCGCCCCACGACCTGCGGACCCATGATCTCGGACACGAGATAGAAAACGCCGCCCGCGCTCTCTGTAAGGTAAGTCGGGGCGTAAAGCGGTGACGATTCCGACCATGCGACGTGCTCTCCGTCCGTCGCTCTCACGAGAACCGAGTGGATCTCGTAGTCCTCCCCGTACGACGTGCGCCACGGGTATATGAGGGGCATGGCGACGTGATAGACGTCCAACCGGTCGAACTTCATGGCCTTTTAGACGTTTCCTTAGGGTATTTCTCGCCTGCGTGGGCAGGTTCACCTGCGGGCGTGGTCAGATGATGCGGTTCCGAGGCTGTGTCGGCCAGAGGCACGGAGTTTATCGTGCGGAGAGGCTCCGGTGGCTGTTGACCGGTCTACCCCTGGAACGGATCGGGAACGCCCCGGGAGCGCGTCGGGAGCGCACCGGCAGCGCATCGCAGGGGCGCGTCGCGCGGGGCCTGTCGCGTGTACCATCTCGGCAAAGCTACGCTTTGATGAACGTGTCGCTCCGGCCGCCCGCATCCGCTTACGTCATGTGGGCCGGTCGCCGGTCGAGAGTCAGAGGTTGCGCATGGTCGCCGTGAACCCGCCCGCAAGGTCTCAGGTCCAGGTCGTACGCGACAACGCCCGGGACCGGGTCCTCTGGCTGTCCACGGCGATCATCCACTGGGCGAACAACGTCCGCGAGAGTGCGGACGGCTCGAAGGTCGGAGGCCACCAGGCTTCGTCCGCCTCGTCGGCGGCGATTCTGAGCGCGCTCTACTTTGAAACCCTGACCGCAAACGACAGGGTGGCGATCAAGCCGCACGCCTCCCCGGTATTCCACGCCATCCAGTATCTGCTCGGGAACCTGGACGTGAAGTACCTGCCAACGCTCCGGGAGTTCGGCGGGTTGCAGGCGTACCCGAGCCGGACCAAGGACCCCGACAAACCGGACTTCTCGTCCGGGTCGGTCGGACTGTCCCCGGGCGCCGTCACGTTCGGGGCGCTCGTTCGCGATTATCTTGACGGCCACGGGCTGGAGCCTACTTCAGGACGCTTCTTCGCCCATATGGGCGATGCGGAGCTGGACGAGGGATCCATATGGGAGACGGTCACAGAGCCCGCCATACAGGGCCTCGATCGGTGCACGTGGATCGTGGACCTCAACCGCCAGAGCCTCGATCGCGTGGTGCCGGGCATCCGCGTCACCCGGTTCATGGAGATGTTCCGAGTCAACGGCTGGAACGTGGTCGTCGCCAAGTACGGAGACAAGTTGACCGAGCTGATGGAACTGCCGGGCGGCGAGGCGCTCCGTACACGCATCGACGACATGCCCAACCAGGAGTACCAGGCGATGCTGGTGGCGCCGGCCGCCGAGGTACGAACCCGGCTGCTGGAGACAACCCGCCGCCTGCGTGGCGATATCGAACGCTGCGTCACTGACTTCGATGACGAAGAGTTGCAGCGGCGCATAGCAGGGCTCGGCGGACACGACGTCGGAACGCTCGTCCGATGCTATGAAGAGGCGTCGCAGTCCGACGGCCCGTCGGTGGTGTTCGCGTACACCGTCAAGGGCTGGGGGCTTCCGATCGCGGCCGACCCCGGCAACCACTCTGCGTTCGTGACGCAGGAACAGTTCGAGGAGTTGGCGGACCAATTAGGCGTTGCGCCCGACCAGCCGTGGGAGCGCTTCCCCGAGGGCAGCGACGAGGCGCTCTACCTGTGGCATGCCGCACAGCGGTTGAACGCCCCGGCGATCCCGCCCGAACCGCCGCTCGCGTTCAACGATACGAACCTGGGCATCACCCGCACCGCCTCTACCCAGGAGAGCTTCGCCCGCATCCTACTGGAGATCGCCCGCACCTCACCCGAGGCATCGGAGCGCATCGTCACCGTATCGCCGGACGTCGCCACTTCGACGAGCCTGGGCACGTGGATCAACCGCACGGGCGTATGGCACCACGAGGACGCCCAGGACTTTTTCGACTCCGAGAGGCGTGTGCTCAAGTGGACGGAGGGCCCGCACGGGCAGCACATCGAACTGGGGCTGTCGGAAACAAGCCTTTTCCTGTTGCTCGGGCAGCTCGGACTCTCCATGGAGCTTTCCGGCAGACGGTTGGTCCCGATCGGCACGCTTTACGATCCGTTCATCGTGCGCGGGCTTGACCCGCTCGTGTACGGGGTCTATCAGGAATCAAAGTTCATCGCCGTGGCGACGCCGTCCGGCGTGACGCTCAGCCCGGAGGGCGGTTCGCACCAGGGGATGCTTTCGCCGTCAATCGCGATGGAGTTGCCGAACATCCGCTACTACGAGCCGACGTTCGCCCGGGAGCTTGAATGGATCCTGCTTGAGTCGATCCGCGGTATCGGATCGGGCGAAGGCGAGTCTGTGTTCCTCCGGCTCAGTACCAAAGTAATCGACCAATCGCTGTTCCGGGAGCCGGAGGGCGAAAACGAGGTCGAAGCGCTTAGACGTGCCGTGCTGGACGGTTGTTACCGGTTGCGAACCGCCGACGCGGATGCGGACGAGATCGTCAATCTGTTCGCGACCGGAGCCATCGTTCCGGAGGCGGTCGCTGCGATTCCGATGCTGGAGCGAGAGGGGATCGGCGCCAACCTGTTCGCCGTGACAAGCCCCGATATGCTGCACAGGCGGGTACGCGCCAGCGAAATGGAGCAGGTGAGGGGCCGCGACGAAGGCGTTTACGACCCGACGGGCCTGCTTGCCCCACATGAGGTGGGCAGTCCCGTGGTCACAGTGATCGACGGATCGCCCCACACCCTTGCGTTCATTGGCTCGGCGCTCGACAGCCCCTCGATCAACCTGGGCGTCGACACATTCGGCCAGTCAGGGACACGTCAGGACCTGTACTCACTGTTCGGCATCGACACCGACGGTATCTACGCGGCGGCGCTGGGGGTGGTCGACAGGGAGCGTCGTCGAAGAGTTTAGCGGCTCCGGCTATCCCGATCGTCGTCTCGGATTCGCCTTCGTGTGACGACGGAATATTAACCGTACAATCGATCGTGCCTTACATTACGTAAGTCATTACCGATACATAAGTATCGCGCGGAAAAGACGATTTAGAGACTCCGCCCGGTTGTCCGGAGATCACCGGCGATCACTCCGGTCTCCGCGTGTCAACCGCCGGAACAGCCCTGTTGGCCGGGAGCGTTCCGGTCGGGACCGAAGGTGTTCCTGGGGCCGAGGCGATGTCACTTTCGGTTCGTCGAAGTCGTTCACGTCCTGCCCGGTGTCCGGTTCCGTCTCGTCATCGGCCAGCATCGATCGGATGAGGTGCGTCATGCGCCAGGCCGTTTTGTAGGTCACTCCGAGCTCGCGCTGCAACTCCGTTATCGGAATGTTCGGATCGACCGATGAGAGCAGATAGGTGGCGTAAAACCACTTCGTCAGCGGGGTCCGCGACTTGTGATAGATCGTTCCCGAGGTCGGGTGGACGTGGTGACCACATCGGTCACAGGAGTAGGAGCGACGGGACCGGACTCGGTGGTGTTTTGTCACCCGTTCGCATGGCTCGCAATAGATCCCGTCCGGGAAGACCTGGTCCTTCAACCAGTCCAGGCAGGCGTCGTCATCCGGAAACTCAAGGTCGAACTCGCGAAGGTCATAACGGTTGAGCACAGCTCTGATTATACCCTACTGTCACGGTATATTATATACCTACTATCACGGGCTTCCAAGACGACACGCTTTTCAAGTGACTGGTCCAGCGCGTATTCATTATTAAGTGAATACTATTGAATGATATCACCGCTTATAAAAACTGATTGGCGTTGTGGATAGCAAAGGCTCGCGCCAGGTTCTCAGACTTCATATGATTCTCTATACTGTCAATCAAGGGATATAGTTTTACATACTATCAAGGTATTTCTATTGAGTGGTGGATACCGAGCCTAGGAAGTCACAGGCAACGCGCCCGCCGCCCCACCTCTGATCTCTTAACCGGGTAAAGGGACCCGTCTGAATCACGGAACGCGGACGTCCCCGGAAGCGATCTGAGGATCACATCGGTAAGCGCCGCGCTGAGTCTTCGCGCCGTGACGGCCGGGCATCCGGTGAGAGCGATCTGAGACTTCAGTCGAGGGTGGATCGACCGGATAGCCCGCGAATCTAAAGACCCGATCGGTGATCGCGGCACAGGGCCGTCGCGCCATGACAAACGAGCTTCCGGCGCGCCAGGTCTGAAGTTTCCAGGCAGAGGCGGACCGGTCGGTTAGCCCGCTGACAAAAACTTCATGGCGGCGGCGACACCGCTCCCGGAGCGAGGAATGCCGGCGATATCCAGCCCCATCTCTACGCCAGCGAGCGTTCCGATCAGAGTCAGATCGTTCAGGTCTCCAAGATGGCCGATTCGGAACGTCCACCCCTTCACCTTGCCCAGCCCGGTCCCGAGCGACATGTCGAAACGTTCAAGTATTACTTTCCGTAAGTAGTCCGCGTCATGCCCTTCCGGGGTGATGATCGCTGTCAACGAGCTGCTGTACTCGCGCTCGTCCTGGGCCAGTAGCTCAAGACCCCACTCGCCAACGGCCGCACGCGTCGCCCCGGCAAACCTGTCGTGTCGCGCGAAAACGGCGTCCAGCCCCTCCTCCCGCAACATCTGGAGAGCCTCTCGGAGCCCGTACAGGAGGTTGGTGGAAGGCGTGTAAGGGAAGAAGCCCTGCGGGTTGGTCTCGAGCATCCCTTCCCAGTCCCAGTAGGAGCGCGGAAGCCGGGCCTCGCTCGCCGCCGCCCGTGCGCGTTCGCTAACGGCGTTGAATCCCAGCCCCGGCGGGAGCATGAGTCCCTTTTGCGAGCCGCCAACAGTGACGTCGACGCCCCACTCATCGTGCCGGTAGTCGATCGAGCCGAGCGATGAGATCGTGTCCACGATCAGCAGAGCCGGGTGGTTGGCGTCGTCGATGGCCCGCCGCACATCAGAAATACGGCTTGCCACGCCGGTGGACGTCTCGTTATGCACCACGGCGACGGCCTTTATTTCGTGACCGGAATCCTCGGCGAGCCGGGCCTCGATCTGCGCCGGATCCACGCCGTGTCGCCAGTCCCCTGGGATGAAATCGACCTCGATATCCAGCTTTCGGGCCATGGCGCACCATAGCGTTGCGAACTGCCCCGTCTCAAACATCAGGATCCGGTCCCCGGGTGACAGCGTGTTGACCAGCGCCGCCTCCCAGGCGCCTGTGCCCGACGCGGGGAACACCAGGACGTCCGACTGCGTCTTGAAAACCTGCTTGAGCCCGTCCAGGACCTCAAGCGTCAGCTTTGAGAAATCCGGGCCGCGATGGTCGATGGTCGGCCCGCTGATGGCGCGAAGCACTCGGTCCGGCACGTTTGTCGGGCCTGGAATCTGAAGGAAATGTCGGCCGGCCGGAGGGGTCATGTAACGATGTTCCTTGGCGCAGGGAGCGGTGATTGGCTCGTGAGGGCTTTTGACAGGCAGGAGCTCATTGAAGGGCCTCTACGGCGATTTGAACGGCGTCGCCCGGTCGATGGCGGCCCCCAGGCGGGACCGGGTTCGTCCAAAATACACACCAAAATATTCACCAAAATATACCAACCGGCGATACGGGGCGTCGCCCCCGGACAGCCGAATCGCCGGAAATGGAGACCGAACGGTCGATGTTGCCCACGCGGATTATCAGGGACTGGTTGGAGGCGCGACTGGGCGTGTCGCTCGCGCTCGCCGGGGAACGGACATCGCCGGTCGTGTCCCGGCCTGCGTCGGCTCCCGGTGACGACGCCGGACTGACGGCCGTGCGGCTGAACGGCCGCAGCCTTATCGTGGCGCGTGGCGAATGGGTTGAGCCCATCGTGCGGGTCGTCGCCGGGCTGCATCCCGACCTGCTGTTCACGCCCTTCGGGTCGTTCGAGCTTTCCCGCGTCACGATTCCCGACGGCGTCTCCGTCTGGGGACCGAACTGGTACCTGTTCGGCGACCCGGAGTCGTGGCCGGCGCCGGCCGATAACCGTGTCGTCGCCCTGACGGCTGACGAGTTGTCGGAGGTCGACTTCGAGCTGTTCTGGCACTGCGTTGGTCCCGGATCGCTCGCCGCGTTCGGTGTGTACTCCAGGTTCGGGACAAATAAGGGCGAGACGCTTGCCGCCCTGGCGACCGTGAAGGACCGGGGGCGGCCGTTCATGGAGATCGGCGTCGACGTGGCGCCCGACGCGCAGGCCTCGGGACTGGGAAGCGCGGTGGTGTCGGCCACGGGAAAGTGGATATTGGAACAGGGACGGCTTCCGCTCGCCACCGTTGCGCCGTTCAACGTACCTTCCACGCGAACCCTGCGACGCGTCGGGCTTGAGTACGGATTCACCGAGATGTCCGGCGTGCCCGGCCCGTTCCGGGTTCCGCCCCAGCCGATCGGCCGCCCGTTGCCGGACGTCGATGTTTACGACTACTACCCCGCATGGGCGATGAACCGGGACATCCGGCCGCGGCCGGAGACGCAGGGGTCGGCGCCGGCCGGGGATTGAGCGCCACCGGCAGGCGCGGCGGCGGCGGTGGCGGCGACTAGCGCTGGTCGGGGTCCCGGGTCGCACCATCCCGGGTGAAGACCGCGGCGGAACGCGCAGGCCTTCTTCCTCATCCTCACCTTCTCTCATGGGAGAAGGGAATCGACCCATCTCCCGGAGGGTGAGGTGAAACCCGTGCCACGATTACGGCCTGCGTGGTATCAGCGCGCCGCGGGAAGTGCGCGCTTCAGCCGTCCGGCTGATCGACCTCGGCGAGTAACCGGTGCGTCTCGGCGCTCGCCGGGTCGCCAAGCCGTTCGTAGACCCGCGCCAACCCCTTGTGGGCCTCGCTCTCGTAGATAGAGCCTTCGCCACGGGCGACCGAAACGAGAAACGAAGCGAGCGCCTCATCCAGCCGTCCGAGCCTCTCCATTGCGACGCCGCGGACCCACCATGCGCGGGGGCTCGGATGCGCCGTCGTCGCCAACTCGATCGCTCGGTCGGCGTACGTGAGTCCCAGTTCCGTGTACGAGAGGCCCAGCTCAATGTCGCCCGCCGCCCTGACCCCGTCGCCTGCCGCCACTATTCCGTCCGCCGCCAGCGCCTGGATGGTCGGAAACGACCGCATCTCGGCGGCGAGGCTTACGTAACGCTCGACTGCGCTGGCGAACCTCTCCGTTTGCCCGAGGCGTCCGAGCGCCAGTTCGGTCTTTGCGATGCGTCGTTGCGTCGGATGTGCAAACGGGTCCCGGTCTTCATACTTCTCAAGAACGGCAAGCGACTGTTCGTTGATGGCGATTTTTTCAGCGGGGTCTTCGCGTAAATTCGCCTCGGCGCGGAACATAAAGTCGACCTGCATCACGTACAGTTCGACCTCGGGGTTCAGTTCCACCGCCCGCAGGTACTTGCCGAGCCCATCCTGGTCCCGGCCGTCCGCGATCAGGACAAACCCCTGCGCTGCCACCCGGCTCGCGCCGATTCCGCGCACGTCCCGAATGAAGAACAACCCGACTCCCAGGACGAGGACAAGGCCCGCGATCGCGACCGGGGCGATCGACACGAGGCCCCGCGCCGCCGCCGCGCCCATTGTCCGAGCTCGCGCGGGCCGCGCCGGCGCAGATCGCACGTGAGCGCCTTGATCGGTCCCGTGTGAGCGCGCCGAGATACCGGCCAGCGCAACGATGAGCCCCGCCAGGGCCCAGAACGTGACCAGATCGCTCACGTGGGCCACCCCCGCCATCTGTTCGGCAGCGCGACCGGCCAGAGCGGCCAGCACCACCGCCGCGAATATGGCCAGTAACCCGTCTGCCCGGCCGGCCTTTTTTTCAGAGCGCAGGATCATCAATCCTGCATACCCGGTCAGCAGCACGAGCGCGAGGAACGCGCCCAGTCCGAGGAAACCTAGCTCGAGCAGCACCTGCATCGGGTAGTTGTGGACATGGGCGAAAAACAGCCCGGTGCCGGATGGATCACGGTCGATGCTCAGCGGATATGAGTAGAAGTACATATCCGGCCCGAGACCTACAATCGGCCGCAACGCGTGCCGGGCCGGCGACTCTTCCGGGGAGCGCTCCCAGGAGCCTGCCAGTTCCAGCGCGCCGCCCCAGGTCGTCGCCCGCCCACCGACCGATGTCGACTGTTCGCCACCGAATATGTCTCCCAGTTCTTCGAGGCTCCGCGACGCCCCGCCGGAATCGCCTGCGGGCAACAGGGCTATCGGCACTGCGATCACGATGCCTGCGGCGATCACTCCGATGCCTGCCAAAAAAGTCCGGCGGCCAAGCCAGATGGCGCCGATCACCGTGAACGCCACGACGCCGGTCGCCATCCCCAGCAGCGGCCCCCGGCTCTGCGATATCCACAGCCCCGCCAGCTCTATCCCCAGCACGGCGATCGCGAAGATGAGCATCCTGGCCTTTCCCGATCGACGCGCTTCAAGGGCCACCGCAACGGTGGCGAGCGACGCCATCACCAGGAACGATCCGAAGAAGATCGGATTACCAAACGATGCGAAGTTGCGGGCGAAATCCTCGCCCGGGCCTATCGGGTCCCAGCCGAAGTTCTGTGAGAGGCCGTAAAGCGACGTGATCCCGCCCGCGATCATGACCACCAGCAATACCCGTCCGGCCTGTTCCAACGACCGAAGGCGGAGTGCGACGGCGAAGAAGACCGTGAGGAGCGCCAGGAACGAGTACAGCTCGTAACCCAGGCCGATGAAGTCGCGGCCCCACAGGCTGACGCGGGGTACCGGCGATGCCAGCGTAGAGATCGCTGCGGAGGTGGCGAACACGGCGCCGCAGATCACCGCCCAGCGCTCCGGCCTGCGCCCTGCCCAGCCCAGCGGGGACCGCAACCTCCACGACCCGCCGGTCCGCCGGGCCGCGGCCCACTCGAACGCCCACGCCACCACGATCCCCACCGCGACCAGGTGCAGGACAAAGTATTTCGG
>JACZRO010000040.1 GCA_022574675.1 Chloroflexota bacterium
GGCCGGCGCATAATCGCGTTCAAGAGGCCCATCGGGCTGGGGGTGTGCGTGAGCGTGACGAGACCGGCGTGATGCAGCGCGGTGATCAGGATCCCGGTCGCGATCCCGACCGACTCACGGGCGTAGTAGTGCTTCACCCGTCGGCCGTCCGGCAGCAGGCCGTAACTCTCCTCGAAGATCCCGATCAGCCACGGCGCCGACTCCAGGAAATGCTTTTCGGCAGTCGTGCCGAGCGGTGCGAGTGCGTCGAGCCACTCTTTCGGAGCGCGCTTGGAATAAAACTCTCGTTCCTCTTCCTCCGCCGCCACGCGGATCCTTCTTTTGACGGCGGCGTCGCCAACGACGGCGAAGTGCCAGGGCTGCATGTTGGCGCCGCTGGGCGCGGTGCCGGCGGCGCGCAAACAGTCTTCCAGCACCTCACGTGGCGGAACCCGCGACGAAAAGTCACGCACAGTGCGCCGCCGGTCGACCTCCGAATAAAACTCGGCGGCGCGGTGGCGCATCTCGTCATCCCCGTAAGCGGTGTAGCCGGCAAGCGGGATGAAAGCCGGCGCCGTCATCTGGGTTCCATGGCCACCGGATTGGACAGGATGCCGATCCCCTGCACCTCGACCTCGACCTGGTCCCCCGGCTTCATGTTCCGTGGCTCGCCGGTGGTGCCGGACCACACGATGTCCCCGGGTTGCAGCGTCATCTGCTGGCTGATGTAGCTGACGAGAACGCCGAAGTCGAAGTGCATGTCGGCCGTGCTGGCCCGCTGCACCTCCTCGCCGTTCAGGCGGACGATCATGTCGCCACCCGCCCGGGGATCGAAGTCGGTGTCGATCCATGGGCCGATCGGCGCAAATGTGTCCGTCCCCTTGCCCCGCCACATTGAGTTGTCGTTACGCTGCCAGGTCCGCTCGCTGACGTCGTTGCCGCAGGTGTAGCCAAGAATCCGGTCCCACGCCTCTTCCGGGCTAACGCGCCGCGTGGCCTGCCCGATCACCGCAAGGCATTCGCCCTCGTGCTGGATCCCGGTGGTGGAGTCGAAGGGGATCAGAATCGTGTCGCCGGGGCTGATTATGGCGCTCACTGCCTTGTGCCAGGGCTGCGGGGTTGGCGCCATCTCAGCCTGGCCGGTAATGCTCGTCGCCTCGTGAAGGTGGTCGGCGAAATTAACGCCCGGCCCAAACATCTGGCTGGGCGTCGCCGGGGCAAGAAGGCGGACGTCTGATAGCGCGTGCGAAGTGGACGTTTTGTCGAACGTGCCGAAAACATCTCCGCGTATCTCGATAACCGTGTCGCCCTCGACGACTCCGTATCGAGCCAGGCCCCCGGTCTCAAAGCGTGCGATTCGCATGGCGATCCCTTATCTCCCGTGCAAACTTACCGGGGCGTCTCAACGGCCGGCCCCTCTGAGTTTGCCGGTGTTGGGCGCAGGTTACGGCACAGCCGACGTATGTGGAACGTTCCGGACCCAGCTTTGCGCCGAGATCCGCGAAATGTCGATGTATCTCTTTCCTGGGTACTCGCGTCTGAATTGATATAACAGTGACTGACCGGTCAGTTTTCAAAGCGATTCGGGCCGTCACACGGACCCAAACAGCAGTTACTGGGTCGTTCGCCCCGTCTTGCTGGCCATTGGTCTGGGCACCGGCGCGGTGTGCGCCGCAGCCGCGGGTTCAGTAATGGGTGCTGTGGAAGAGGCGAAAGCAGGCGTTGGCTCGGCCATGAACGACGTCTCCCAGATGCTTGCCGGCGCTCTCAGCATCGCCGCAGTCGGATCGATCATGTACGCGATCTACCGCGCCAGGCTTGGGAACGCTCTAGATGCGCTTCCACAAGGCGTGGCCGATGCGGCCAGAGATTCGATCGGCGCAGCCATGGAAGCAGCAGCGCTGCTTCCTCCGGAAGAAGGGCTGGCGCTGTCGACCGCCGCAAGGACTGCTTTCACAGACGCCTTCGGTATTTCGGTCGCCCTCGGCGCCGGCCTTTCGCTCATCGGGGGTCTCTTGATCGCCAGGTTCATGCCAGCGACCCAGGCATCCGGGCACGGAGCCCACGGAAGTGGACACGGGGCCGGGCGTGAGACCGAGGAGGCGCACATCTCCCCGGCCACATCCGACCATCCAGACGGGCACCCGACTGGGCAGGTTCACGCAACGGGTGACTAAAGGCGTTTCACAGGGACGTAAGGAAACGGGATCTGCCGGGTTAGTTGGAGCCCGAAAGCCTTCGGGCTCCAACTCTGGAAAGACCGGTGGACCAGGGCTTAGAAGGTCATACGGCATATGCCGGAGGCACAGTGACCGTAGCTGGAACTTTTCGAAGGCATCTAGCGTCTATATGTATCGGCCCGGTTAGACATACCACACGGCAAGACAACAGGAGAAGGAAATGAACAGGACAAAAAATCTTGGGCTAGGACTTGGATTGACCGCACTGATGGTGATCGGCCTCGCGTGCGGGTCCGGAGAGACACAGGAGCCGGCATCTACGGGTCCGACATCCGACTCTCCGCAGGCCCAGACCCAGGGCCAGTCCCGATCGCCCGATCCAGACGGAGAAAACACCGCACCCGATACCCCGAGAGGCACCCCTCTGGTCAGTCTGAGCTACGAGGGAGCAGTCTACTATCTGACCCCTCTTGGAACAGGCGAAACGGCGAATCTCAACGAAGTCAACCTTGAGCTCGTCGGCGCCACTACCGAATCGAACCTCATCGCTCCAGGCAGCGGTAAGAGCCTGGAGATCTACAGACTCAAGGATGGGGAAGAGTTCTACATCTACACGCTGGCACCCGGCGGAAGTTTTCAAATCGAAGACGGAAACACTGTTACGACCGAAACGTTCGAAGCCGAATGGATGCGTTGGACTGCCGCTGAATCCAACTAGGGCGTGACCGCCTGTTCATGGATTTGACCTGCCTCCTAAGCGGTACGTACGAGGGATTAAGTTAGGTGTCACCTCTGCGACGACCATGTTGGCACCTATTTGAATAATCCCGCTGCGCAAGATGCTGTTGACGATATGGGTAGAAGTTTGCACGGCAGGCCAGAAGTACGCTTTTTAGCCGAGACGTTGTGATATGCAATCGAACACCATTGGGCCCGGATATCCAAACTCGAAGGCCTTGAGCACTGCCAGCAGGGTAGTCAAAACGCTTGCCTCCATCCATCCCCGGTTGGCGAGCCTCATCGTGAATAGGCTCTTCTTCATGCCGTTTTCAAAGCCGCCTTCGGCTGCCGAGCAGCGTGCTCTCTCGAACTCGGAGCGATTGTCACTTCGTTTCCGGGGGAGGGACCTTGCAGCCTACGCTTGGGGAACCGGGCCTACTGTCATCCTGCTACACGGATGGTCGTCGAATGCGGGTTCGATGCATCACTTCGTCGTGCCGCTGCAGGAGGCTGGATTCCACGTTTTTGCATTCGATGCGCCGGCTCATGGTGCGTCGCCAGGAAGAATGACCGATGCAGTGGAGTACGGAGAAGCCATTAGAGTGGCCATCGAGAAGAACAACCCCGTGGAGGGCGTGATCGCCCATTCCTTTGGCGCGATGGCGATGCTGCTGTTGCTGGCCGAAGAGCCGGGGTTAGCCATCAAGGCTGTGGTTGCTAACAACCCGCCGGCGGAGCTGAGCACGTTGATCGACATATTCGCCGAAAGGCTCGAACTCCCTGAAAGCGTGCTGAACGGCCTGCGACGAAACATCCACTCTCGATTCGGACGTCCAGTCGAATATTTCTCGCTGAAGAGTCATATCCGATCGGTGACCGGTTCCGGGATGATAATCGCCGATCGGAATGACGCTTTGGCAAGGTTCGAGGATACCCAGTATCTCGCTTCGCAGTGGCCCGGGGCCCGGGGCCCGCTTGTTTGTCACGGACGGGTTAGGCCACAGCCGACGTTTGCGGCACGTCCCGGACCCAGCTTTGCGCCGGGATCTGTGAAATGCTGATGTATCTCTTTCCTGGGTACTCGCATCTGAATTGTTATAACAGTGACTGACCGGTCAGTTTTCAAAACGATTTGGCCGGTCACACGGACCGAACCGGAATTATTTCGTGACGCTCCTACACCTCTTTCGAGATGGATATAGTCCCTCAGACGGGTATCGTCGATTTCACCCTCAAGTGGACTACGTAGGCCACCCTGGGGAGACGAATGCGTTCACGAACCCTCCTAACCTTTTAGAAGAGCACCCAGGAAGCAAGGCGCTTCTTCCGGGGATGGAGAAAAAAGGGTAGACATGCTGAACATCGCGAGCAGGACGCGAAGATTTGAACAGACAAAGGGAACATTCGTTCGCGGTGTCGCCCCATCTCCCGCCCTGCTCACCGCACTGGCCGCGGCCGCGGCAGTCGGGCTACTCGTATCCCTCGGCGGCCTCGTACGTGCTGGCGCACTCGACGCATTTGACCGCTCAGCTCTCAACTGGGTCTCGAACGTCGAGTTCTCCGGAATTGGTGCAATCACGGAGGTGTTCGACGCCGTGCTTGACGGGCCAATTGCCGCCGCCATCGTCGTCGGGACCGTCGTAGCGCTCTTTGTTTTAAGGCGTTCCGGATCTGCGATGGCTCTTCTCATCGGCATGGGCGTCCTTGCGGTTGCGTACCTCCCCGCAGACTGGGCCCTGGCCCATTTCGCCGACCGCGTCCGACCTTTCCCGAGCACCCCTGATCTCAGCTTCGCCAGCGGGCATGTTTTGTTCGCCACCGTCGTCGCAGGGTTCGCGGCATGGCTCGCCGTCCGGCCCCGGCCCGTGAGACTGCGTTCGGTCGCAATCATCACCGCCGCCGCGCTCTTCGTGATCGCCGCCGGCTTCACCAGGGTTTATAGCCTGGCGCATCACCCGACCGACGTGATGGGCGGGATCTTGTGGGGCGTCGCCGGACTGGGCGTCCTGATCCTGGTCTACCGCCGGTTCGAGAATGTTCGATGGCTCTCCGCCCCTAAAATTGGGCGCGACGTTCCGGCCGTCACAGGTGATGGGATCCGATACAACGGCTCATACGCCAGCGCGGTCGTGCTCGACTCCAACGCCGGCACTGCCACAAAGCACTTCCGGCCCCCTGCCATCATCCAGGCGATGTACTGGACGGCGTTCCAGGCCCGGTTCCCTTATGACCACAACCGCGATGCCCTTGAGGCGACGACCTACCGCCGACGGATCGCCGGGCTTCTGACCCGGTACCGGTTCGGCAAGGATCTTGTCGCTCCGGTCCTTGAGATCGACTGGTCCGGCGGCAAGCCGAGCATGGTCACCGAGTTGATCCCGGGCCACGAGGCCGACAACGATGCCCCGGCGAAGCATTTCCTGGGCGAGGTCTCGGAGCTGTTCGCATCCGCCGGTCTCCCGGTCTGGCAACTCAATCCCAGGAATCCTCACGCCCACACCAACCTGATCCTGACGCCGGAAGGCGACTACAAGATCGTCGATCTTGAATCTGCCATCGTCACTCCCTTCCCGGCGGCGGGCCAGTTCCGATCGGCGCTCCGCCGGGGCGCATTCCCGATCTTCGACGACATCGATTTTGACCGCCTGCGGGCCTTCGTCTCCTCGAACAGGGTCGAGATGCGCTCCGTTCTTGGGGACGGGGGCATGCGGGAGCTGGATGCATCGATCGACGATGCGGAACGTTCGATAACCGCGTGGCACCGGTCAGAGACAAGGCTGGCGAGCAAGATCATCCGCATCACGTACGCCATGTTCAACTGGACCGGCGCCTACCGGAAGCTTCGGAATCTGGTGGCGACGTCGGACGAGCGCGCCGAGGCGTTCCTGTTGAAGGGCCTTGAGCGCTGGCAGAAAGAAGGCCGGATCTCGGCGTCGGACGCCGACGCAACGCGACGGTATCTGTCCGACAGCGAGGTCCACGAAGGCCTGCGACACCTCGGCGCCCACCTGGCGATAACGGCGCTGTTCCGGTTCCCGTTCGGCAGCATCCTGCGACCGGCCTGGACGCTGTCGTTCTTCCTCATCGAACTGTCGCTCCGCCTGCGGCCCGGCGCCCGCGAACGGCGCGGATCGCTGATGCTCCACGGTCCTCACGTAATGTTGCTGTCCATCGTCCCCGGCTTCGGCGGGATGGCGTACGTGGCGGCCGGGCCGCTGCGCAAGCCCATCCTCCTCCGCCTGATGCTAGACCGGGTCGCGCGCAAGTTCCACCTGGGATCACGCTTCGCACCACGACCCATCGGCAACAGCACACCGGCCGGCGACGATAGCGTCATCCCGGGTGTGGTCTCAGAAGCGATCCCCGGTGCGATTTGGACCGGTAACGACGATGCCCGGCCGGTACGCCCGGCCTTGTTTCCGGTCCCGGAACTGGCGGCGGCGCGGGCCACGTCGCCGGGCAGCCCGTTCCTTGGCTTTCCGCGACATGTGCGGGCAGCCCTTGGACCGCTGCCTCGACGAGTTGCGTGCCGCGGGTACCGGCGTATAGAGGGCCGGGACGGCAATAGAGCCTGCTCGGTCCGAGGCGGCCGGCTTGCTCGATAATGAGCGCCAGCGCCAATCCGCCGGCTCGCCACGGGTCGTACCATAATTAGCAAACCTGCGTTGGAGACCAGACATTGGTCCCACGCCCCACCCGTCGCGGACCTGTCACCGGCGGTGATCGCGTTCGCGGCGATAACGAGTCAGATACGGGACATATGAGACAGTTTCGGGGCGACGCCGGTGCGCGGCGCACGTTGATCTGGGCGGGCGCTATCGGCGTCCTTGTCCTCGCGCTCGGCGTACTGGCTGCGCTCGTCAGGGCTCAACCCGACTCGTCGACGGAGATCACGGTGATGCAGTGGGTCCAGGGCTGGAGCGCGCCCGGGCTCAGCCGGTTTATGCAGGACATCTCGGCGTGGACGGACACCGAGTTCCGGCTCGCGCTCCCCGCCGTGGCGATCGCGTATCTCATATTCTCCGGGCGGGCGCGACGTGGTTGGGCGGTCGGGCTCGCCGTAGTGGTTATCGGGGCAGCCGCGTTGGGCTTCGATTACGGGCTCGGGCAGATCGTGGACCGCGGCCGCCCCATCGCCGAGCCCACCGGGTCCAGCTTCCCGAGCGGGCACACCTTCGGCAGCACCGTGACGTTCGGCTTCATCGCCTTCCTGGCGTTCAGGCACGGGTTGCGGCTGAGCCTGCGGGGGCCGCTGCTCGCGTTAATGGCGACGCTGACAGGACTGGTCGGGCTATCGCGCGTTTTCCTCTCCGCGCACTGGCCGACCGACGTGGCGGCCGGGTATCTGCTTGGCGCTATCCTCCTCCTGTTGCTGATACCGCTTTACGGCGTATGCGTACGGGCGATCTGCACCGAGGGAGGGGGCGATCAAACGGGCCTCCGGACGGCGGCCGGCTGAGAAGCGGGACGACCGCGGTATGGGCCGGCGATGGCGCTCACTGGCCTATGAACGCGTCGATGGTGGTCTGCCCGCTCACTCCCGAGTGGTTTATCGCCGAGACGGTAATCGTTACCGGGTAAACCCCGGGTTCTTGGTACGTGTGATAGGCGAATAGCCGGGCAACGCCTTCCGCAGTGCGACTGCTGACGTACACCGGGTCCTCGAACCAGGCCTGATCGATGGTGCCGTCTCCCCATGAAATGTCACCGCGGAACACATCGACCGGATCGCTCGACCATGCCTCGATCGAGTGCAACAGAAACGGCGTCCCGGCGCCTCCGAGCAGCGATGGGCGCCAGTCGGGCGGCGGGCCGCCATCGCCGTACAGCGTCGGCAACCATCGGACCATGATCCCGGCGTCGGGTGTTGAGGACGGTGGCGGCGTGGCCGTCGGCGGTGGCGGCGGCGAGGGCGTTGGGCTCGCGAATACCGCCACAGTTTCCTGCTCAGGGATTGGTGGCGGGGTCGCGTTCGGTTCCAGGGCGCTGACGCTCGAAACCGGTGACGATTCGGGGCTCTGCGACGGCGTAGATAGAGCCTCCGGCGCGCCAGAGTCGCCCGGGTCACTTATGTCACTGGCGCCGTCGTCCGGTTCCGGCGGCGTCGATTTCACGGGCGAGGCCCACGGCGACCACTGGCCGAGCCCGCGTACGTTTCCCGCGGCGACGCGAAACCGATCCTCGGACAGGGCGTCGCCTAAATCGATGACGAAAACCATGGAACTACCGTCCGCGAGTCCCGGCCTCGTCTCGAGCGCCTCGTCACCGACGGCCACATAGCCCGCTGCCGGGTCGCCCTCTAGAACGAGCGTCGTGCCGTCGTTTTCGCTGGTCACGACGTAGGTGACGATCTCGTTTCCGCCGTCGCGTGACGGGGCGAGCCAGGCAAGTCGGACGCCGCCCAGGCTCAACTCCATGGCCGCCACCGCTGGTGGTGGGCCCGGAGGGGCGGCGACCAGGACCGGCTTCGAGGACCCCGAGTCCGGCCCAAACCCGGCTTCGTTCACCGCCCGGACCGTGAATGTGTACGCCTGCCCGTTGGTAAGACCCCCGACACGGACCGTCAGCACGTCTCCATCAACGGAACGCGACCCGTCCGGGATGCCGGTCACGACGTAGCGGGAGATGATGCTCTCGCCGGTTTCCGGCGCCGCGGCCGGGGCGTGCCAATCGACCGTCGCGTAGCCGTCTCCGGGCGTGACGCGGACGATCTCAGGCGCCCCGGGCAGGGTCGCCTGACCCGTGCCGGACGCGGTGAATTCTTCCGGCGCCTCGTCCCTCTGTCCGGAGCCGCACGCAACAGTGAGGATGAGGATGGCCGCCAGCCATGCGTATGTAAATCGCTCGCCCATCGGGCGAGTGTAGGAAACGTTGCCGCTCGATTCATGGGCCAAAAGGGCAGGTAAGGAGCCGACCTGCGCGCGTTTCCGTAGGACCCTCGGACCCGGCCGGCCGCGTGACTCCCCAAATTCCGAGGCCGAGTTGAACGCAGTGTTATCGTTCCGCCACGCGACCCTACGTGACAACTCCATATTCAGCGCCGTATCTGGCGCCGCGGCCGGCCCGGGATCACGGGATGGACACAGGAGAGGCATACATGACCGGTGGAACCGCACAGGCCAGGAACATGCGGCTGATCTCCCAGAGCGATCTCGGGGGGTTCGGCAACGGCGGCGAGGGGCTGGCGCTCCAGGCCACCCCGGACGGCCGGCGCATCCTGTACGTGGCGCACGAGAGCGGCCCCAAGGATTTCACCGCGCTGGACGTGACAGATCCGTCCGAGCCGATCATCGTGGCCCAGACCGAGGTGGCGCACGACAGGGTGCGGTCGAACTCGCTGGATATGGTCGACGATCTTCTGCTGGTGGCGTACCAGGGCAAGACCACCGGGGTGGAGCCCGTCGGCATGGGCATCTGGGACGTTAAAGACCCGGCGAACCCGAAGAAGGTGTCCCACTTCGATACCTCCGGCCCCTACTCCCGGGGAGCGCACTGCCTCTGGTTCGCCGACGGCCGATACGCCTACCTCTCGACGGGCGCGGCGGACTTCCAGCCACACAATCCCCTGGACGACCAGTTCCTCATGATCGTCGACGTAGGCGACCCGTCGAATCCCAGGGAGGTGGGCCGCTGGTGGCTGCCCGGGACGCGCGTCGGGGACACCGAAGACCCGCCGGAGCGGCACCCGGATTTCGACACCGGTTTCCGGCTCCACAACGGCAATGTGTGGCCGGAGCGGCCGGACCGCGCCTACCTGGGTTACATCGACGGCGGAGCGATCATCCTGGACGTGTCGGACAAGTCGAAGCCAACCATGATCAGCCGGGTGGACTACCACCCGCCCTTCCCGGGCTTCACGCACACCGTGCTGCCGTTGTTCGACCGCGACCTGCTGATCGTGAGCGACGAGTCGACCGTCGACCACGCCGCCGATCACCCGAAGCTTGTATGGGTGATGGACGCCCGGGACGAGACGAACCCGGTGATCATCAGCACCTTCCCGCTGCCGGACCCGGAGCCGTTCAAGGACACCGATGGCAGGTTCGGCGCCCACAACCTCCACGAGAACAAGCCGGGGCCGCTTTCGATGCGCTCGGAGACACTGATCGTGGGGTCGTACTTCAACGGCGGCGTCCGCGTCCACGACATCAGCAACCCGTTCCGCCCGGAAGAGGTGGCCTACTACATCCCGGCCTACCCGGAGGGCATGAACGGGGTCAACATCAACGATGTGTACTGGGACGAGAAAGGGCTGATCTACGCGATCGACCGTTTCAAGGGCGGCATGTACGTGCTTGAACTGACGCTTTAAGCCGACGGGTGGGGTGGCCTTTCGCTGTAGGGGGGCCATTCGTTATTCCGTTCGCGATTGGCGCAGGGCCGGATTGCGATCCGCTCCTGTTCCCCTCACCTGAATCCTCTCCCAACGGGAGAGGTGCGCCGCGGAGGCTGCTCTGCGCGCGGATCGGCGCCCTGATCCTTCCGCAGAAGGGGAAGGGCGGATCCCCGGTACCGCATTACAGGGGCGAAAAATCCCTGGAGCGGGAATCGCATCTCATGCTCCGAGTGTCGCCGCCCGGTTGCCAGGCACGGCCGCGGGGGTGTCACCGGCGTCATTTCCACGCCAATTCGGCGACGGGAATATTTATTGTCGGGAGGAACCGGGCATGAGCGACTGGAAGGCCGGTATACGGTGGTGGGTGGTCCTGGGGTTAGCGATTACCGCGGTGGCCGCCATCGCCTGTAGCAGCGACGAATCAGGAGATGCGGAGGCAACGCCGGACTCCAGCGCTGCGGCCGAAACGTCCGCGGATGAGACGTACCTCGCCACGGTTCGCGCCCTCAGCGAGGAGGCCGACCGTCGCAACGAAGAGATCTTCGCCGCCCTGGAGGATGCGCCGCCTGCACTTGAGGTCCTCGGACTACTCGAAGAGGCGTTGCCGCAGGCCATCGAGGCTGCGCAGAGTCAGATCGGGGAGTTGGAGTCGCTGGCCGCGCCCACAGGGTACGCAACGGACCATGATCGACTGCTGAGGTTCCTGAGGGACAGCGTAGAACTGCTGCAGAGGCAGCTGGCGGCGGCGGAGGCCCGTGACGATCTCGCGAGCCGCACACTCCAGGTGGAGTTCACGACGCTGCAGCGGAACCTGCTGGCCGATCTATCCCAATCCTTCCGGGACACTGTGCTCGTGTCGGAGGAGGCCGTGGCGGCGGGCGAGCTTTTCGGTGGTCTAACCGACGAAGAGGCCGCATACCTGAACACCGTGAACGCCGCGTACGAAGAGTTTAATAGCCGCAACGCCGTTTTCGGCCAGACGCTGAGCCGGCAGTTCTCCGATTCCCGCGCGTTGCTGGAAGCCCTGCAGGGGGCCGGCGCCGGTACCGCCTTCGAGGCGGTGCAGAACGTACTGCTCCCTGTCGATCCGCCGGAGCGATTCGCCGCCGACCATGTGGCGCTTCTCCGGTACCTTGCAGAGGCCGTGCGGTTGGACCGGGAGATCGGCAAAGCGATCGATGAAGTCGATCCGGTTCATTTCGTCGTCTCAAACCTCGAACTTGGTAATGGTGAAATCGCGGTCAGTACCGCCATCGGCCTTTCGCCACCCGTACTGGGGATCGCCTTTCCTGGCCTGTCATCGGCCTTCCAGGCGCCGGACCCGAGCCTGCTGGCTGACGATTACAGTGGCCCGCTGTTCACCGCGCTACGAGATTTCCGCGCCAGGTTCGGCCAGACCGGCCCCGACTACCTGGCGTTCAACCTCGGGGCTGACGACGCGTTCGAGGTGGTGGCGCGGGCCGCGCCCGGCTACGTCGCGACCGTGGAGAACGCGCTCGAGCGGGTACGTTCGCTCGTCCCGCCGGATAATGTGCGCGGTGACCATGAACTGCTGATTCGATACTTCGAAGAGGTCTTGCAGGCGCAACAAGACATCTTCGCGGCAATTTCAGATAGCGACTTCGCCGCCATCAGCGGCGGGATTTTGCGAACACAGGCGGCGTTCTGCGACGCCGGGACCGGCATTTCAGACGCACTTGGGCCGTCCGTCCGGGTCCACTTCGCGGGCCCCCCCAATGATCGCGACCTGGCGCGCCTGTGCGGAGTTGCGCCGGGGTAGGCACGGGCACTGCGATCGGAGACGGGCGTCCCGGATCCGGCTGGCGGCTACTCGGTCGGCGCGGCGCGTTTTGCGTCCACGAACTGGATGCGCCAGCCGTCCGGGTCGCGTCCGTTGATGATGGTGCGGCCGGTGGCCTCGACCAGGTTCGGATCGCTGACCTCCACGCCCTTCGAGCGCAGTTCGTCCGCAGCGGCGGCAACGTCATCGACCCGCCAGGCGATGTGGTTTACGCCTACCACTTCCTCGCCGGAGACCTGGTGTATCTCGAAGATCGGCTGATCGATTCCCGGTATCTGGAACTCGACCGATACGCCGTGGTGGTTGCTGCGTGAGGTCTCCACGTAACCCATCGCCTTGAACATGTGCACGAAACGGTCGAGATCGCTGACGATAAGCTCGATGTGGTCCAGGTGCGTTACGACCATTGCTGACTCCTCTGAACTGAACGCGGGGCAGCGTAACGCCGGGAGGGTAGCACTGTTGATCGGCCGCTAACTGTGCCCGCGCGCCATGACCGCGAATCCCCATTACCGCGAATCCGGGGACGGCCACACCGGAATTATTCCCGTTTTGCAGACAAGCTCCTGCCTGTGCCCTTGCTTTCTCTGGCAAGCCGGGTTGCCGGCGGCGGCCCGTGGTGATGGGCAGCCGTAGTGGCAATCGGCTCCCGATTCAGATCATGGACGCCTTCATGGCCTCCAGCGGCAGCCGGTCCGACTCGATGATCGCTTCGCATTCGATCTCGATCATGCAATCGAGCTTTCCAAGCCGGGCGACCGGAACAATGGTGCTCGTCGGCCGGACGTTCTTGAAGTACTTGAACCGCTCGTCAGACGTGGCGTAATACTCCTCGACATCGTCCACCGTCAGGTACGTCACCGAACGAACGACATCGTCGAACGTTGCGCCGACATGATTTAGCCCGGTCTGGATGTTCTCGCAGACCTGCCGGATCTGGGCGCGCATGTCGCCGATGCCGACCACATCGCCGGAAGGAAGCCGGGACAACTGGCCGGAGAGGTAGATGTGTGAGTGCTCGGCGCCGCGTACGACGACGACCGGGGTGTAGAGAAGCTCGTCGTTCTCGACGCGCCACCACATGTCGTCCGGGCGCAGGTAATAGCGGTCAAGCAATGGCGGCCTCCTCTTTATGGTGTCGGCCGCGATGGTACCCGGCGTGAGGCCGCGAAGAGGTTAGGCCAGGCATGAGTGGTGCCCCGGGCGAGAGTCGAACTCGCGACCTGCGGTTTAGGAAACCGACGCTCTATCCACTGAGCTACCGGGGCGTGCATCAGATTTTACGGGGTCTCGGCCCGTGTGGCGTCCCTCCTATGCAGCGCCCGGGTCGAACCGGGTGCGCACACGCTGTGAAAAACATCACGCATCCTTCACAGTGCAGTCGTCTGATCTCACGGAAACGTCATAGCCGGGCGCATCAAAGAAGTGATTCGTGAATTCAATCACGAATATTTCATCGGGTCTGGCCGCGAGGGGGCGGGCGAGACCCAAAGGTCTCGAGGAGGACCCGGATGTTGGAATCAGAACCCCGCCGACGGGAACCGCATGGCACGCGGTGGCGGCGTCGTCCGTCGCTCAAATGGACGGTAATCGCCGCATCGTTCGCATTGGTGACGGTCGCCGTGGCCTGTAGCAGTGACTCACCGGCGGCGGAGCCGCAAGCGCCAACGCCCATCCCGGCGACGCCCACGCCGCCGACCCCCACGTCCGAGCCACTGCCCGTGAGCGGCACCGGTCTCCACAACGGCCTCCCCGAATACGATTTCGGCGTGGCGCTCTCGAACGCGTACTGGTACTCGCGATACACGCTTGGGAGCCTGGTGATGATGTCCGGCCTCGGCGTTCCGTTCTCGCCGCCTATGGACAAAGTCATGGCGATGGTTGACGCGGTGGACCAGGGGCCGGCCGATGGCGAGCACGTGATGATGCCCGCAAACGCCGCCCTCCTGCGTGCCGTGTACGCCAGCGGCGACCCGCAATTCCAGAACCCGTTTAACGGCGAACCGATGGACCTGTCCAACTACCGCTGGCTGGAGGACGGCGTCGACACGACCATCACCCCGGCGGCGCAGGCCCAGACGATTATCAAACAGGTGGAGTGGGCCAAATACTTCAACTCCCCGGCAGGGGGCGGCACGCCGACCTCCGCTTTCGGGGCGATGGACCGGTTCAAGGGCATGGTGATGTACGCCGAGGCCGGTCAGATGGCGATGTTCGCCCTGCAGAACCTGCGCAACGAGGACGGCATGTTCGTCGCCGGGGCGGAGTTCAGCGATGGCGCGGTGACGGTCACAGACCCGGCCGTGCTCCCCGCAGACCAGTACCAGATGCTGCAGGCGCTCTCAGACCTGCGCATCCTGCTGTCGGAACCAGACCTCTACAACGGCCTCTACATCAACCCGGACCTGCTTGCGATGGTTTCCGAGGCCGGCGACGATCTGTTCACACGCGTCGCCACGATGGAGCCGGGGGACGTGATGGAGATGGGCCTCGCAGCGCAGGCGTTCGTCTGGTACGCGGCCTCGACCGACGACCCGCAGCTTCAACGTGAAGCGCTCGATATGCTCGGTCAGACGGGCGACGCGCTGATCGCGTCGGCGCCGACGGGAGTGGTCGATCGGGCGCGCGCGGTGCGCGGGCTATGGGAGGCCTCCCGGATACTGGGCGAACGCCGGTACACCGAAGCCGCCGCCGGGCATGTCACCGCTTTGTTGGACGCCTACAACCCGGAGATGGGGTACTTTGAAGGCGCCACGGAGCTTCACGACTGGGAGCTCGGAGACATCCTCGGCGCGCTCAACTCGACCATCGTCAACGGATCGGACCAGGTGAGCTCCAGGGCCGCCCAGGACGTTTACGCAAGCTTCTTCGAGGCGACCGTGAACATCGGCGGCCTGCTCCAGGCGCGCATCCCCAAGCAGATGGAGGCGAGCCCGTTCGAGCTTGAACGGATAACCAACGACCTCCTTTTCGCCTATCCATCGATCCCAGCGATCATGGCGGCCGGCGGTCCGAATGGAACGGCGGCGGTACACGCCTCACGGATCGCGTTCGACATGGATGCCGGCCAGTGGCGGGTGACCGACCGGCGGTTCGACACAGCGGCGGCGATGCACACGTCCAACGAGATGATGTGGACCTTCGGGCTGGTCAGCGGCTTCCCGACGATTGACCAGGTTGCCGTGTCGGACTTCCCGCAGGTGGTTCCGGTCAGTCCCGGGTCATAATCGGGATCACTCAACCTCGAACCTGAACAGAACAGCCGTCGCCCCGGACCGGGGCGGCGGTTGCGCGTTCCGCGCCGAGCGAAGTCAACAACACACAAACGCCGCCCCGGATGGGACGGCGATTTGTGTGTGAGTATCTTTTGGTGGAGATGGGGGGGCTCGAACCCCCGACCTCGGCATTGCGAACGCCGCGCTCTCCCAGCTGAGCTACATCCCCACGAGGGCCGCCGGCGCATCGCTGCCGACCGGCTTTGGGCCAGCTTCCAGCGTAGCAGCGGCTGAGAACGAGTGTCAACGCGAAGACGTGTGCGTGTGCAACGGGCCTGATACGCCACCACCAGTGACGGACCACCGGGATAACCGATAACCACCCCCGACCCCCTCCTAAATCAGGAGGGGGCCTGTCGAAGCCTTCTCCTTGAGAGTGGGGAGGCGGTACGACGCCGATCGCTCCCACGAACGCGAAGACGGCGCCCGGGCTCAAAAGAAGCCGCGGGCGCCGTCTCGGGACCCGGCCTCCGGCACTACACGAGGGACTGCGGCAGGCCGGGTGGCCGTTGTTGACTGGTCATTTATCGGCGGTTAATCGACCGGTACGAGAACCGGCTCGGGATCACCGGCGAGGTCCACCGGCTGGTCCAAAGTCTCCGGCGATTCGATTACGGGATCGACGATCCCATCGATGAGCTCATCGGTGCCGGCAACGTCAGTCGCCGGGTCGGCCGTGATGGCGTCCAGCAGGTCAAAGACCTGGTCCTCAAGCTCTCGTTCCCGGTCCCGGAGCGCCCGCTCGGCCAACCGTAGCTGACTCTGCAGCGACTGCTCCTCGTCCCAGAGGCTCCGCATCTCATCCTCAAGCTGGTTGATGCGGTCCTGCAGGGGCTGTACTTCAGTGGCGTAAATCAAGTCAGCCTTCTCCTGAATGTCCCGGTACGGGTCGTTGTTTTGTGAGTACATATCCTGCTGCTCCTGGTCGAACAGCCAGCGGCGATCGTCCAGCTCAAAACGCCGGTCTTCCAGCGCACGCTGTGCCTGGTTGAATGCGATCTGCTCATCGAACTGGTTGTCCTGACCGTTGCGGTACAGCCGTTGCAGCTGATCATCGATCTCAAACAACTGCTCTTCGACGCGCCGTGCCCGGGTGGTCAACTCCTCCTGGAGTCGCTCGGCCCTGGCGACCAGGTCGTTGACGGCGTCGTTCTGGTGGACCTGATCCTGTTCAGAAGCCAGGTATAGACCGTTGAGCTTCTCGTTCAGTTGATCGATGTTCCGGTAGATCTGCGCGACCGGCCCGTCGTCGGAATTCAGGCCGTTCAACTCACGATCGATCGTGGCGAGCAGGGTTTCCAGTTTGTGGGTCTTGTCGGTGTATTCCTGCTCCAGCCGGGCGAGCTTGGCCCGGAGCTCTTCCAGCTCATCGGAGAGGCCATCCGGGATGACCGTGGTCACCACCGTTGCGGTCGATGCGCCATCGAGATCGGCGATCTTCACATTGAGGAAATCGATGTCAGGTTGCCGTTGTGCGACCAACTCGTCGCGTTCCGTCTGGAGGTCATTCCGCGCCTCGTCCAGGGTGGTGAGAGCGGCGGCCCTGTCCAGCTCGGCCTGGTCGATTTCGGCCTGGAGGTCCGCAATCTGATCATCGTTGCCGGTCGTTTCTGGCGTCGACGACGCGGACGAGTCGCCCGGCGATGACAGCAGGTTTATCTCAAGGTTCTTTGCGTCGATCGTGTCCTGGTAGAACGCCACCGTGCTTGAGCGCTCCGAGGCCACCGCGGCGATCTCGGAATCGATCTGAGCCAGGTCAGCGTTGAGGGCGTTCAAAAGAGCGTCCCGCTCTGCCCGCAGCTCATCTGCCTCGGCGGACGAACTTGTGCCGACGGCGACGATCGCGACGCTCCCATCGGCCAGTTCGGCCTCGATCTGAGCGATCCGCTCGTGCAGGTCGTCGATCGAGAATCGTCCGATCGAATAAAGATCGTTCAGTTCCGCCTGGACGTTGTTGCGAAGGTCTTGCTTCTCACGAGTCCGGATATCAAGATCGGACTGGAGCCACGCCACCTCGTCGTGCAGGCTGGCGATCTTGTTATTGATCTGCTCTATCTCGAACTGATTCGAGTCGAAAGACCCGTCCGGGTTCGAGTTGATCGAATTGACCTTTTTCCAGACCTCATCGATCGGGTCCTGCCCGAACCTGTAGAGTCGATCGAGCTTCCGCTGCAGCTCGTAGCGGTCGTCTTCCCTCTGCCTGATAGCCGGGTCGAAACCGCCGATGCCGTTATTGACATCACGGAACCTTCGCTCCAGGCGGCGTGACTCGAGTTCGATCTCGCGATACTCGAAGTCAATAAGCCCGTACTGTACCTGTAATGCTTCCTGAGCCTCAAAGAGTTCGCCGCCGACCGACCACGGGTCGTTGACCTGGTTCCAGAGCGGATCGATGATCTGGCGCTGGATCCTCTCGATCTCGCGATACAGGTCCTCGATCTCTTGCTGACGAGGCTCAATCTCGTCAAACCGAAGCGTCTCCATCTTGTCCCTGATGGGACTTAGCTCGGCATCTTCAAGATCCCTGATCTCACGCCCGGCTGCCACCGCCTCGCGGGCGCCTTCCTGGATCAGTCCCTCACAGGCGGTCGCTCCAACCAGGAGAAACAACGCAATGAAACCCAGGTAGTGTTTCGGAATGCGATTAAGAAGATTTCGCAAATCGTTTTCACCCTCCGCCGTGGGATGAACCGGCCCCGGAAGACCTGGCGCACCCGTATCGATTCACGTTATGGCTCTTCCCCGCGGAAGCGCCGGTCCAACAGGGTCCAATCAGATGAACCACACGGCCCACAGGTATTGGGCTTTTCCGCAATACACAGCGACTAATGCTCGTATGGAACGGGGTGGGAGGTCAGTACCCGGCCTGTGGTCAATGCGTGGACGGCGGGTGAGGATTCCGTTTGCCGGCAGCGTGCCTCTCGTGTATTCGAGGCCCGGTCCTGACGTGATCGCCCCCGGCCGTTGCGCCATGTCCGGCCGCGTGAACACAGGAAGGGGCTATATTCGGGCGGACAGGAAACGCCCTTGAGACATGGAATCCCCGACATGAAATCCCAGGAAAGCGTTGACCGGGATTCCCCGGCAGACCCGGATAGACAAATGACCCACCGGAACACATCGACCTCACACGGAAATGCCAGGGACGGCGACGCGCTCGGGTTGTTCCTGCCGTGGGTCGCTGACTGGTTCAGGGAAGAGATCGGTGTGCCCACGCCTCCGCAACAGCAAGCGTGGCCGCCCATAGCGCGCGGCGAGCACACATTGATCCACTCCCCCACCGGGTCCGGAAAAACGTTCGCCGCCTTCCTGTGGGCGCTGAACAGCCTGTTCTCCAGAACGTCCAGCGACGCAAAAAATCCGGGGGCCGGCGTCCGGACCCTGTACATATCGCCCCTCAAGGCGCTCAACAACGACATCG
>JACZRO010000185.1 GCA_022574675.1 Chloroflexota bacterium
TCATCCAGCGGACGCCAGTTCCGCGAGCCTGATCGCACGATCGACTGCTGCGTCCAGGTCGGGGACCGTGTGCTGGGCCGTCTCAAGGTCTGAGCCGCTTTTCAACGCCTCCGCAGCCCGCCGTGAGAACACCAGGACCGCCTCGCTCACCTCCCGGCCCGTCGCTTTCCTTACGGCGGCGACGTACGCCCCGAGTTGCGCCTCGTACCGTTCGGCTGTGGCGTCCGTGCGGTCCGTTTTGTAATCGACGATTACCAGGGAGCCGTTTTCTTCCTCGAACATGAGGTCAACGTACCCTTCCACGACCACTCCTGCCGAACCGACGGCGGCGCTTACATACGACTCCCGCCAGGCCCGCCCCTTCCGGTATGCGTCAGCGGCACGCAGCAAAACGGGCGCCTTCAGCGTCGCCTCCGCCAGTTTCAGGACCTCGTGTTCGTAACTCGCTACATCGTGTGCGGCGGCGTGGCGCGCCGCCAGCACGCCGAGCATCGACGGCTCGGCCAGGTCCACGTCCTGTAGCACGGCGTGAACGGCGCGCCCGATAGCGCTGGCCGCCCGCCCGCGCCTCCAGGGGTCCAGCTCGATCTGCTCGTCCTCGGTCTTGGGCAGCGGTGGAGCGTCGCCCGGCTCGTGGAGCGACGACGCCGCGACCAGTGGCGGTGCGGACATCCGCCGGATCACGTCCTTCCGTTCCCGTTCCCACGCGTCAGGGTCGTCAAGCGGCTCCGCCGGCGCGCCCGTTCCCGTTGTTCGCATTGTTCGCAGGCTCCCTGCTCCGGCATCCCGCCCGGCTGGGGCGATCGGAGACCATGTCTCGGGCGCGCTCTCGGAGTACTCCGCGATCTGCGCCGCCGGGGACGTCCGTTCGTTATCCTTCCTGAAGGTGCTGACGATCAGATGGTCCCGGGCGCGCGTCGCCGCCACGTACATGAGGCGCACGTTCTCCAGTTTCCCGGCGTCTTTTTCCTGCTCGCGGAGCGCCTCGAACCCGCCGGTCTCGAAATACGTGTCGCTGGACCCCATCCGGACAGCCACGCGTACCGGGGCGTCCGGGCGGCGATCGAACAGGGCGCCCTCTGGACGGACGCTTAACGGCGTATTTAGACCCGTCAGCATCACTATCGGAAACTCGAGGCCCTTGGCCGCGTGGACCGTCATCACTCGCACCGCATCGACCGGCTCGCCGGCCGCCGACTCCGGAGCCCGGATGTCGCGGTCGGCCTGCTGCCGCGCCCAGGTCACAAAATCGCGGAGTGTTGGCCGTCCCGTATCGGCCAATCGCCGCGCCATCTCGGCGATGAACTGGATTCGTGACCACCGCTCTTCGGCCCGGTCTCCGGCGAGCGCCAGCTCGCGCAGCCTCCGCTCCCGCACGAACCGCTCGATCAGAACGGCCGGTGAAGCGGTCAGCCGCTCTTGGTGCAACGCTTTCAACGACCCGAACGCCCTTGCCACCGGGCTGTCCGCTCCGGGCGCATCTCTGGCGGTCTCATCCAGAAAGTTGAAGCCGCGGCCCGTTCGCGCCCAGGACCACAGATCAGCGTCCGAGCAGGCGTAGGCCGGAGACCGAAGCGCCGCCACCACCGCCACCTGGTCCGTCGGGTCGTCGATCGCCGTCAGCGCGTTCAGCAGGTCTCGCACGTCTTCCGTGATGAATATCAGCGAGTTACCGGCCGTCGTGAACGGCACCTCGTGCTCCTCCAGCGCACGCTCAAGCAACGGCAGGGCGGTGCGACGCGGGATCAGGATGCACAGGTCCCACAACGTGGACGGGCGTGGCCCGTTTTCGTCGTGCACCGTCCACCGGCCGTCGCCGATCTCCCGGGCAAGCCGCGCAAGCTCCGCCATTTCCACCCGTCGTACCGCGTCGACGCGTGTCTCCGGCAGCGCCTCGCCAACAATGTGGACACCGAACATCGGCTCGGCGTCGGGCGGCTCGTCATCGCTTTCCAGGGGCACGTAGTCCGCTTGATGCGGGCTTCCCCCTCCGTCCATCCAGAGAGCGAACACATGATTGACCCAGCCGACCAGCGACGCGTTCGAACGAAAATTCTGGGTGATCAGCGTGAGGCCGTCTCCCATATCGGATCGCAGTCGATTGAGCGTCGGCAGATCGGCGTGCCGGAAGCGGTATATCGACTGCTTCGGGTCGCCGACGACGAACAGCGCGCCGGGTGTTGGACGTCCTGCGCCGTCACGGTCGGTCAACTTCCGTACCAGCTCCACCTGAAGCGGGTCGGTGTCCTGGAACTCATCGACGAGGACGTACCGGTACCGGTCCTGGAAGTGACGGCGGGCGGCGTCGTCTTCGAGCAGCTCGACCGCCCACGCGAGCATGTCGTGAAACTCCGCCCGCCCCGCGCTCCGCCGTTCAGCGGCGTACCCGGTGACGAACTCCTTCAAAGGCTCCAGCAGTGCGCCGGCGGCGTGTCGCCGGAGGTCCGCCAGCTCATCGTTCAACAGGTCCTGGATATCTTTCAGGCTGGCCTTCACCGACTTGCAGGCGTTGACGCCGTCCTCGTCGTCGCCCCAGTCACTCTGCGATCCCCCGGTCTGGGAGATCTCGGTCTTGCGCAGCCGGGCCAGCAGCCAGTCTGCGTCTTCGGTTTCGGGGCCGATCTTTTCCAGACGGTCTGCGAGCGCCCGGAAGCTCTCCAGGCTCGCGGTCAGCTTGTCGCCGTCCGGCAGGAGGCAGAAGCGCGCCATGTCGGGGAGCCACCGCCCTGCATCGACGATGGCCCGGGCCGCCACGCGCGGGACGGCGCCTGTCTCCCTGAAAACGTGACCGGTCACCAGGTGATAGTTGGCGTGCAGTTGCCGGGCCGTGTCGTACAGCGCCGTGAGGGGCGCGTTCAGGCCGAGACGGAACGCCGTCGCGATCGCGCTCGCGAACTCGCCGTCGTCCGGCTGCTCGTCGAGCCAGCGTGGCCACGCCTCGTCGAAATCCAGTTCCGCCTGCACCTCGTCGACCGGCTCGATCACGGGCGGCAGCTCGGCCTCTAATGGCCGCTCCCGTAGCAAAGAAAGTGCGAACGAGTCGATCGTCTGGATCACGGCGAAGTCGATCTCGCGTACGGCGTCGTCCAGAATCTCCCGGTCGGCGCTACCCTCGTTGGTCGCGTCGCGTGCCTTCATGACGTCTTGCCGCACCCGTTCTCGTAATTCGGCGGCAGCGGCGCGAGTGAACGTGATCACCACCAGCTTTGTGACCGGCACGCCACGCTTGATCAGCGCCGTCACGCGACCCACCAACGCCGTGGTCTTCCCGGTGCCGGCGCCCGCTTCCACGAACAATGTGGAGTCCAGGTCTTCCGTGATACGGCGGCGCGCGGCGGCGTCTTTCGTCGTCACTGCGCCTCTCCCCCTCGAGCCTCGGCCGACCCCATCTCCGAGAGGCCTGTAAACCGTACGGCTGCGGGATCGCCCGCTTTTCGCTCCCAGGCCCAGGCGCGGCTGCCGGGGCAGAGCCGGTCGAACGGGCAGTAGGCGCAGTTCTTTGGCGCAAATCGTCCTGAGCCGACCGGGATTGAGCCATCGCCCGGGTAGGCCGGGAACACGCCGTCGTTTATCCCTTCAAAGATTTTGCCGACGACCTCCTCAAGCCGTGGAACGCTCTCCTCGATGGACGTGCCGACGTATCCCGCTCCGGCGGCGTCCATCACGAACCAGAACTCGGCGTTGATCGCGGTGACCTCGGGTCGCCAACCCTTCACCGCCAACGCGTACACCGGCAACTGGAGGTGTCGGCCGCCGTCGACCGGGTCTTTTTCAATACCGCGGAAGTTGTTAGCGCGGCCGCTCTTGTAGTCGATAACAGTGGCGCGCGAGCCGTCATCGCTGATATCGACGCGATCGATCCACCCCCTGAACCGGACCGTCCTGTCGCCGGGAAGCTGGAGGACCACGGCCGGAACCTCCTCGCCGTCGCCGAAGCCGAGCTCCGTAGCCACCGGCCGCTCGCCTCGTTCCTCCATCCTCGACCGGTGCACGTCCAGGAAATCGAGCAGGCCGCGCCTGATCCGCTCCCGCTCCAGCCGCCACATCACGGGCCGCCCGGTGAGGCCGATGCGCTCGAAGGCATCCATCTGTTGCAGCGAGATCTCCTGCAAGCGCACCGCGTCCTGTTCAGCGGAACGCGGGGGGCC
>JACZRO010000041.1 GCA_022574675.1 Chloroflexota bacterium
GACCGGGCCCGGCGCAGCCTCGGTGAAGCCCGGTCTCCGGCCCTTGCGCGTAGACGCGTACAGTGTGAACTGGCTAACGAGCAGGATGTCCGCCCTGACCTCCAGCGCCGAACGCTCGAACTCGGCATCGTCGTCATCTCCGGGGAAGATGCGCAGGTTGGCGATCTTGTCTCGAAGGTAGCGGACATCGTCCGAACCATCGTCGTGCGTCACGCCGATCAGGATTGCGAGCCCCGTCCCTGCGCTCCCGGTCACAGTGCCGTCGACCGTCACGGACGCATGGCTAACGCGTTGAACTACTGCTCGCAAGACGGGTTCTCCCTGGAATCGCTGGGAATCGCTGGCCCGAAACGGCCGGGGCTCGGGTCACCGACGCGGGCGCATGTTATCGGCATAAGTGAACAGGCGCGTGACTTCGCGGACGGGCGCCGGGGAGCAAAATTCCGCCGGCCGGTTAAGTCTTGGAGGGTGTGGCGGCCGGCGTGCTCTTGGAACTGCTGCTCTTCGAGTCGCTGGACTTCGACGACGACGCGGTCTTCGACTCCGTCTTTGAGCCCGACCCGGACTTGGAGTCTGAATCCGGCTTGGACTTGGCGTCAGACTTCGACTCGGACTTGTCCGAGTCGCTGCTGGAGGCGCCGTTGGACGACCGGTTGTCGGTCGAGTAGAACCCGCTGCCCTTGAAGTGGACGGCGATGGGCGACAGGAGCTTCTTGGCCGCTGATCCGCATACTGGGCATTCGGTCACGGAGTTGTCGCTATAGCTCTTCGATACTTCGAAAGTATCGGTCTCACAGGCGTCGTCTTGGCAACGGTAGTCGTACCTGGGCAACGGAGCCTCCGTGGGCCGCCGGTATCGCGAAAAGCGAGCGCCAACTGGCACTCGCGCGCATGGTCTGCTAATTAAAATCTAGCATCGCGGGCAGCGAGTGTCAAACGTAACAGCGTGCCGTCCGAACGTGGGAATCGCCATCCGGGCCGACTTTACCCCTCCAGCAGCGCCGGGTCGCGTGTGGCGGTCTCGAACCCGGTATGCCATCGTTCCGCGGCATCGGATAACGACACGTTAACCAGGTCGCCTATCACGATGCGATCGCCGCCGGTACGTCCCATCCGCAACGCCGGCGCGCCGACATCCGCCGCCGCCCGTTCGAACGCCTCCGCCTGGTCGCCGGGCACGGTGACGACGATGCGGGACTGCGCCTCGCCGAACAGCGCGGCGTCCCAGCGCCCATCGAACGCGGCGTCGATCTCTACGCCCCGGCCCCCGATGATCGCCGCCTCCGCGATGGCCACGGCCAGTCCGCCGTCCGACACATCGTGAGCCGAGCGCAGCCGCCCGGCCGCGATTCCCGCACGACAGGCCTGCTGGACCTTCACCTCAAGGTCGAGATCCAGCCCCGGCTGTCCCGCGACCCGGCCGTGGAACAGCTCCTGGTACTCGCTGCCTGCGAGATCCGACGCGTCCCCGGTTAGCGTGTCGGCCCCCAGCAGATAGACGGCGTCGCCGTCGCCGGCAAACCCGGCGGATACGTGAATGCGAACGTCGTCCAGGATGCCCAGCGCGCCGATGACCGGCGTCGGATAAATCGCACCGCCGGGCGCCTCGTTGTACAGGCTCACGTTGCCGCTGATGACCGGGATGCCGAACGCACGGCACGCATCCCGGATCCCGGCGACCGCTTGCACGAGCTGGTACTGGCCGTCCACCGTCTCCGGGCTGCCAAAGTTAAGGCAATCGGTGACCGCAACGGGAACCGCGCCGGTGCACGACACGTTGCGGCACGCCTCGGCGACGGCTATCTGACCGCCGATGTACGGGTCCAGGTAGCAGATGCGTCCGTTGCCGTCCGTCGAGAGGGCGATCCCGCGCCGGCTGCCCTTCAGCCGTAAAACCGCCGCATCACCGCCGGGCGCCACCACCGTGTTGGTCTGGACCTGGTGGTCGTACTGCCGGAACACCGGCAGCTTTGATGCGATGTTCGGAGCCGCCAGCAGCTTCAACAGGATGTCCGACGGCGAGATATCCGGCAGCGGTGTCGACTCCATGTCCACCGCCTGCAGGCTCGAAAGCCACCCCGGTTTTGGCGGGTCGAACTCGTACTCCGGCGGGTCGGTCAGCACATTGATACGGGTAGTGGACAGCACCTCATCGCCGTCAAGGATGACGACCGAATCCCCGTCGACGAATTCGCCGATGCGCGTGGCGTCCAGGTCCCACCTGCGGAAGACGGCCTCGACCTCGTGCTCGTGTCCCGGCTTCACCGCCAGCAACATGCGCTCCTGCGATTCTGACAGCATCACCTCGTACGGCGTCATGCCCTCTTCCCGCCGCGGGACGCGTGCCACGTCCAGGTGAAGCCCCAGGTCGCTGCGCTCGGCCATCTCGATGGCCCCGCTCGTAATCCCGGCTGCGCCGCAGTCCTGCAGCCCGACCACGCAATCGAGCTGTATGACCTCCAGACAGGCCTCGATCAGCACCTTCTCCAGGAACGGGTTGCCCACCTGGACAGCGGAACGCAACTCGGAGTTTTCCTCGAAGGTCCGGGATGCGAGACCGGAAGCGCCGTGAATGCCATCGCGGCCCGTGTCTGCGCCAACCAGCAGCAGCACGTCGCCCGGCTCATCGGCGCGGGCGGACATGATCACCCCGTTTTCGATCAGCCCGACGCACATGGCGTTCACAAGCGGGTTGCCGTCGTAGCAAGAGGCGAATACCACCTCGCCGCCGACGTTCGGGATGCCCAGGCAGTTCCCGTACGAAGAGATGCCGCCGATAACCCCACCCAGCAGGTAGCGGTTCCGGGCGCTATCGGGCTTGCCGAACCGCAGGGAGTTCAGGAGCGCGATCGGGCGGGCGCCCATGGCAAAGATGTCGCGCACGATCCCGCCGACGCCGGTCGCCGCGCCCTCGCGCGGCTCGATAGCCGATGGGTGGTTGTGCGACTCGATCTTCATCGCGATCGCCAGGCCGTCGCCGATGTCCACAACACCGGCGTTCTCGGTCCCGGGGCTGACAAGCAGCCGATCGCTTTCAACGGGCAGCGTGCGGAGCAGCGGCTTGGAATGCTTGTAGCCGCAGTGCTCACTCCAGAGCGAGCCGAACAGGCCCAGCTCAAGCGAATTTGGCTCGCGGCCCAGGCGATCGATTATCGCCTCGTACTCGGCACGCGAGAGGGCGACCTCGTCGAGTTCAGACTGGGTTACCGGCAAAGGGGAAAGATCTCGTTAACAGCAGGCGCGGTCGCCCTGCATTGCTTTCTTGAGGCAGGTTCCCCCGGGATAAACAGAGCATTTCCAGATGTAAATCCCATCTATCCTGCCCCCCAGGGTTATTCCGGATAATTCCAGACGATTCACGAAGCATTCAGTCTAGCCGCCGCGCCGCGCGCCGCACAGACGGTAGTTTCCCGGGCCCGGCGACTACCGGGCGACTGCCGGGGTAATAGAATTGACACACAGCCCCGTCGCGACGCCGGCATCTCGCCGAACGCCCACGGGGCCTGTTTGTAACGACGGCCGGCGACTCTTTCCATGTTCAAGCGCGTTCTCGTCCCGATGAACGGCTCCGAGAGCACGGAGCGAATCCTGCACTACCTCGTCCAGGTGACGAACTGGTGCGACTCCGAGCTGACACTGCTGCACGTGCTCCGGCCCACCAGGTCCCGGTCCACGGGCGATCTCCAGATCGAGTACCCGAACATGCTGACCGACCGCGCCCATGGGCTGGCGCGCGAGTACTTCGCGGAGATCGTCGGGCAGTTGAACGGCGTCGGCGTCACGACGCGCTCCGCCATCGCCACCGGGGAGGTGGTCGATACCGTGGTCGCACGCGCCTCCGCCGGCGGGTTTGACCTGATGGCCCTGGCCGTCGGCGAGCGGCACCCGGCGCTCCGCCACGTGACCGAGAGCCCGGGAGAGCGCATACGCGTACGCTCGCCGATTCCCATGTTGATCCTGAACGGCCACCTGGAAGGCAAGATGGGCCGCGCAAAGGCGCCGCTGACCCGTCTCCTGGTGGCGATGAACGGCACACGCGTGTCCGAGTTCGCCCTGCCGTACGTGCGCCGCGTCGCTCGCGCCGGGAACCTGCCGATCACGCTGTTGCGCGTGGTTCCCGAGGTTGCCGGGTTCCATCCCGCGACGGAACTCAGCACCGTGGCCCCCCGCTTCGTCGAGGGCGCCCGGCGTTCCGCTGAAGAGTATCTCGAACGGCACGCCACCGACCTCGCCGAGCAGGGATTTGACGTCGCCACGCGGGTCGAAGCAGGACCGGCGGCGCGCACCATCGTCGATGTCCAGAGCGCCGCGCCGGAACACCTGCTGGTTATGGCGTCGATCGTGCGCCACGGCTGGCGACGCGCGGTGCTCGGCTGTACCGCCGACGAGGTGATCCGTATCTCCGGCCGGCCGCTTCTGCTGATCCCCGCCGGGCGCAGGCCCGGCCCGGTCGACTCGATGGAAGACGACGCCGGACCTGACGATTCCCTCGATAACGGGGGAAAGAACGGCGCTACGACTGTCTGAGGCGGTTGGGCAGCAGCTCCGTCCTGGCAGGTCGAGAAGCACACCGCGCCGACATGACCGGCGCGGTGTAAAGCTAACGGTGATGCGGACGGTGAGACGCCGTCGCGCCGCGCCCACGGGTGGAGCAAGCCCCACCCCTACTTTGCGTTTCTTTACCCCTCGCCCAGGGTCCGTAAGATTGTCTCCTCCAGCTCGGAAAACGGCGAGAACCCCTCGAAACGCCCGGCCACTGTCCCCGAGGCGTCCATCACGAAAGTCCACTCATCCGTGAACAGCCCCCACTCCATGAGGAGAGGCGTGTGTACGGCGAGGTCTAGATCGCCCTTGATTTCTTGAGGGTTGATGAACAGGTCGATGTGGATGAAATCCATCCGGTCGCCGTACGTGTCGTTCAACTCGCTGAGGACGTCTACCTGCGGCCCGCAGACGGCCGTGGTGCAGAAAGCCGGGCTGGCGAACACCACCGTAAACGGCCGGCCGGATACCAGGGCATCGGGGATCGACAGGTCGTACAGGTCCGGGTCCCGAAGTGATCCGGTGGTCAGTTCTTTGATCGAATCCACGTCAGCGAGCGTCCTGTTTCGCGCGTCGGGCGGACGGTCTCCGACATCCGGCGCCGTCGTGACGTCTTTCACCTCGAACCGGTGCTCGGTCGTCAGGATCGACCCGTCAGGACGGGGCAGCGACACCTCGACGCCCCATGCGCCCGGGCGATCAAACGCGTAGTCCGCCGAGTACACGCCGCGCGTACCGAACGGGAACTCCCGGAACACGGCGAACTGTTCCTCGATGGGACCTTCCCGGTCACCCTCATAGCCTCCCGGGTAGAAAAAAGTCCGGGCCTTCACGACCGGGAACTTCACCAGCCCGCCCGGTTCCGACAGGACAAATGCGAACCGCCCCGTGCCCACGCCGAGATCGGTGGTCGCCTGGATGGTGATGAGGCCGTTTTCCTCGTTGCGTTGCGTGAAATCGTCAGTGCCGACCAGCGTCGGCCGCCCGGCCCCGCTCGATTCCCCGGACGTTCCCAGGGTCGTTCCTGAGTTCGCGTCCGGGGCGGAGGAGGCCGTCGTTGCGGGATCCGCGTCCGAGCTACCGCACGCGACGACGGCGACCATGGCGAGGGCGGCCGATACGGCGATCAGACGCCGTCGCCTGGAAATTGATCGCACGGCGGCCGGCCAACGTCCACTCCGGGGCCGACCGGCGTGTCCGCTCTGAGCCGGTGCGTTGTTAGTTATTCCCAACTCACGCGCCCTCCAGGTAAATGCCGAAGGTGAACGCAAACATCGCGAAGTTCGGAGACGTGGAACGGAAGTGGAGCTCCGCCTGCGTAAACTCGGGAGACTCGAGGACGGCGTAAAGGCGGGACTCGGCGACCTCCAGGACCGTCGTTCCGTCGTTCTTCCACACGATGTCTGCGCCCGCTTGCTCCCTCGTGAGCGGCTCACCATCGATCTCGACCACCACCTCGAACGGCTCTGGACCGGCGGGCTCGATCACTATGTTCACGCTGCGAGCGCTGAACGGGACCCTCAGGTAATCCTCCAGGCCGGGGTCCTGGCGCGCGTGGACGATCGACTCTTCACGATTGCCCCAGAGGCCCATGAGAAAATACTGGCCCTCCACGCGTTCCCCGTCATCCGTGTAATCAAGGACCTGGTCCGGGCCCCAGTAGTACTCCTCATGCCCGTTGTAGACCCCCTGTTGGGAGTAAGCCCTGGCATAACCGCCGTAGAGTTCGCGAGTCTGTTTCGTGGCGGCGACGTCGCGGACATCGCCCGGCAGGGGCTCGAACGGGATGTCGCTGATGTCGTTCCCGCCCGCGATCAACTGCTCGCGTATCTGCTTTTCCGTCTCCGCGTACTCGCCCTCGCCGAAGTGTGAGTACACGAGCTCGTCATCCACGCTGAACAGGTATTTGGCCGGCCAGAACCGGTTGCCAAATTTTCGCCACGTCGCCATGTCGTTGTCTTGCGCCACGCGCCAGGTGACGCCCAGGCGTTCGATGGCTTCCTCGACGTTCTTGGTGATCTTCTCGAATTCGAACTCCGGCGAGTGAACTCCGATGATCGTCAGGCCCCGGTCGCCGTACTTTTCCTGCCATGCCCTCAGGTGGGGCATAGTGCGGATACAGTTCACGCAGGTGTACGTCCAGAAGTCGATGAGGACCACGTTCCCGCGCGCGGTCTCGGCCTCGATAGTCGTCGGCTCGGAGTTGATCCAGTTGCTGATGTCCGCTATCTCGGGCTTCAGAACACTCCGTTGCCGGGCGGGTTTCTCTTCATCGGAGGCGGACCCGGACGCCGAAGATACCGAATCCGGGGTGGCGCCCGCGGTGCCTTCCACTGAATCACCGGGCGAATCACCGGACGAACCGCCACACGCCACGGCCAGCAGCGCCACCAAGCCAACGGCCGATAACACGCGGCGTCTGGTGGCGATTACCGTGGAGATCAGGGCCAGGCCCATCACGACGTTTGTTCCTTTCGCCCTAGTTCCTCCAAAATATCGGAGGCTTCGGGGATTTCAGGTTGCGGTGCCATTACGCGCCTTCGATATAAGTGCCGAAGGTCCAGGCGGTCACCGCAAAGTTTTTTGAATTGGAGCGCATCTTCAGATTCGCCCGGCTGTATACAGGCAGTTCCAGCAACGCGTACAGGCGCGGCTCTTGTACCAGGATCACGGATTGACCGCGATCGTTGAACACGATGTCCGTTCCCGCTTGCTCCGGGGTGAGCGGCTGGTCGTTCAACTCGATCACGACCTCGAAAGTTTCTGGTAATACGTCGGAAAGCGGGTTCTGGGACGCCTCCGGAAAGGCGGGTTTGATGACCACGTTCACGCTGCGAGCGATGAACGTCAGTGTGATGTAGTCTTCCAGGTTTTCCGTCTCGCGAGCGTGGACGATCGATTCGATCCGGTTCTCCCACAGGCCCTGGAGGTAGTACCGGCCGTCCAGCCGGAAGCCGTCGCCCGGGTCGCCGTACTCCAGGACCTGGTCGGGTCCGGTGTAGTAGTCCGGGTGGCCGTTGAATTGACCGAATTGATCGTAGGAGCGGCCGTAACCGGCATAGATTTCGGGCGTCTCCGTGATGGCGAACGGGTCTCGAATATCCTCCGGCAACTTCTCGAACGGTATGTCGGAAATGTCGTGTCCGGCCGAGATCAGCGCCTGGCGGATGCGGGTTTCGGTCACGGCGTAATCGCCCTCGCCGAAGTGCTGGTAGATCGGCAGTCCGCTGACGCCGAACAGGTACTTGGCCGGCCAGACGTGATTGTCGAACGCGCGCCACGTCTCCATCTCATTGTCCTGGGCGACGAGCCAGGTCACGCCGAGCCGCTCCATCTCCGCTCTCACGTTCTCCGTCCTCTTCTCGAACTCGAACTCCGGAGAGTGGATGCCAATGATCTTGAGGCCGCGGTCGCCATACTTCTCCTGCCAGACTCGCAGCCGGGGTATCGTTCTCAGGCAGTTGATGCAGGTGTAGGTCCAGAAGTCGATCAGGACCACGTTGTTGAGCGACGCCTCCTCGGCGATCGTGGTCGGCTCACCGTTGAGCCAGTTGTCGATACCCGTGATCTCAAGCCGCAGTTGAAGGCGCGCGGGAGCGTCGGCGCCGCTCTGCGACTGAATCGGCGATTCCCCGGCGCTGGCGGCGCTGCTCGTTTCCGGGGCGATCACCTCGGGCGTCGGGGAGGGCAGGGCGACGCCCGAGCCGCCCCCGCAGGCGACGACAATGACGGCGATGGCGGCGAGCAGCGTGATAAGCGGCTTACGGGAAGTAAGCGGCATGCGCGGTGTGAATCGTCTCCGGAGAGGCACGCGCCGCTCCCCCGAACGGGGTATACGGAAAGTGCGGGGTGCGTCCGATGCACCCGGTACGGGAGGGGCGTGCCCTTCCGGTCTGGCGCCGGCAGCCGGGCGCCGTGGTGTTGCCAAATGTCCGCCGTCCCCCGATTGCACGTAAGAAATCACGTCGCCGCCCGGCCGGGACCGGCGACGGGTTAGGTGACTATCGGATATCCGAGGGCGTTGCCCCACTCACGCCACGAAGCGTCATACACCCGGACGTCGGGGTAGCCCAGGAGCTTCAGGACCAGGAATCCGTGCGACGCACGGATGCCGCCCTGTCAGTACGCGACGATTTTCTTGTCCGGGGTCACGCCGTTCGTCTCAAGCAACTCGCGTAACTCGTCGGCGGGCTTGATAACTGGTACGTCGCCCCCCGTGATGAAGTTCTTCCATTCCAGGTGCACCGCGTTCGCAAGGCGGCCCCCGCGCGCCGTCCCGCGTGCGTTCTCTCCGGTCCATTCGGCGTCCGATCTGACATCCAGCAGAACTGCTCCCGGGTCGGTGGTGCAGGCGAGCACGTCGTCCTTATCCGAAAAGACCTCCGGGACCGGCCTGGAAGTAAACGTAACGGCCGACTGCGACGGCGTTTCCCGCGACAGGGGCCTGCCCTCGGCGAACCACTTCGGGAAACCACCGTCCAACACCTTCACATCATCGTGTCCGTAGTACATCAGCGCCCACAGCAGCCGGGCCGCCACGTGATTCCCGTCCGAGTCGTACGCCACGACCGTCGTGTCGTCGCCGATCCCGAGCGACTCCATCGTCGCCGCGAACGTGCGCGAGTCCTGGATGTGCGGACTCCCGGAGAGGTCCTTGAAGTAGTGGTCCCGGTACACCACTGCGCCGGGGATGCGGACACGGCTGTAGGCGTCCGGGAGATCCTGGTCCACGACGACCACTTTCGGATCGTCGATGTGATCGGCCAGCCAGTCTGTGGTGACCATGAGTTCAGGGTGGGCGTACCCGCGCTCTTCGGGCGGTTTGATGTCCTTGAAATCGGTGGTCACGGCGTTCTCCGGTTCGGCGGATCAAGAACCCGGCTTCCCAGGTTCCCGGGTTCCCAGATTCAAGAGAAATTGCCGTATCACAGTGAACTTCATGGGTCCATCACACGTGTGCGCTGGCGGTCGTGGATAGTATCACGTACCCCGTTCCACCGGCCTTTGTGACTTATGTCACGCTATGATAAAGTTTCCGGGCCTTCACGTATAAACGGAGCCATCTTGCGTTTCCTTGTAGCCGGGCTGAACTACCGGACCGCCACGACCGAGCTTCTGGAGCGAGTGTCGGTAAGCGCCTCCGCACTCCCCGACCTTTTACTCCGGCTGCAAAAACAGCTTGGAGAAACCCTGGTCCTGTCCACCTGCAACCGGACCGAGGTCTACACCACCGGTGAAGACTCTCCTGAGGGCGGCGGTGTAGCCCGTGCTCGCCTCATGCAGACGCTGGGCGAGATGGCCGGCCTCGATGAGGACGAACTCGCCCGGGTCGCTTACGTGTACGAGGGCGATGACGCGGTGCGCCACGCCATTCGCGTGACCTGCGGCCTTGATTCGATGGTCGTTGGAGAGCACCAGATTGCGGGCCAGGTTCAGACAGCCCTCCGGACGGCGGGCGAGGCCGGCGCGGTCGATGCGCCCCTGTCCAGGCTCTTCCACTTCGCCCTTCGCAGCAGCAGGCGTATTCGTGAGGCGACCGGCATCGGGCGTAACCGGATTACCATCAGCTCCATCGGAGTCCAGCTTATTGAGCGGGCGATCGGGGCGCTTAAAAATCGGCGAGTTCTGCTGGTCGGGGCGGGCGAGACCGGCAAGCTGGCTGCGCGAACACTGGGGCACATGGGCGCCGGGCGTCTGACAGTTGCCGGCCGCAGCGCTGAACGCACAGCGCGAATTGCTGAAGAGCTTGGCGGAGACTGGGTGCTCAGGAGCGACCTTGTCCCGGCCATCGCAAACGCCGATGTCGTGATCTCTGCCACCGCCTCGAGCGAGACCATAATCACGGCGGAGATGGTGCGCGAGGCTATCTCGGAAAGCGGACGATCATCCCTCGTCATGCTCGACCTGGCGATGCCGCGAGACATAGATCCGGCGGTCGGCGACCTGCCGGGCGTGATCCTTTACGGACTGCCGGATCTGCAGGCGATCGCGGACGAACACCGCGCCGATCGCGCCGATGCCGCGGCCGAGGCTGAGGCGCTCATAGACCGGGAAATCCCGAGATTTAACGAGTCGCTTACCGCCCTCGCCACGGAGCCGGTAATCCGGGCCCTTGGCGCACACGCTGAACAGATCCGCCTGCGTGAACTGGAGACGGGGCTGCGCCGCCTGCAAGGCTTGACCGACGAGCAGCGCGCCGTGATCGAGTCGCTTACAAAGTCTGTCGTCTCGAAGATCCTGGCAGACCCCATCACCTTCCTCCGGACCCGTGACGACGATGAATCGGCGAGCGCTGTGGCCCGCCTGTTCGGCTTGCCAGAAATCGAAGTCGAACCCGAGATCGAGGCGGCCGAGGCGCTGGAGGGCGACGACGGTTAGTCCGTCCGCGTAGAATCGCCCGGCCCGGCATTGTTGCCGCCACCGTCCCGAAACCCCCGAGCCTGACCGACAGGTGATCACACTTGGATACCACCCGCTCGCGAGAGTTGTTCGACCGCGCCCGCCAGCTCATCCCGGGGGGCGTCAACAGCCCCGCAAGAGCCTGGACGTCGGTCGGCGGCACGCCGCTATTCTTCAACCGGGCCAAGGGCTCCCGGATCTGGGATGAAGACGGCAACGAGCTGATCGATTACGTGTGCTCGTGGGGGCCGATGATCCTGGGTCACGGCCACCCCGCCGTGCTCGCCGCGGTCCAGGAGGCGGCGTCCCGTGGCACAAGCTACGGCGCTCCCACCGCCGCAGAGGTACGTATGGCGGAGCTTGTGGTCGACGCGGTGCCGTCTATCGAGATGGTGCGCTTCGTCTCCTCGGGCACGGAGGCCACCATGTCCGCCCTCCGGCTGGCGCGGGCGTATACCGGTCGCAACAAGATCATGAAATTCGTGGGCGGGTACCACGGTCATGTCGACGCCCTGCTCGTGTCCGCCGGTTCGGCCGCCGCCGGCCACGGTATCCCGGACAGCGCCGGCGTCCACCCGGACTACGCCCGCGACACCCTGGTCGCTCCTTACAACGACCTGGCCGCGGTAGAAAAGCTGTTCGCCGATAATCCGGGCCAGATCGCCGGGTTGATCGTCGAGCCGGTCGCCGGGAACATGGGCGTCGTCCCGCCCGCCGCCGGCTTTCTCGACGGGCTCCGCAACGTTACCGGGCAGGACGGCTCCCTTCTCATCTTCGATGAAGTGATCTCCGGGTTCCGGGTCGCCTTTGGTGGAGCGCAGTCATTGTTCGGCGTGACGCCGGACATCACCTGCCTGGGCAAGATCGTCGGCGGCGGCCTGCCGGTCGGCGCGTACGGCGCATCGGCCGAGATCATGAAAACAGTGGCCCCGCTGGGACCGATGTACCAGGCCGGCACGCTCTCCGGGAACCCGGTGGCGATGGCGGCCGGCGTGGCGACGCTGGAAGAGCTGCTGAAGCCGGGCGTTTACGACCGGCTGGAGCGTAAGGGCGCGGCGCTGGCGAAGGGGCTCGGCACAGCGTTCTCCGAGGCCGAGATACCGGCGCGTGTGAACCGTGTCGGCTCGCTTCTGACCGTCTTCTTCACCGGCGACCCTGTGACCGACATGGACTCGGCGTCCGCGACGGACCGGGACAGGTTTGGCCGGTTTTTCCACGCCATCGTGGAGGAGGGCGTGTATCCCCCGCCTTCGCAGTTCGAGGCGTGGTTCGTGTCACTGGCCCATTCCGACCAGGACATCGCAGACACCATATCGGCCGCGAAGCGGGCGCTCAGCGCGATCTAGGCCCCCGATGGGACGATAATTATTTCGGCGCCTGCGGGCAATTTGTAGGGGCGGGGCTCTCTCCGCCCGCCCTTAATTGACCGCTTCAGGACGCCCGGAATCCTGTCGTTACCGCGCCATGCTCGCTGCCCAGTGAACCCAACTGTCCGCCAGTCCCTCGGCTGATGACCAGTCGATGCCGCTCGGGTCGTGGGTAACGTGAGCCCTCGCGACCGCCCCAACGGTTACGGCGTGATCGGGTCGGAACACGACCTTGATCTCATCGCCTGCGGTAATCGTGCCGTTTTCGATTATCCGGAGGTAGGCTCCAGGCCGCACAGCCAGTCCAAATCTCCTGGGGAAATCATCGTCCGACATCCTGATGCCGAGCTTGTAACAGGGAACCCTCGGTTGGCTGACCTCCAGTAGCGCGCTTCCGATCCGCCAGCGCTCGCCCACGACCGCGTTGGTCACGTCGATACCGGATGTCGTCAGGTTCTCGCCGAACGTGCCCGGTGGAACCGATCGACCCAGCTGGCCGCTCCACCAGTCAGCGTCCTCGGCCGCATACGCGTAGACGGCCATATCCACCCCGCCGTGGACCCGTCGGTCAGCCTGATCATCGCCGTGCACGTTCACGCCATCCAGGCGAACCGGTCCACCGACAGGCTCCTTGTAAATGCTGGTGTGAATCGCCTGACCATGCCACTCCACTGTGCGTGGCGTCCCGACGTTTATTGATTCAACGCGGCCGGTTGCAACGGACCGCTCGTTGTGCGCGTTAGTCATAAATACTTTCAGTGACGAGATGACACTCACCGTGGTTGTCCGTCGTCGATCTCAGACACGCTGCTGTCTTGGATGATGATCGCCGCGATTCCGATTCCGACGGCCCCGCCGCCCTCAGTCCCCGGCAGCGACCGTCGCGCCCAGCGATTCGTCCTCGACCGCCCCGGGCCGCCGCGACGACAACCCCAGAATCGCGACCAGCGACACGGCTGACGCAACCAGGACCAGGATGAACACGCCGTCAAAGCCGGAGGAATCGGCGCGGTCAGTCCCGATCAGACCCGCCAGAATCGCCGAGCCTACGATGCTTCCAAAGTAACGGCTGGTCGAGAACACGCCCGCGGCCGCGGCCGCCCGATCGGGCTCCACCGCCTCAACGGAGCTGGTCTGCAGAACTGGCGTGGCGGCGCCAAACCCGATCCCGAACACGGCCAGCGCCACGATCAGCAGGGGGACGGAGATCGCCGCCCCCTCGACGGCGAGCGGGACGGCGGCGGCGGTCATCATCAGCGCCCCGAATACCGCGGGAATGCGCCGCCCCAACCGATCGGCGATACGGCCCGACAGCGGCGAGACGACGAACGCGGCGATAGACAGCGCCATCAGCACAAGGCCGATATCGAGGTTGCTGTACCCGCCCCTCGCCGTCAGCATCAACGGTACCGCCAGCAACGTGACGTACATCGCCATGTTGCTGAACGCTACGCCACCGGCCGCGGCGCTGAAGTTCCGGATGCGGAATAGCCGGGGCTGGAGCACGGGCGCGACCGCCCTCGTCTCAACGATCCCGAGCGCGATAGCGCCCGCGGCGACCGCCAGCGCGGCGCCGCCGACCGCCAGCCACGGCGCGCCGCTGGCTATCGCCAGCAACACTCCGGCCAGTCCTGACAGCACGGCCGGGAGCAGGAACGCGCCGGCGAAGTCGAAGCGGCTTCCGGCGAATCGCGGCCGAGTTTTCGGTAGCACACGCCATCCCAGCGCCAGCGCCGCCGCCACAACCGGCACGTTGACGTAAAAGATGCCGCGCCAGCCCGCCGCCTCCGTGAGTAAGCCACCGATGGGTGGCCCGGCCGCCGCCGCCAGCCCGATCATCGAGCCCATCAGTCCGAACGTGTACGCCCGCCGCTCCGCCGGCACCACTTCCCGCATCACGGCCCATCCGGCGGGCAGCACCATCGCACCCGATATCGCCTGCAGCACCCGGAACCCGAGCAGCGTCTCGAAGTTTGGCGCGGTTGCCGCGCCCAGGGAAGCGACCCCGAAGACGGCGAGCCCGGATAGGATCATGCGCCTTCGCCCGAACCGGTCGGCCAGGTCGCCGGCAAGCGGCAGCAATGATGCCAGGGCGACGAGATACGCCGTCACCAGCCACGCCGATCGAGCGACTGATATGCCGAGGTCGTCCGTAATGTCCGGCAGGGCCACGGCGATCATCGTGGAGTTGAGCGGCATCAGCACGCCGCCAAGCACCACTGCGGCCACGATCCAGCGCTGCCCGGCGCCCCTCACTTTCAAGGGGGCCGGCGCACTCACGGGCTCAGCAGATTCAGATATCGGGGGCGAGACGAACTCCTTCCGGCCCAGAAACCGGGCAGGAATAGATTATGGACCGCACCGGCCGGATCCGCCCCAGAAATTATCGGGAATTGCCGTGAATTTGACGAGACTACTCGTCAAAAATCATCCGCACCTCGCCGGCGTCACCGTCCACCTCGATCGTCTGGCCGTCCTGGATTACCGCGGTCGCCATGCCCGTGCCGACCACGGCGGGCAGCCCGTACTCACGCGCGACGATGGCACAGTGGCTGAGCGGCCCGCCGGTGTCCGTCACGATCCCGCCTGCGGTAACGAACAAGGGTGTCCACGGCGGTGAAGTCGTTGCCGTCACCAGGATTTCGCCCTTGCTGAGACGCCCTGCGTCCGAGAGCTTGATGATGACGCGCGCCGTGCCGGTGATTGTCCCCGGAGCCCCCGGGTTGCCCTTGACGACATCGGGCCGCTCAGGGTCTGCAGCGGGCGGCGGTCCACCGAAGAAGCGGCCGATGGCGCGGGTAACCGGATTGTCCGGCGGCGGGCCGTAGTCGGTACCGATCATCGGCGGCGCGTGAACTCCGGCCCATTTCTCCATCTCCGCCTTGCGTTCGGTTACAACGCCTGCGAGGTTTACCGGTGACGCTGCGGCGATAGCGTCCTTGATCTCGTCGCCGGTCAGATAGAACACATCGTCACGCTCGGCAATCGACCCGGCAGCCGCAAGGCGGCGTCCAAATTCAAGGAACACATGTCGGACCTGGTGATTCCCCTTCTGGTCTATCCACCAGTTGTGATCTTCCTGGAGCCGGTGGCCTTCCTGTCCCGCAGACATGAACATCTCGAACTGCCCGCGCACCGCCTCCGGGTACCCGGCGAGTTTCTCGCGCGCGTCGGCGACAAGCTGCTCGCGCTCGGTGACCAGTTGATTCCAGTGATCTTCCGGATCCTCGGCGCCTTCCGTCAGGTAGTGTTTGAGGTTCTCGATGACGATCGTCGGGTCCTCGATCCAGCTTGGGTCGGCCAGTTCGACTACGGTGTCCGACCGCGTACCAAACTCGTCGAGATAGGACCGCATATAGGCCAGGAACTCCCGTCCGCCTGCAGTGGATTCGAGGACCACCACGACATCCGAAGTCGGTGTGTCCCGGATGATGGAACGTACCGCATCCGTGTCCGCCTTCTGGCTGAGCGACCATAGCTCCCGACCGGCGACGAAGCTGAAGTTCTCGATTCCCTGCAGTAGTTTGTAGGAGTGAAGCGCTTCAGTCTCCCCGAACACGTCTTCGTACAGGTCGTGGAACATGCTTGGCGCGACCAGGAATGGAACCGCGATCTCGAAATGGATATCCCACAACCTCACATATGTCTCCAGCGTCCATTCGAGATGAGCGAGCAGATCATCGGCCGACGCGCCCGATAGGTCGAAAGACTCCCACCGGTCGTGGTAGCCCTTGATCTCCGGCAACCACTCACTCCCCCAGCGTTCTATGAAATTGCCGATGGAAACTTTCAGCATCTCTTCCGCGCGCTGTCCCGCTTCTTCCATCTGCTCCGGCGGGATGGTAGGGAAAATGGCGTTGTAGTAGTAAGTGTTGATATGCGCTATACGTATGCCAATCGGCTGGCCGGCGGCGGCGAGTCCCGCGCTCGATCCTTTGCCCCAGTAGTTTTCGCAAACCCACCCGGAGAGCGGTGTTATCGGACCGGGCGCGTGTTGACGGTCGTGCATCCACGGCAGATTGGCGTCCTCGGGATTCGCCCAGGTGATCGGGAAGTCTGGCGGGGTGGGTATCGGCGTCGGTTCTGGGTGATGTTCGGCCATGTGTCGGATTTCCTCCCAGTTTGATGTGATCCGGTTAGACCGTCAGAACGTTTCGTTCGTGCCGGCCACGGCTTCAGCCCAGCGTCGTTATGGGCCTGCATTGAAGCAGGAAAAGCGTGTCCTTACATATCGCCCACTCGATGTCGACCGGGTGTCCCTCGGTGCGTTCCAGTGATGCCGTGAGCCGGGCGATTTCACGCGCCTGATCGTCCGTCATCGACGGTTGCTCCCGCATGATCCGCGGCACGTCCACCTCCTCCGCCCCGTCGCCCTTCGATACCGTCATTCTTGCCTTGTTGGCGATCTGGGACGAGACGACACCGCTGCCGGACTTCTCAACGGTGTACGTGTCCGGCGTGACGGTGCCGCTGACCACGCTCTCACCGAGTCCCCAGCTGGAGTTAATCACCACTTCGTCAAGCGCTCCGGAGACAGGGTTGGCGCTGAACGCCACGCCCGCGATGTCGGCCGGGATCATCTCCTGCACCACGACCGCCATCCGGGTGCCCTCAACGGCCAGCCCGTTCTGGCGCCGGTAGTCGAGCGCGACCTCGCCGTCGAGCGAGGCCCAGCAGCGCACGACGGCGCGCGCCACGGCCTCCCCGCCCCTGATGTTGAGAAAGGTGTCGTGCTGCCCGGCGAACGAGTTATCTGTACCATCCTCGTCCACTGCCGACGAACGCACGGCGACGGCCGGGTTGTCACCTCCGCAGAGCGTTCCCAGCCTGGCGTATGCGTTGGAGATGGCGTCGACCATATCGTCCGGCGGATCGCCCGCGCCCGCGCCTCGAAGCGCTTCTCCCCAATGATCAAATGCATCGACCGTCAGGTTGAACCCCGGGGGAACGGTGTAGCCGTCGGCAAGACGGCCCAGGCCGGCGCCCTTGCCGCCTACCTTCGACGGGTCGCGCGACCAGGCGTCGTCAAACCACACGATATCCAAATTACGCATACCTCCCGAGTGCGTAACGCCACGCGATCGTGGCCAGGTCGCCGAGATACTACACGCCAGATTGCCCACAGTCATCCCGACGAAGCGGATGGAACTGAACAGCGCGTCTCGCCGCCGCCGCGGTCTGCGCGGATGAGATATCCGTCCGTCACCGGCCCACGTTCGACCGGCTCAGTGCATGCTTCAAGAACCTCAGGGAACGGCGGCTTTCAGCGACCTTACCGGCCACCGCGCCTGGCTCTGACCGGCCTGTTTCTCCAGGGCCAAGCCCGCGCTGCTAATGCGGAGGTCGTCACGGTAACACCCCGCCGGAGGCGCGTTCGCGCGGCGCGGCGCGGCATTTAGTCTGTTCCGGAAAGACCGGCCTTTAACGTTTCGTCTCCACGAGGTAAGCCCGGATATCGGTGTCCCCGGCGTTCTTCACGGTGTGCGTCCAGGCGTCATTCCATATGACGTGGCCGTCCGTCGCCTCCAGCTCGATCACCTGCCCGTCCGGCAATGTGAACTCCACCTTGCTGCCTTTGATGAAGATGACCGTCACTGCCGGGTGCGAGTGCTGCGAGTCCGACTGGCCCGCCGGGAGATCCATCTGCAATACGCGCACAAAGTCATTCTCCAGAACTACCTGATATATATCGGGCGAGACCACGGCCGGGTCGTTGTAAGGCACCTTAATTCTCCGTTCGGTATTAGACGCGTCTATACAACAGGAAGTTCGATGACGCCTGGCAGGTCGGGAGGCGCTTCGCGGCCTCCTGCCCTTTCTGGATGCGTGTACACCCAATCCCTCAGACCCTGGCCCCGCAGGTGGCTTGGCTCCGAGGGCAAGGCCAGCGGATCAACATTAGCGGTTCGGGTTCGACGGTCTGATTGTTTCTTCGATACTCAAGGAACATCAGACAACATGTCTATGAGTTCGCCCACCGAGTGATTGCCCTCCTGTGGATGCCTGAATCCGGAGGACTTTCTAACGGTGTAACTGTTTCTCCGGCCGCTTTTTAACGCTTCAACGTAATCGTTTTCGATCAATTCGCTGACGATCCGATGCACCGTACGTTCCGTAACGCCAATCTGCTCCGCGATGTCGCGGAGTCTGGCGTCGGGTTGCCGCGCCAGAACAAGCAGCACGCGGGCATGATTTGAGAGGAAGGTCCACTGCGCCATAGTTGTCCGTCCAGGTGTGGCCGCCAATTATACATGACATATATAACATGTGATATATTGCATGAAAATAATAGCAGGTGTTGTCTCTATACTGTTGACCCACGAGCAGTCCCATCACCGGTCTCAAGCGTAAAAGAGGCGGAGCAAGCCAGTCTGCGCCCTCAACTGG
>JACZRO010000042.1 GCA_022574675.1 Chloroflexota bacterium
TAGCCCCATTCAGACAGACGAGGTCAAGCGCGAAATTCAGGTATCCATGCCCGGCCGATCCGGGGCCGTTCCGCTCCCTCTACCCGATCGTCTCCCGGGAGACTCATGACCCAACGAAGTGGCAACACGGGCACATCTGCTTGGGACAAGTATGTAGCGGCGAAAGCGCTGATGACGGAAGCCGCCCAACGCGCCAAGCAGACCCACCGCGAACGTCGCGAACAGGAATCCGAAGACGAGGAAGCCCGTAATGAGGCCCGCGTCGAGCGCGCTAGCGACGCAGCCGGCGCCAGGGAAGAGCGCGCTGCGGAATTAGAGGCCGAGCGCACCGACCAAGACCGCCGTGGCACCGACCTCGACGCGGAACGAATGGCGCTCGCAAAGGAGCGTCACAACAGCTCGGTGCAGGCGCGCGAGGAAACCCTGAAGACGGCCGCGGCGGATCGGTCCGAGGCGATCACCAGCGCCGCGCAACAGGCGGCCGCGACCAGCCATGAGCATGCCGAGGAGCTGGCCGCAGCAAACGATACTGCAGGCGCCGAGTACCGCGCTCTCATGGAGGTGCGGGCCGGGACGGCCGCGAGGATGCGAGAGTACCGGGCCGAGCGCGAAATGGAAGGGGCCAAGATCGAGGCAGAGCGTCGAAACGCCGCCGGCCTGATGGCCCGGCGGGCCCGTGAGGCACGTCGTATCCGGGAACTGGAGGACGAGGGTGACGCGCCGGCGCCCAAGATGGACCCCGCGGCAGCGCGTTCGCTGTCCGCGCTCATCAGCAAGCCCGGCAAGGCGGCCGCCAAGAAGAGGCACGCAAAAGCATCCGATCCCGCCCCGGCGGACGATGCGAAGACCGACCAGCCTTCCGTCCCGGCCAGGGTGAAACACGTCGAAAAGCCGCTCCGAGTTGTCAAAACTACCCGGAAAGAGGCTGCCCTCCCAGCGGACGCTCAAGATAGTCCGCATGACGGCCGTGGGTTGTTCGGGAAGATACTGCGGGTGTTCCGGCGGGCGGCGTAGGCCGCGAGATCCGGCTAACCTCTCGGGCGTGATCCTTTTCAAGCCCGAAAACGTTGCGCTGGTGCTCTCAGGCCGGAAGACCCAGACCCGGCGGCGCTGGCAGCGACGCCGCATGCTTCCCGGGTCGATCCACCAGGCGAGAACCCGCCTGTTCGGTGAACCCTTTGCCTCGATACGCGTTCAGCGCGTATGGCGGGAACCACTTGGAACGATCTCCGACGCGGACGCCATCGCCGAGGGATATCCGGGGCGCGAGGAGTTCGCCGCCGCGTTCGCACGGATAAACGGAGACGTGCCACCGGACGAAGTCGTGTGGTGCGTCGAGTTCGCCTTGATGCCCGTCGGCGAATGACGGCGCCGGATCTGACTACGCCAGGAGTGCGAGAATCCTCGGGACTCGTGGGCCGCGCCGGGCTAATGAGCGTGGATCACGCGTTCGTGCGGCGGTGAATCAGGCGCCTCAACGGATGGAACGGAAAGGCTTACATCTTGATCGTGGTACGACGCACCTATGTCCCCCGTCCGGGATCGGGTGGGAAGCTCCTCGCTCTGGTCCGGCAGGCCTCGGACGAGATGGCGAACGCCGGTTTCGGCAAGCCGCGCATGCTGAGGACGGCGTTCGGGGACCATGGCACGTTGATTACGGAGCAGCGCTGGGAGTCGCTTGCCGAGTACGACGCCTCTCGTGATCGCGTACGGGCCACCTCTGCCATTACCGAGGTGTTCGACCGCATCTACCCGCTCCTCGCAGCGACCCACAATACCGAGGTCCTGATCGAGGTGGAGTGAAGATGGTCCCGGTGATCCGTCACGAAGGCGACTCCGACGAAGCGTACGCCCACAACCGGGCCTTCTGGGACGAGGTGACGCCGGTACACGCCGCTTCCGACTACTACCGTGTCGACGAGTTCAGGCGCGGCGCCCCCGTGTTGCACGATTTTGTGGTTGAGGAGGTTGGAGACGTGTCCGGCCTCACGCTGCTGCATCTGCAGTGCCATTTTGGACTGGACACTCTCAACTGGGCGCGTCTCGGAGCCCGTGTCACGGGGGTGGACATATCCGGCGTTTCGATCGACCGCGCCCGAAAACTGGCGTCCGAGCTTGACATCCCGGCGACGTTCGTGCGAGCAAACGTTCTTGATATCGACAGGCAGTTGGACGGCCAGTTCGATCGCGTGTTCACGTCTTTCGGCGCGCTTTGCTGGATCGGCGACCTGGAGGCCTGGGGACGCGTGATAGCGCGTGTCTTGAAGCCCGGCGGCGTGTTTTACATCTCCGAGTTCCATCCGCTGATGGACACCCTGCAGCAGGCGAGGCCGATAAACGAAAATAGTGACGCGTATCCGGAGTATCCGTACTTCGGGGGCGGCGTCCCGCTCCGGTTCGACCCGCAGGGCGACGATAGCGACTACGCCGAGCCGTCGTTCACCAGCGAAGAGACGACGTTCGAGTGGTTCCACCCGGTGTCAGAGGTGATCGAGGCGCTAATCGGCGCCGGGCTGGCGCTCGAACGGTTTCGGGAGTATCCGTTCGCCACGTACAGGGCACGCCGGGGCATGGTGCAGGGAGATGACGGCCTGTGGCGGCTTCCCCCGAACGTGGTTGCCCTGCCGCTCATGTACTCGATACGGGCGATCAAGCTGCCCGCGTGACACGGGCGTCCGGCGCTGCGAACATCGACCCTGGAAAACCCGCCAATAACATGTAACGGCGCCGGGCCACATCCCGGCACGATGTCCCGGTCCAGTCCGCCCAGACGGGCCATCGGTCGTCCATCCGACAACCCCATCCCATATCAAGGAAACCCGCCAATGCCCGATCCTCTCGTGGCCGTGATCATGGGCAGCACGTCAGACCTTGAGACGATGCAGAACGCTGTGGACGTGCTCAAACAGTTTGAGATTCCGTACGAGGTCACTATCGTGTCTGCGCACCGGACGCCGGACCGGATGTTCAAATTTGCCGAATCTGCGGCCGGCCGCGGGATTAAGGTGATAATCGCCGGCGCCGGCGGCGCGGCTCATCTCCCCGGGATGGTGGCCGCCAAGACGGTCCTCCCGGTCGTCGGCGTCCCGGTCCAGAGCCATGCGCTGAATGGCATGGATTCGCTTCTCAGCATCGTGCAGATGCCGCGCGGCGTGCCGGTTGCGACCGTGGCGATCGGCGACGCTGGCGCCACGAACGCCGGGCTGCTGGCGGTTCAAATCCTGGCGACCAGCCGGCCGGAGCTGCGTGCCAGTCTCGAGGCCCATCGTGAGCAGACGGCCCGCGACGTGGAGGCCCAGGCGGCCGAGCTGGAACAGAGGTGACCGCCGCGGGTCCTATTTTGCCGGGGGCCACCCTGGGCGTGGTCGGCGGCGGCCAGCTCGGGCGGATGTTCGCGCTGGACGCACGGCGCATGGGCTACCGGGTGGTGGTGTTGGACCCGGACCCAGAATCGCCGACGGGCCAGGTTGCGAACGACCGGATCGTCGCGCCTTATGCCGACGCCGGCGCCGTCAGAGAGCTCGTCGAACGTTGTGACGTAGTGACGTACGAGTTTGAGAATGTGAACGCGGACGCCGTCGCCACGGCGGAAGGCGCAGGACACGTACGGCCGGGCAGCGGTGTCCTGCGGATCGCGCAGAACCGGTTGCTGGAAAAAGGCGCTCTTGTCGAGAACGGCTTCCCGGTCCCGGAATACGTCGAAGTTGACACGATCGCCGACATGGTGCGCGGGGTCGAGAAGATCGGCACGCCGGCCGTGCTGAAGACGGCGACCTCCGGCTACGACGGCAAGGGGCAGGTGGTACTGCGATCGGCGGTCGACCTGCGGGAGGCCCATGCCAGTCTGCGGGGCCAGAGCGAGGCGTTGATCCTTGAAGCGTTCGTCCCGTTCGAGCTGGAGATTTCGGTCATCGCGGCACGCGGGCCGGACGGCGATGTGGCCTGTTTTCCGCCTTCCGAGAACCAGCATGTGAACGGGATCCTGGACGTGAGCATCGTGCCGGCGCGTATCCCGGACGAGGTTCGCGCGGCCGCCGTGAATATGGCTTCGGAAATCGCCGATGCGCTTGATGTGATCGGGCTGGTCGCAGTGGAGATGTTTGTGACCGAGGACGGCGAACTGCTCGTGAATGAGATCGCGCCACGCCCCCACAATTCAGGCCACTACACGCAGGACGCCTGCGCCACGTCACAGTTCGAGCAGTTGGTCCGTGCGATCTGCGGCCTGCCCCTCGGATCGACCAGCCTGCTGAGCCCGGTGGTGATGGTGAACCTGCTGGGCGACGTGTGGTCGGCGGCGGGCGGCGCACCGGACTGGGAGGCGGCGCTCGGGGTCAGGGGGGCCGTACTTCACCTGTACGGCAAATCAGAAGCGCGGATCGGCCGGAAGATGGCGCACATCAACGTCACCGCCCCGGACGTCGAGACCGCACTGAGTCGTGCGCTGGAGGCACGCGAGCGCGCCGCCGGACGCGGCTAGGCGGTCGGCGGCGGCTTCGGTTGTGGCAACTCGGCCCGCCGGTTAGTACGGTGCAAACGCCGATCGGTGTGAGTATCGGGGTACGCCTGAACCCGGTACTCGACATTGGCGAGCAAGAGGCGGGTATTCCCGGCCTTCATGCTCGCCTTTCTCATGGTCGCCGTGGTGGCGTGACCCGGCCCCCGGAACCGGCGCCGGGCAACAACTCAGTGACCGGACCGTTCCAGAACGGGGCCGGGCCGCGAACGAATCGCGGGGTCCGATTCTTCAGGTGACGCTGAAACGGGATCGACGTCACTCCTGTATGCCCAGGAAATAGGCGGCAATATTCGGATCGTCGAGAATACTGTCGGCGCTTCCAGTGTGGACTATTTTTCCGCCGGAAAATATGTACCCGCGGTCCGAGCGAGCAAGCGATAGCCTGGCGTTCTGTTCGACGAGAAGCACTGTCATTCCATCATTTCGGAGTGAGTCGATGCAGTCCATGATCTGGTGTTGATATATCGGCGAGAGGGCGGCGGTGGGCTCGTCTAGCAGCAGGAAAGATGGGTTCGAGATCAATGCACGCGATATCGCCAGCATCTGTCTTTCGCCGCCGGAGAGAGAAGCGGCGAGGTCGCTGATCCTTGGCTCCAGGTCGGGGAACGTCCAGCAAACCCGTTCTATGCCAACGGTCAGTTTTCCCGACGACAGACGAATTCCTCCCATCTGCATGTTCTCGCGGACGGTGAGTGAAGGGAAAACATTGTCGACCTGTGGCACATAAGCGATCCCGCGTGCGACAAGCCTGTCGGTGCGCCATCCCGAAACGTCCGTGTCGTTATGTACAACCGTGCCCCGGTAATGGGTGGCGAGGCCAAATATCATTTTCAAAAAAGTGGACTTGCCACATCCGTTGGGCCCGATGATTGTGACGAACTCACCCGGGCCGACCCAGAGATCGATGCCGTTCAATATCTGCACCGAGCCATAGCCTCCCTCGAGGCCGTTCACTTCGAGGACCGGTTTCACGTCCGTATCTGTGGTCATGTCTGTCATCATTCGCCCAGGTAAGCCTCGATAACACTCTCGTTCTGCCTGACTTCGTCGGGCGTCCCCTCCATCAACACATGTCCAGAATCTACAACGATAACTCTATCGACGCCGGTTCGCAGGATGAAGTTCATGTTGTGCTCAATAACCAACATTCCGATATTCCGCTCAGAAGTCAGGGCGCGAAGGTTCTGAAAAATTCTCTCCGCGAGCGGCCCGGCAACGCCGGCGACCGGCTCGTCGAGCAAGAGGACGCGGGGCGAGCCCATGAGGGTCCGGCCGATATCAACGAGCTTGCTCTGTCCTCCAGATAGTTCGCTTGCGAGGTTGTGCGCCATGTGAGACACCTCAAGCATATCCAGTAATGAATAGGCATCTGACAAACGCTTTTTCTCGGCGTTCCGCGAGCCCGGGCGCAACAATGAAAGCAAAAAATTGGGTGCGAACTGATGCCGGGGAGGCACGAGAAGATTCTCGATCACGGTCATCTGGCGCCACAGCCGGGTGTGCTGAAACGTCCTTGTCAGCCCCAGACTCTGGATCTGGTCCGGTCGCATGCCCGTAGCGTCCTGACCAAGCACCTCGATCCTGCCAGAGGTCAATTCCAACATTCCTGAGATGCAGTTAAACGTGGTCGTCTTCCCGCACCCGTTGGGTCCGATCAGCCCGACGAACTCGCCTTCGTCAACATGAAACGAAATACCGTCGACGGCCCTGAGGCCACCAAAATCCTTCGTCAGTTCAGATACACGGAGAGCGGAAGTCGTCATCGTGATTCGGCGGTCTCTTTCTCGTCCATGTCTGCGGGAGGGGCCGCAGGGCGGTTCGGCCTGCTCGGGACCTCTGGCAGCAAACCTTTTGGAGACAACAGCAACGCCCCAACGATCACCACCCCGATCAGAGCCAACTTCATGTGGGACAACGCCAGCGTAACGCTTTCCTTCGGGAAAGCCTCAGAAATGGATCGAGCCGACCAGATCAATCCTCCAAGATCCACCACCAACCACGAGAACACGCTGTCCATGTACGAGGTCACACTGTGAAAAGCCAGGTCTGGATCGCCCCGTGCAACGATCATCACGTTGAACACGAATTCGACGATAACGATCAGAAACGCGCCGATGATCATGCCCCGGTTGTTGCCGCGCCCTCCGACGATGAAAGCAGCCCAGACGAGGAAGGTCGAACGAACGGGGTTCATGAAGTCAGGAAAAATACTCGTGTTCAGCCAGGCCCAGAGGGCGCCCGCAAGAGCGGCCACGCCGGCCCCCACGGCCAGGCTCGCCGCCTTGTGGGTCAGAATATTGTGGCCATGATGCTGACTGACCTGCTCGTCTTCCCTGATCGATCGGAGTATCCGGCCCCAGGGTGATGCAAGAAGTGTGTTCAGCAGAAACCAGACGGCGAGGACGGCGATAAGGGTCAGGGCAGCGAGGAGCACGACATACGGCGCTGCGCCGTCCAGGCCGAGCATTCTTCCCGCCGTGCCCGCAGGGCCCGATTCCCACCAGTTTTCGAACGGCCGGGCGTACTGCGAAATACCGATAGCCGAGGTCACCGTACCGGCGCGGAGTAATGGCTCGGCTTGAAGAGAAATTCGGAGCATCTCCCCAAGCGAAACAGTGACGATCGCGAAGTAGTCCATTCGCAGCCTGGCCGTCGGATACGCAAGCAACCAGCCTGCCGCGGCCGAAAGTAGGACAGCGACGACCGTCGCCTCCAACGGGGACCAGCCATACCCGTTCGTCTCGACCGGGGCGGCCAACAATCCGACCGTGACGGCGCCGATCCCGACGAAGAAAATGACCCCGAAATTGGTCATCCCCGTCAACCCTGTGTGCAAGTTGAGGGAGAACGACATCAGGCCGAAAATACCGACCAGTGTGATGATGCGTGCGACCTGCAGGGTTTTTGTCAGGTTGCTAACGCTGGGGAGGAACCACACGATACCGACCAGGATCAGAAAGAAGATCGCGAACGCTATCCACGACCCTCGCTCGGTTTCCCGGTTGATCGGAATCCACTTGCCCGGTTGGAAACGCCATCCTGAAATGAAATCAGAACTCGCCGTTCTGAGAGATTTAACTGGAGCGGATAGCCGGCCCAGATAGTCGCTCGGCGCTTCCCAGGCGGTCGAAAAAGCGGTTCCGAGTGACTCAAACACCCGGTCTTTCTGTTCGGTAATCCGCTCCATGAGAGCAGGCTGATGCTGCGCCGGGGCCGAACCGGGGCTGGAGAAATCTCGTGCTGGAGATCGATCACCACCCTCTTTCGCCAGCCGTCTTTTCCTAATCCGCTCGATGTTCCAATTTTGCATGGCATCGCCAATGCCACGCGGGGCCAACAGCAATAACCCGACAAGGAAGATGAACGGCATCACTTCGGCGAACCCGGCGGCGCTGGGGCGGTCTAACGCGTTTCCGGCGCCAATCAACACAGGCTCAGAGGCGGCTCGTAACAGGCCCACAATGAGCGCCCCAACAATCACTCCGGGTACGGAGCCGATTGTGCCGAGGACGACCACCGCAAACGCCGGGAGCAGCAGCGAAAGGCCCAGTTCAGGGTTGATCGGCAGGATTGCCGCCAACAGGGCGCCACCAAGACCCGCGAGCCCGGCTGAGAGGAAAGCGCTGGTCCCGTGGACGCGTTCGACGTGGATTCCGCTGGATGCGGCGAGATCTGGATTATCGGCTACCGCACGCATCTGCCTACCCAGCCGGGTGCGATGCAGGACAAATAGCAATATCGCGACGGAGCCGAACACGCCGACGATAAGGGCAACCTTCGTATAAGCAAAGTTGTACGCACTTACGTTTTCGGCCAGCTCCATCAACGGCGCGTTAATGCGATCGCCAAGGTTGAGCTGCAATCGCTCGGTCGGTATCTCAAATCTTGATGTGGCGAGCTTCCAGTCGCGGTCCGGTACGAACCGGTGGGTGCCAGCGCTGAACCGCATGAACAGCAGCGCGCGAATCACCATGGCGATTCCGAGCGAAGTGATCATCATCACCTGCGGACTCGCCAACCTTGTCCGCAGTCGCTTGTAAACCAGTCTGTCGACGAACAGTCCGACAAGGCCGGTCACGACAAACGCGAAGATCCCCGCCCAGATCAGCAATTCCCAGTTGAGAATCCCGTCCGGCGGCGCATCCGATATCGGGAAAAACCGGTCCGCCCACATCAACGTGAGAGCTACGTAAGCTCCGACAAGCATCATTTCGGCCTGGGCGAAGTTGGCGAACCGTTGCACCTTGTAAGTAAGCGTCAGGCCTGCGGCAATGCTGAGATAGACGGCGGACCAGTAGAGACCGCTCAAACCTATGGAAGCCACGTTGATATTCATCGTGGCTGATCTGCCAAGCCCGGACAGTACGAATTCAAGAACGACGAGAGTGGATAGCGCGACTATCACAGGCGTGGAGATGAGAGCGGCCGTCCTCCATCTACGGCTGACCGCATTGATAAAGGCGTGAATCAGGACCAGCCCGCCCGCCATCATCTCGAGAGCCAGCGTCAGCCATCTCAGCTCGCCGGTGATCAGGCCTGACCACGCGATGACTCCCGCGCCGTAACTCATTCCGAGGAACGCGTCAAAAACGAGAAATGAACCCACCGACAGCCGACGCTGCCAGAAGGGGATGCCCGCCCAGCGCTGTCGCATTTCGTTCAAGGGTGCGCTTGTCCAGTCACGCTCAATATTCTGCCGGGTTGAATATTCGTCACTATCTTCTAAATGAGTAGGCCCGCAGCGGTCGTTCAACCGCTGCGGGCCTATCCTCTAAGCGAACTACTTGCTCCGAATCGTTACTCGCTGCTCAGACCAGCGTCGGCGGTCCAGATCCGCGGACATGAGAAGTCGACGCTCGAGCCTGTCACCGCGAACTGACAGACCGAGTACCCGGTGCCGAGAACATCACCCGCTGAGTCGAAGGTGTGGGTCCCACTGGCGCCAACGTAACTCTGACCTGTCTTGTTGATAGCTGCTACAAGGTCACCATCAGGGTCAGAAACGATGGCCGCAGCCAGGAACTTGATCGCATCGTAAGTCTCGTGCGTGTAGATCGCTCCCTCAGCGCCTCCAGCAGCGGCGTAAGCGCTCTCAAAGTTAGCTTTAACGCTGGAGTCTTCTCCCTGGCGAGGCCTGGTCGCGATCACGTTGTTAAGTACCGATACGTCGGTGAATTCGTTCTGGAAGGCAGAGTCGGCAATGCCGTCACCGCCAAAGATGCTGCCCGTGAAGCCCTGCCCCAGAAGCGCCTCAACGATCGCCGCACCGTCGGTGCTGTACGACATCAGGACGACCGAGTCACAGCCACCATCGACGACGGCCTGCGCCAGCGTCGAGGCGTCGTATGAACCTTCTGTCGGGTCGTACCCGACCTGAGTGCACAGGCTCCCTGACCACGCGGATGCGAAGTTGTCGCCCAGGCCCGCACCGTAGTCGTTGGTCATCGCCAGAACAGCCGGGTTGCTGACTCCGGCGGCAGAAACCACGTCGGTGAGAGCGACAGCCTGCTGGGCATCGCTTGGAACGATGCGGAACAGGCGACCATCGTCATCGGCGGTAGTGATCGCGGGCGAAGTGCTGGCGTATGACAGCATCGGGATTCCCGCCGGGGCGGCAACCGCGATAGCGGCGAGCGTCGCACCCGAGCACGCCGCGCCGACGATGGCGGTGACACCGGCGTCGACGAGCGACTGGGTCGCTGTCGCCGCCTGCGTCGCATCACAACCCGTGTCCACGATGATCAACTCGAACCTGAAGCCGGGGTATTCGGCGTTGATCTCGGAAAGGGCTATCTGTGCCGCATCAGCGAACCCGGGCGCGAACTGCGCTATCGGGCCCGTCTCCGGGCTCAGCAGGCCGATCTTGATCGTCCTGACTTCCGGCGGCGCCTCAGTGGCTATCGGTTGAGCCGTAGCGGCCGGTCCCGCAGTCGCGACATCTGGCGCGTCGTCATCGCCGCCACACGCGACCACGAGCCCGAACGCTGCCATGGCGATCAATAGCGGGAAGATCGCTGTGTTGAGCTTCATATTCTGGGCTAATCCTTGCCAACCGTTGTCTGCAGACGCCGAGAATCTAGACGACGTCGCCACGTAATGCGCCCTAACTTATCAGGCTTCAAGCCAACCCGTCTACGACCGGGGCAGAAAGGAAGTGCAGATGCTTTTCGACGGCGGCATTTGTATCAGGGGGAAATCGAAGCTCCCCCATAAGAGGCCATGAGAATTTCGCGAGGAGACCGATAAATCCACCTGTTGATGTTGGAGTCTCCGACAGCGGGTATGTCTTACGGCAGCGCTGGTTCCGGCAGAAACATTGAGATCGACAGCCGGCACTCATGACCTGACAGGCCACTCGTTTCTCGGGACCGGTTCCGACCACTTATCAACCGAGCAACCTGATCATCAACACATGATTTTGGTCGCTTGATTCGCGGTCATCGCCGAGTTCGACTCTCCCTAGCCTTCACCCGGAATTTAACCCCATATGTAGCGCGGTCCGGCGGGCAGGGTCAAACGTCCAGTCTCTACGTTATGGAAAGAAAACAGGTCAAGTGACCAATAGCGAACGGAACCAGGGCTGTGGGAATTTGTCCGGCTTGAACGTCAACGGCCGTGTGGCGCGCCGGGGAGCGTCCTATACCCCGGCGTACTCGTGCTGCCAGAGTTCGTCCGCGAAGGTGAACAGGGCCGGCAACCCGCCGGTATGCAGGATCACGACGGTGTCGTCCGAGGTGAAGTTGCCCTGCTTGATCTGGTCCACCAACGCCGCCATGACCGTGCCCGTGTAGTTCGGGTCGATCAGAATCGCCTCGGTCTTGGCCATCAGGTGAATGGCGTCGAGGACCTCGCTGGTCGGTATTCCGTAGCCCTCGCCGATGTACTGGTCGAGGATGGTCATATCGCCGGGCTCGAAACCGACGGCCAGCTTTGCCACGCGGACGGCGCCGGGGATGACATCGTACAAGTACGACTCGATCGGCATGTCGTAGTTGACCATCACGCCGATGATGTCCCAGTCCAGCCCCAGGTTTTTGGCCGTCAACGCCAGCCCGCCGGTGGAACGCCCGCCGACGCCGATTATTCTCACCTGGTGGATGCCCAGCTCCTCAAGCTGTCCCAGCAGCTCCAGGCCACCTTGCAGATATGCGAGCGTGCCGACGATGGTCGGGAACTCGTGGTCGACGCGCACGTATGGCTTGTATCCCTCGGCCTCGAGCTCGCGGCCCAGGTCGCGCGCGTACTCTTCCGCCTTCGCCTGCTCCGACTGTTCTTCGTCGAGCAGGTGGAGGTCAGCGCCAAGGATCTTGTCGATGAGCAGGTTGCCCTGCACCTCGCGCCCGGCGGCGTATCGAAGTACGCAGACGTACTTGATTCCGAACTTGTTGGACGCCGCCGCCGTCATACGGGCGTTGTTGGAGTGGTAGTCCATCATGTTGACGTAGGCGTCGTAGCCGTTCTCGACCAGGTGCGCAATCTCGAACTCATAGTGGCGCGCCTTGTTTCCGCCCATCGCAAGGCCGGTGGCGTCATCCCGCTTGATCAGGATGCGCGGCCCCCCGAGTTTTTCGCTCAACCGATGGAGTTCTTCGAGCGGGGTCGGCAGGTGGGCGATGCGAACACGCGGAATGGCCGCCAGGTTGGCGCGGAGCGTGGCACGGTCCATCGGCGGGTTGGCGTTTTTAAAGCTGGGCATAGCGGGTTGGCGGTCCCCTGTCTCGTTTTGCCGGGTATCGGCGGAACGGCCGATGCACGGATGCGCTGGCATGGCGGAGATTAGCACGGGTGGCTGAACGGGACGGCCCGGGGAAGCGCGCGCGTGGTTGAGTAGCTTTGAACATAACTGTGGGTACGTTGCGTTGACTCGATAGTAGACTTGCCCGGCGCGCAGGAATGGCAGGAGGAGCCGACCCGCGGATGACAGGCAGCACTGAAGAACCGAACGCGGGACCGGACCTCAACCGGCCGGTCCGATACGCGATGTTCGAGTCGCTGCACTATCGTGACTTCCGCCTGATCTGGCTTGGGCAGACAAGCCACGCGCTGGCGCTGTGGGCTCAGATGATCGCCCTGCCGTTGCTGGTCCTTGAGATGACAGACAACAGCGCCGCACAACTGGGCGGCGTGATGGCCGCCCGCACGCTGCCGACACTCGTGCTGGGCGTCTGGGCGGGCGTGGTGGTCGACTGGTTTGACCGCCGTTCGATCCTGATCGCGACAAAATGGGGCTCGTTCCTGCTCGCGGTGCTGTTCGCCGCGTTGCTGGTCGGCGGATGGCTTGAGTTGTGGATGGTGTACGCCTGGGTGATCGCCCGGGGCTCGACCCAGGCGTTCGACCAGCCGGCCCGGTTTTCGATGGTGCCGACCATCCTTCCACGCCGCCTGATCACCAACGGCATGGCGATGCTTAGCTCGACCCAGAACGTGATGCGCATCGTTGGCGCAGCGGGCGCGGGATTTTTCGCGGCGTACGTGGGGCTAACCGGGACCTTCATCTTGATAGCGGCCATATATGCGGCCGGCGTGGTGGCGATCCACATGTTGCGGGTAGCCGACCATGTGCGCCCGGCCACAACCGGGCTGCGAGCGATGACGGCGGGGCTGGCTGAAGGCGCCAGGTTTGCGGTCAAGCGGCCTGAGATCCGCGGTGTGCTGCTGATTTCTCTCGTCTACTTCGCGTTCGGGATGTCCTACATGCAGGTGTTCGCGCCGTTGTTCGCCCTGGAGGTACTGGACATTGGACGCGGCGGCCTCGGCCTGATGATGTCGCTTACCGGCGTGGGGGCGCTTGGAATGGCGCTTTTTATCGCCAACTCGCAACCGACCAGGCTGGGATTGATCCTGCCGCTCGCGGTTGCCGGGTTTGGCGTCGCGCTGATCATGTTTACGGCGACCACGTACCTTCCGGGCACGGCCGGGGTGGCCGTACCGATGGCGTTGATGCTGGTGATCGGCGCTCTGCAAACGGCCTTTATGTCACTCAGCCGGTCACTGGTGGTGCAGGTTGCGCCGGACGAGATGCGGGGCCGGATTCTGTCATTTGTTTCGCTGGACCGTTCGATGATGGCGTTCGGCGGCGCAGCGGGCGGCTTCCTGGCCGGCGCCTACGGCGTGCAGTCCACGCAGATGGCCTTCGGCGTCGTGTGCGTCGTCGGCGGCCTGGCCGTACTGGCCCTGACTCCCGGGTTTCGGGCGTTCAGCGGGCAGGGAGGGGCGCGGCGGAGATCGCAGCAGGTTGGCGAAACGGCGAGGGTCGCGGCGGTCGAGCCAGCCCCGGCGCAGGGCCCGGCCGACGGTAGCGGCTCTTGACCCGGGAGAGATAGACGCGCCCGGGCATCGTCGGCGGCCTGCGTCGAAAGGCAGCGCCGGGTTGCCTAAACTGGTGATCTGAAATGACAGCGTGATATGACGGCTTGCGGCTTCGGATCGGGCGGGCCGGGGCGTGATCGAACGCGGACCATGTTGCGATCGAGGATTGACAGGTAGCTTTGGCAGTCTCAGACACGACGGACAGGCGCGGGCAAGACGATGCCCCCGAGGGTGTGGGGCCGGGGCACGACGCGCCCGGCCCCACACCCGCTCAAGACGGCTGGGTTGAGACCGGGCTGACGCCGCGCCAGATCAAGCTGACGCTGGCCGGCGTGACGCTCGCCATGTTTCTGTCTGCCATGGACCAGACAATCGTCGGAACGGCCCTTCCGCGGATCATCTCCGACCTCGGGGGGTTCGACCGATTCACGTGGGTGACAACGTCGTACATCGTGGCGTCCACGGCCGTCATTCCGCTTGCCGGAGCAGTGGCTGACGTTTACGGGCGAAAATGGTTATACGTCGCCGGACTCGTCGTGTTCCTGGTGGGCTCGGTCCTTGCGGGGTCCGCCGGGACCATGAATATGCTCATCGCCTTTCGTGCCATTCAGGGCGTAGGCGCGGGCGTCATGATGGCGTTGGCCTTCGTGACAATCGCCGACATGTTCCCGCCGGCCGAACGCGCCAAATACACGGGTTTGATTGCCGGTGTGTTCGGCATATCGTCGGTGATCGGGCCGACGCTCGGAGGATTCCTGACAGACAGCTTGAGCTGGCACTGGATTTTCTTCGTCAACCTGCCGCTCGGAATTCCGGTCATATTCCTGTTCGTGAAACTGTTTCCGGACCGAAAGCCGGCACGGGGGCGGAAGATCGATATCCCGGGCGCGACATTGCTAGTAATGACCATCGTGCCCGGGCTCGTCGGGGTGTCATGGGGAGGCGTGCAGTACGCGTGGGACTCGGTTCAGGTCATCGGTGCATTGACGATCAGTGTTGTTGCGGGCCTCGCGTTCGTTTTCACGGAGCTCCGGGTGAGCGATCCGATCATGCCTTTTGGCATTTTCAAGAACCGTATCGTCGCTATCTCGCTGGTCATCATCTTCTTGACCGGATTCGCGATGTTCGGGGCGATGGTGTTTATCCCGCTGCTGTTCCAGGGGGTGCTCGGCGCTTCGCCGACCGAAAGCGGCAGCTTCATGACGCCGATGATGCTAGGTGTAGTCGCGGGGGCTGCCCTCTCGGGACAGGTACTTTCGCGCACCGGCGGGCATTACCGGACGCAGGGAATCGTCGGCCTTGGGATCATGCTGTTCGGCATGGGTGTCCTGACCCAGGTGTCCGATCATGCGAACTACTCGTTTGCGTTAACCGGGGCTATCACGATGGGCTTCGGCCTCGGAACCACCTTCCCGTTGTTCACGATCGCCGTTCAAAATGCGGTGCCGTTCCGGTCCCTGGGCGTGGCCACATCCTCGACACAATTTTTCAGGTCCGTCGGCGGCAGCCTGGGACTGGCGATCATGGGCTCGTATATGGTCAAACGGTTCCGCGATGGGCTTGGCTCTGCGCTCCCGGAGGGCACGGACTCGGTGTTGTCCGTCGAGCGGATATCGAACATCTCCGACAACCCGAGCGCCCTGCTCGACCCGAATTCCCTGTCCGTATTGCGCGACGAAATCACCGCGAGCTCGGACCCGGCGTTTGCCGATCGGGTGATCAATGGGATGGAGGCGGCCCTGGCCTCAGCCCTGTCCGACGTGTTCACGGTGGCGTTTTTTATGGGCGTGGCCGCACTCGTGGTCGTGCTGTTCTTGAAGGAAATCCCGTTGCGCCGGCGCGAGCATCCGGCGCCGGACGCCGCCAGAGAGGCTCCGCGCCCGGTCACCCGGCCGGAAACCGCAGGCGGCGGGGAGTAGGCGGCGTACACGCCGGTAAAAGTCGAGAATCGGACGGCGGCGGCTCACTGATCGACCTGGGGCTGCCTGCGCATTCGATCCCTCACGGCTGTGACGCGTCCTGTTCATAGCGCAGTTGGCGGAATCGCTGGTAGCCTCGTTTCCTCACAATTCTTTTTGGGCAATCCTTACCCAATCCCGCGCGGGGAGCGTTGATGCCAGAAACCACTCAGTCCAGATACCGACTTCCAAAGACCGTCACCCCGTCGCGCTACGAGTTGACGCTTGAGCCCGACCTCGTGAAGTTCACGTTCGCGGGCACGGAGGCGGTAGAGATCGCGGTCGGAGGAACCATAGACGCGATCGTTCTAAACACCATCGAGCTGGAGATTGACGAAGCCTGGATCGCGTCGCCTGACGGCGCACGCACGGACGTCTCCGGGATCGAGTACGACGAAGATCTTCAGCGCGCGACGTTGTCACTCGCTTCGTCCCTGACCCCGGGCGATTACGTACTCCACACCCGTTTCCGGGGCATCCTCAACGATCAGCTCCACGGCTTCTACCGGTCTACGTTTAAGGACGACGCCGGGGTGGAGCACACCATCGCCACCACGCAGATGGAGTCGACAGACGCCCGCCGCGCCTTCCCGTGCTGGGACGAGCCGGAGTTCAAGGCGGTTTACGGCATCACGCTGATCGTGCCCGAGGACCAGTTCGCCGTGTCCAATGCGGCGGAAATATCCAACGAGGTCGCGGACGGCAAGCGGACGGTGCGCTTCGCCGACACGATGCAAATGTCGACCTACCTGGTCGCGTTCATCGTCGGCCCGTTCGAGGCGACGGACCCGGTTGACGTCAACGGCACCCCGCTCCGGATCATCTACCCGCGCGGCAAGGGCCACCTGACCGATTTCTCCCTGGAGGCCGGGGAGTTCGCCCTGTCTTTCTTCGAGGACTACTACGGCATTCCCTACCCGGGAGACAAGCTGGACATGGTGGCCGTACCGGACTTCGCGTTCGGCGCCATGGAGAACATGGGATGCATCACGTACCGCGAGGTCCTGCTGTTGCTGGACAGAGATCGCGCCACCCAGCCCGAGCTGACGCGCGTCGCGGACGTGATCGCCCACGAGATCGCCCACATGTGGTTCGGCGACCTGGTCACGATGCGATGGTGGAACGGGATCTGGCTGAACGAGGCGTTCGCAACCTTCATGGCGACGCTGTCCACCGACGCGTTCCGGCCGGAGTGGGAACGCTGGGTGCAGTTCAGCCTCGAACGCTCGATGGCTTTCGACGTCGACGCACTGGAAAAGACGCGGCCGATCGAGATCGAGGTCAACTCCCCTTCAGACGCCGAAGGCATGTTCGACCTTCTGACTTACGAAAAGGGCGGATCGGTGCTGCGGATGCTCCAGCAGTATCTCGGCGAGACGCCGTACCGCGACGGCATCCGACACTACCTGTCGAAGCACAGCTACGGCAACACGGAGACGAACGACCTCTGGGACGCCATTGAAGAGGTCACGGGAGAGCCGGCGCGCCGGATCATGGACTCATGGATCTACCAGGGCGGCTTCCCTGCCGTAAGCGTAGAGGCGTCCGGTCCGTCCACGTTGCGCCTGTCCCAACGACGGTTCCGGTTCGAGGACGACCCGGAGGGCGCCGACAGCCGATGGTCCATACCGGTCATGTTGCGAGTCAACGGCGAGTCACGGCGGGTGTTGCTGGAGGACGGCAGCGTCGAACTTGAACTGGACGCGCCGATCAGTTCGGTGATCGTGAACGCAGGCGGGCACGGCTTCTATCGGGTGCGTTACTCCCCGGAGCTGCTGACCCGGATAATCAAGGACCTCGACCCCGCGTCGGGCGACCTGTCGGCGATCGAGCGTTACGGGCTGATCGACGACACGTGGTCGTCGGTGGTCTCGGGTGATACGGCGGCGAGTGATTTCGTGGCGTTCGTACGCGGCTTTGCCGCCGAAACTGACGCCGAGGTGTGGGGGCAGTTGACCGGTTGCCTGGCCTCACTGGACCGGCTTCTGGACGGTGAAGGGCGCGACGCGCTGCGCGCCGTCACGCGTGATCTCGTCGGGCCGGCGCTCGACCGGCTCGGCTGGGAGCCGGCCGAGGGCCAGTCCACGCGCGACCTCGAACTGCGCGGAACGCTGATCCGGGCGCTCGCTATCACGGGCAACGACGCCGCGGCGCGGGAACGCGCCCATGCGCTGCACGCCCGTTACCTGGAAGACCCGCGAAGCATCGATGCAAACGTGGCCGCAGCGGTGACGGGCGTCGTGGCGAACGGCGGCTCGGATTCGGATTACGACACGTTCGTACAGCGCTTCAAGTCGCCGCTGGACCCGCAGGAGGAGCAGCGATACCTGAGGTCGCTGACGGGCTTCCCGACCCGGGAGCAGATGGATCGAACGCTCACGATGACGCTGAACGGGGAGATCCGCACGCAGGACGCGCCGTACCTGCTTGCCGGGTGCATGGCGAACCGGGAGAACGGGCCGCAGGCCTGGGCGTTCGTGCGGGACAACTGGGACGCCATCAACGAGGCGTTCCCGTCGAACTCGATCGTCCGCATGCTGTCCGGGGTGCGCGCCCTGTCGAAACCCGAACTCGCCGAAGAGGTGCTGTCGTTCTTCGAGGAACACAAGGTGCCGCAGGGAGCGCTGACGCTGGCGCAGCACCTGGAGCGGCTGCGGATCAACGTGGCGTTGCGGGAGCGGGAGTCGGAGCGGCTCGCGGCGGCGTTGACGCAAAATTAGCCGGGCTGTAGCTACGTTTCCGGGTCCGCGCTAAAGCCAGCGGCGGACGCGCTCCCGGTACTCGGCGTACTCGCGGCCGATCACCGTTTCCAGGTAGCGTTCCTCGCGTGTGACCACGAGAAATTGGAGTGCGAGAAATGCCACGGGAACGGACCCGAGGACCCAGTAGGAGTTCAGGGC
>JACZRO010000186.1 GCA_022574675.1 Chloroflexota bacterium
CTTAATTGGTCCGCGGCTAACACGACCCTGGCCTCCGCGAAACGATCGGCCGACTCCCCGGAGTGATCCGTGATCTTGCCGGAACGGAATCGGGAGTTTCGCCTATCTGGCGGATTTAGACTGAAGCGAAACCGGACGATCGCAATCCACGCACCAAATGGAAGGCCACGTTCGCGATGACCCCACTCACACCGGCCGGTCCGAGGCGGCGCCGTCGAGCAACTTTGAAGGACGACCAGTTCCTGGAATTCTGGAGGCCGCGACCGCTGTACCTGGCGGAGGAGTTCAGCAGTATTCGTGACGAACTCCGGTCTTTTGGTCAAATGCGTCTCGACAAACGCCAGGAACGTTACGTGCTCTGGGCGCGGGCCCGGGGCATCGGGGTCAAGCCGATCGCACGGGCCGTCCGCAAAGCGGACTGGCGCATCCGGCGCTTCATCCGGGAAGCGCATGACGATCTCGGCATATTCCTCGGCTGCCGGTTCGTCCAGAAGGCGTCCTATGGCCGCGACAACGAGATCGTGTCCTGGGTCTGTAGGTACTGCGGCGATGAATATGAGATGGCAGACCCCGCCACGCGTCACGCCTGGCGGCACGTGTTCGACCCCCTCGGTGATGTGGGGTAGGTACGTTATCGCTCGACGACTGGGCCATGCCAATCCATCAGCGAAATGACGGACTCGATGTGTGCCGCGTTGGTCAGGTCGGCGCCGTGTTCGACTTCTCGCCCGATGTTTTCAGCGGGTGGCGGACAGGTGCTCGCGTGGAATCTGAGCCGCCTAAAGAGCGCGCACCCCTGAGGGATTTCCTCGGCCGCCTTACCCCGCGATTGAGGTTCGACCAGGAACGACTTTATTCACGCCTCCCTTGCGGCGTCATGTAATCGAATCGGTGGGATGGTCACAACACGCCGGTCAAGTGGGCGCGTTCGCGGGTGTCAGGCGAGCAACGGAATGTGAATCGTGTCCCATGGTGCCGGAGACATCGACCATATTCCTTCGGATGACATCGTGCTAAAACGCGAATTGGGCGCAGGCGGGCCACGAAACGGTCACATCAAGTCGATCGAATCCGCCGAGACGCCGGCCGCGTGGACGGTGAGCGCGCTGATCCAGGCGAGTGGACTGATACCTGAATGACCCGCATGTGAGGCGGCGCTGTCTTTCTTGTGTCTCAGGGCCGGGAAAGCCTGATCCCACCGGCCAGTCGTACCGGTCTCGCACGGTCCGGCCGACATGCTGATTCCCATGCAGATGGAGACGCTCAGACACCACTTTTGGCCTGAATGCCGCCGTTTAAGTGGTTATGACTCTATGCGACCGTTTTTGATCGTGAAATCGGGGTTTTTGCCGGACTGTCACGATTGCAGGGTGGTCTGCGCGCGCGTATGGGTCGAGCGCCAGTAAGGCCGAAAGCGCTAATTCAGAGACTGATATTTCGTGCGCCGGCAGTTCGAATCAGCTCCTCAGCGAAGGCTGACTGGACGGAAGAATCGGCCTGTCCGGGAACCGGTCACTCTGGACCCCTGAAAGGCCCGTGGCGCGCAAAGAGTTAGACCTTGATTGACTGGCCCATCCAGTTGAATGATCTGACGGCATACGGTCTGGTGGAGACGGGGGAGGGTCGATCTCCCCGTCCATGCGAGCACGTGGATCGGCGCACGGGATGTCCACGACCGTCTGTGAAGAACGTACTGGTGAGACAGTTCAGGCCGCCAGCTTCTAACGGGCGTCCCAATGATTCGAGCGAACCAGCCAAGCTCCCCGTCCAAACAATCGTGAAATCAAACGAAATGGCTCATTGTGGCGATTGGGGGTGCGTTGCACGCGCGGATCCTCGCGAGGCTTCTAACGCGCTTAATTGTCCGCCCGAGATCCGAAATCCGTGCGTCGTTTCGCATCACCGTCAGTGGACCGTACGTGAGATTCGGCCTCAGTGCCGCCATGGCTTCTGGGTTGGCTCGCGGTTGATGCCAACCGAGCCTGGTGCCGCCGATCTTTTAGCCGTCGCGGTGATCGTGTTGCCGGTGGCCAGCGCCAGCGCTACCTGCCTGAATCCGGTCAAATTCTGCTCAGCCGAACGGTCCTTTCCGCTGCACGCCCGTTCCGCTCCTGTAGCAATCCAGGCCCTGAATTGACCGCTGGGATCACCACGATCGATCAGCGGGTACACGCGTCTTCGATCCTCATCCCCCTTTGTGATAGAATGCTTATCGAACAGATATCACAGGGGCTCGCGGCTCAAGAGGATTTTTCCTGGCTTCCGGTACCGAGCGCAAGGAGAGAGTGGCCGATGGCGTCAACGCAAGGTGGAATAGCAGGCGCGAAGGAGAGGCCCTCACGGGTACTCGGCTACACCCGCGTTTCGACTCAGGAGCAAGCGGAAAGCGGCAGTTCGCTCGCGAGCCAGAGGCGGCAACTTGAGGACCTCGCCAAGAGCAAAGGTTGGCCTTCACCCAAGTTCTTCAGCGACGACGGTGTCAGCGGGGCTGACGCCGAACGCCCCGGCCTGAAGCGCATCTTGCTGGAGGTGCGACCGGGTGACATGGTCGCTGTCAGCGCCCTGGATCGTTTGGCCAGGTCGCTGAAACTTCTGCTCATCATCCTCGACGACATCTCCGAACGCGGCGCATGGTTCCGTTCCATACGGGACGACTTCGACACTTCGACGGCGATGGGCCGGTTCGGTCTCCACATGATGGGAGCGGTCGCCGAACTTGAGCGGGGGCTGATCATCTCCCGCACCCAGGACGGGCGCCGTCAGAAGACGAATGAGGGGAAGGCGACTTTCAAACCGATGCTCGGATACCGCAGGGCGGACGACGGTCGCCTGGAGATCGATCCTGGTACGGTCGGCGTTGTCCGGTTCATTTACGACCTGGCGGACGCCGAAAGGCTCGGGGATCAGGCGATCCAGCAGCGCCTCTCCGGTCGATTCGCCGCACCGCGCGGTGGTGCGATCTGGTCGCCTTCTACGGTCGGAAGGATCCTGACCACCGGGGCGTTTGCATCCGGGCAGCACGCCACGGGCATCCCCTGCCCTCCAATCATCGACCAGGAACAGTTCGACCGCGTCCAGGCCCGGCGCAAGTCCAACCACCGGCTGAAGCGCACCCCGGGTCATCGCCTGCCTCTCCAGGGTCGGATCCGGTGCCACTGCGGGGGCAACTGGCGCTGCGAAACGCCGCGCCCGGGTAAGGGACGACCGGTGTATTACTGCGTCAACCGCTACAGGTGGTCTCGCCACGTAATGAGGGGCGGCACGCCGTGCGAGATGCCGAGGCAACCTGCAGAGATACTTGAACAGTCGGTCTGGCACGCCCTCCGGGAAGCGCTCCGGGACCCGGCGAGCCTCGCCCGGGCCCTTGAAGTAACGATAAACGAGCTGCGAGGACGGGTGACCGAGCTGGATAATGAGAGCGGTCCGATCCGCGACGCCATTGCCGAGTTAGACGGGGAGCGAGAGCGCATCAACGACCTGTATCGGCTCGGGGAGATGACCCGTGAGCGTTATATGGATCGACGTGAAGACCTGATGGAGAGAAGCGAGGGGTTCCGAGAACAATTAGATGCCATCGGATCCGACCAGCTCGCCGAGCTCGAGACGGCTCGCACAATGCTGTTGGGGGCGGAAGACCTGCTGCGGACACTCGGGGTGCGAACGGAGCTCGACATTCCAGTTGGCCGATTCTCCATCCACCCGGGCGTGGCGGAGAGCGATGAGCTCGCCGAGTTCAGGGCTGGGATGGACTACCCCCTTGCGGATGTGGAGGACGCCGACATTCCGGCGGCGCTCGGTTCGTTGCTGGACCATCTACACGGGCGGGTGGTGATGCACCCGGACCGTGCCGACGTCCGTGGCATCGTGCAGGTCGAGGCCCAACTGGCCAGTCCTCACCAAGACCCCCTTCGCGCACCCCACTCATCGAGAGGGTTGGGGTGAGGGGGACCGCCCGGAAGCGGTCAATACGCCATCGCTCCAATCATCCCGGACCGCAGCGACCGAGCCGCCCCGCCTACCCCGCTACATACATCCCGTCGCCCAGCTTCCAGTCCTCGGCGCGGCCTGTCGGACGGTACCCGAGCTGCTCCTTTGCCGGGTCGGTGGACCGCCAGCGGTAATCGTT
>JACZRO010000043.1 GCA_022574675.1 Chloroflexota bacterium
GGTCGTTCGACCGGCCCCTTCGTCTTTATCAGGAATCCCCAGCAGCCCCAGCAGTTTCGGCGGGACCGGGGATCACGTGATTGGCGCCCCCTAGCCGCCCCGGCCGAACATGCGTCCCGCGGCGCGTCCGGCGGAAGGGACGATGAAGCCCTCCAGCAGACCTGCGAGGAAAGCGAACGAGAACAACGCGAGTTGACCGACGACCAGGCCCGGCCCGCTGCCCGGGAAGGCCAGGAAGTCGATGAACGTGCTGGTCTCCTGGTCGGACACGATCGGCAACGAGATGATCCCGGAGCCGAACAGGGCGAAGATGCCCAGCGCGAGCACACCGCCCACCAGCGGCCTTGCGAGCCCGGTGAACAGGAGCGCGCCGCGTTCCGTTTGCTGGTACTGGAACGTGACCGTCCGGATCAGGACGATGAACGAGCTGCCAATGACGCCCATGACGATCGCCGCCATCGGGACGGTCAGCGAAGCGCCGAGGAACAGGATGTCCGCCGCGACCGTCCAGATCGTAAGGCCGGCGAGCGCCAGGTACAGGATCCCCAACCCGGCGAGCGGCGATGCGACCCTGCGCAGCACCGTCCGGGAGGCGATCATCTCGTCCACATTCGTTCTCAGTGTGTTCGAGATCTCCTCACCGTCGCGCGCAACGTTCATCTCGCCGCGTAATGCGCGGTCGATCCACGCCTGGAGGTCATCCAGGACTTCCGTGTGGTCCTTGAGCTTGGCGCTGCGCACGCGCGTCCTCAGTTGCTCGACAACGGCGATGAACGGCGCCGCTTCGGTCGCCGGCGCGCGGTCGCCCGGCGAAGGCGTTCCTTCCTGGAAATCGTAAACCTGGCCAGTTGACTCAGCCATCGCGACACCCCCTGCATGGTCGTGTCCGGGCACCCCGAAGTTGGGGTGGAATTGGGCCAACCTAGCATCCGTTTCAACACAAGGTCAAGAGCCGTTCGGAGCGGCGTTGAAAATATCACCACACGGTACCCGGTGACGGCATCGTTCGGATACCATCTTTCCTTACGCCAAAATCCTGCACGCGCGCCGCGCCGGCGCGCCATTGCGATGTGCCGTGACCGCTGATCAGACTGCCGATAATCACCCGATGGTGCGCGCCGCCGGACTCGTCAAGAAGTTTGGCGGCATAACAGCCGTGGACGGGATCTCGTTCGAGGTCCGCCGCGGAGAGACTTTCGGCATGCTCGGACCGAACGGCGCCGGCAAGACCAGCACACTTCGGATGATGAGCGGACTCTCTCCCGTGACCGCCGGTGAGCTCGAGATCGACGGCATCGACGCCACCGCCAACCCGCGTTCGGTCAGGGACGTGATCGGCGTCGTATCGCAGCACGACGGCCTCGACCCGGACATCAGCGTCCGTGACAACCTGACGGTGTACGGCTTCTACTTCGGGCTCAATCGTGAGACAGCGGGACGCCGCGCTGACGAGGTGCTGGAATTTTTTGACCTCAAGACGCGTGGCGGGGACTCCGTTGACGACCTGTCGGGCGGCATGCGCCGGCGGCTCTCGATCGCTCGCGCGTTCGTGTCGCGCCCGCGCCTGGTCATCCTCGATGAGCCCACGACCGGCCTCGATCCCGCCAGCCGAAACCGTGTGTGGGAGCAACTCGCAGTCCTGAAGAAGTCCGGCGTCACGGTCGTGATGTCCACCCACTACATGGAAGAGGCGGCGATCCTCTGCGACCGGCTCATCATCATGGACGAGGGACGCGTGCTCGGCGCGGGGTCCCCCGACGAATTGATCCGGGCCCGCGCCGGTGCAGAGGTCGCGCAGGTACGGCCGGACGACGGCCAACGCGACAACGTGCAGCGCCAGTTGATCGAGGCTGGCCACGATATGAGCGAGATAGGCGCCATATTCGTGGTACGCGGGTCCAACGGACAACGGGCTGACCTGTCGAACATCTCCGGCGCCCGGGTCTCGTACCGAGCCGCCAACCTGGAGGACGTGTTCCTGACACTGACCGGGAGGGGATTACGAGATGAATGAATCTCTTGCGGTGCGGCGTGAGGCCGGAAGGATCGACTTTCGATTTCGCGGCGTCGCCGGGGTCTGGCTGCGCCATTACACGGCATTTAAGGGCGGCTGGATGATCGAGATGACGGGCATCTTGCTGGAGCCCGTCTTCATCCTGGCGGCCGTGGCGTTCGGGATCGGCAAGCTCGTCGGGGAAGTGGAACTCGGCGACGGTGGAGTCAAGTACGCCGTATTCGTCGCGCCGGGAATCATCGTCGGCAACGCCATGTGGCACGCCCTGTTTGAGTGCTCATGGGGCGCGTTCCGCCGGCTTCAGACCAACCGCATTTACGACAGCATCCTCGCCGCACCGGTGTCCATGCGCGAACTGGCGTTGGGCGAGATCACATGGGGCGCCACGCGAGCCCTCATGACCACGGCGGCGGTGCTCGCGTTTGCGACGGCCGCAGGCCTTGTCGAATCACCGTGGGCCATTGGCATCCTGGCCATTGGGGTGCTAACCGGCTTCATGTTTGGCGGGTTCGGATTGATCGCTGCTGCGATAGCTCCCACGACCCACATGCTGACCCTGGTATTCACGATGGTCGGCACGCCACTGTTCTTCTTCAGCGGCACCTTCTTCCCGATCGGCACACTTCCGGGCTGGGCACAGCCGTTCGCATGGGCGCTGCCGCTCACTCACCCGGTCCGGATAGCGCGCGCCCTGGCGACGGGCGATCTCCACCTGGGTCTGCTCTGGTCCTTGCTGTACCTGGTCGTCGCGTCGCTCGTGTTCTACCCGATCGCCACCCATCTCTTGCGCCGCCGGTTACTCGTATAACCGGGTGTAACCGGGCCCGAGGCGCGCCTGCCCGGCGTGGAGGCGGTGATGCGCGCCCTCTCCGCCTTCCGCCTAAGCCACCCTTGCGCGTGCAGCGCGTTCACGGCGAATGCGTTGCTTTTTCCGGGCCGTGTAGGTGATCCATGCGCCGCCGCCGAACAGGGCGGCGGTGACCAGGATGAAAATCATCGTCCCGGGGATTCCGAGAGTTTCGCCCCGGATTCGCCGGGCGACCAAAACCGGCGCCACCACGACGCCCTGGCCCGCGTCGGTGGTCACCTCAACCTCGAAATCCCAGAGCCCGTCGTCCTCGACCTCGAAATTGGCGTCGTAATACCTGCGCTCGGTCGGGAGGTTGAGGCCGGGGCTGAACTGCGCCTCGGCATCGCCGTCGCGCAAACGGCCGGTCACGCGCACGCGGGCGTCCTCAACTGGCTCCCCGGTCTCTAAAAGGTCTACGGTGACCGTCAAGTGGAGCTGCCCCACGAGCGGTTGCAGCGGCAGGATCCGTACCGCGATCACGAACGGCCCGTCCGTCTGCCGGAATATCTCCGTGCCGTTGCCATGTGCCGCGGCGCCGTCAGAACCGGCGCCGAAAAGCACAGCTAACAGGGAGATGGCCGACGCGAAAAGCAGGCGTGAGCGATGGAAGGACAGCGAAATCATTCCGATATTCTAGGTCCGTTCCAGCCCCATGAGACGCCCGGGAGGCCCCGGATCCACGGGAATCGTCGAAACTCTCCGGCCGGGCAAAGCCCCGGCCGGATTTCTGCGCCCGCTGCGGACCCTGACTATGACATCGTGGACCTCGCCGGGGGCAAGGCCCGGCAAATTTCAGGAAGGTTGCCGGTGAAATCCGCGTCCGCCGAGCGCGAAAACCGCCGGCCGGGGATGCCGGCCGGCGATTTCGATGGCCTCACGGAGCCAGCCTGGCCCCCCGTTGGCCCCGAGAGGAGTCAGGCCGTTACGCGGCGAGCGCGTGCGCGTCAACCTGGGAGGCCGGCTCATGGTGCTGGAGCGGCAACTGGCCGGTGGCGTCCAGGTAGGTCAAAACCGCGTGCACGCGGCCGTGGAGTTCGCCGTTGGCATTGAAGCCCAGCTTGGCGAGGATGCTGCTGATGTGGTGCTCCACCGTCCGCGGCTGGATGTAGAGAGCCTCCGCGATAGACCGGTTGCTGTTGGCCTGCGCCATGTGCGACAGGACCTGGAGCTCACGGCTGGTGAGCCCCTTCAGCGACGAGTTGATCTGCACGTTTGGAGATGAGGTGAGCTTCGAGACCATTACGGGGTCCAGCACCGTCCTGCCGACGGCCACGTCCTGGATGGTGCGCACAAGGTCTCGGGTTGAGTTGAGCGACTCTTTCAGCAGGTACGCCTTACCGGCGGAGTCCTCCTTGAGGAACTCCTTCATGTACTCTGCGCGGTCGTGCGCTGAAAGAATGATCACGCCCGTGCCCGGGACCGCTTCACGGATCTGCCGCGACGCCTCGATGCCATTTATCCGGGGAAGGGCCAGGTCCATTATCACGACGGCTGGTCGCAGGGTCGCCACGGCTTTCACAAGCGCGTGGCCGTCCGATACCGCGCCAACGATATCGATCGACGGCTCCCGCCCCAGGATCAGGGTCAGACTCTCTCTGAGCAGCTCGTGATCGTCGGCGATGATGACAGATGTCTTCTGCGTGTGGCTTTTCATGTTTCGCTGATCCCCTCTCTGCGGCCCTGGTCCGCCAACCGGGGCCTTGCCGCTCTCCGGCCTCGCTCTGGAGGCCGGGCCCGTTCGCGGGATCGCTCATTTGAACGTTCCGTGAACCGAGCAGCTCATTGCACTGAGCCAATCGTGTCAGTCGCGTGCGTGCTGGAACAGTCGGGCGGTTACGCGATTCCGCGCGTGGTCTGCCCCTACGCGCTGACCTCACCGGGTTCGTGTGGGCCTGCACCCACGACACCGGGAGGCAACGCGTCGGCATCGAGACTGCGGATATCACGATGGCGAGTATTGGAGTGCTCCCGGTGTCCGCGCCGGACCTCCGCCCATAGCGTGTGATCAACAGCCGGAGCGATCCGTCGTCAGTTTCGCGAGCGCGAGACATACGAGAGGCGCAGGGTAATCACGGCTAATCGGGAGACATAAGGATGATTCGATTCCTCGGCCGCTTGATCGGGCGCCGGCATATGTTCGCCCAGCGCGGCATAACCGGCACCGAGACCGCGATCGTAATCGCCGCCGGCGCCGCAGTCGTCGCCACAATGGCCGCGACGCTTTACACAACGACCCTCGGTGGCGCTGACGACACCGTATACGCCGATCTGCAAGAGGCCGCAAGCGGTCTCGAGCCGCGCGGCGGGGTCGTCGGGTTCACCGGCGCGCTCCAGAACGGGGACACGGCCGTTTACAAGATAGGGTTCGTGATCGCCGGCGCGCCCGGCGCGGAACCGGTCGACCTGGCCGGCAACCACCGCGTGGACGGGGCCGGGATCGACCCGGACGCCGCCGCGGGGACCTCGGCCATTTCGGTACGTTACCGGTCAGGTGACGTGATCGTCGAAAACGTGCCTTGGACCGTGAACTTCCTCGGTTTTTCCGACGGGGACATGATCCTGGAACCGGACGAAAAGGCCCAATTCTCGGTATGGCTCCTCGATCGCGACAACCGTCTTGATATTGACACTCCCGGAGCCGTCGTCCCACGTGGCGACGGGACCGGTCCCCTGGCCCCCCTGGGCGTCGGGGATGAATTCACGATCGAAGTCGAATCGCAGCCTGGACACGTGCTGCAAATCTCCAGGGTCGTGCCGGACGAGATGTCGCCGATCCTCGACTTGAGGTGATCACGGGCGCTCGCATCGCGAGCCCGCGACGACCGCTATAGGCACCGAGAGGTCGATTTGGCAGACGACACCGAAGCAAGAGTACGAGTCCTGGAAGAAGAGCTCGTGTTGGTGAAGAACCAGATCCAGCAGACCCTGCTGGACATACGAGAGCACCTCCTTGACCTCACCAACCCGTTCGCAGCAAAAAAACATTAGATCTGGCCGGCCAGGTAATTCCCATCTGTTCTTGAACTGATGGGGGACCGTTCGAGGCCACCGGCCTCAGGCTGTCAGTTCCGGCGTTTCAGCAACAAGACGGTTCATTATCCGGCGGCAACAGGGCCATCGGGCGATGAGCCGGAGTCCATAAAGACGAGGGCACCGTGGCAGATGATGTAGAAGCACGGGTCAGAGTGGCGGAAGAGGAGTTGAATCTCCTCAAGAACCAGGTTCAGCAAACTCTGCTGGACGTCCGGGAGCACATCCTGGACCTGGTGGAAAACGGTTCCGCTATCCCACGAGGAGACCGGCCGGCCGAGGACAAAACAGAGCCTGCGCCGGCTGCCGCAACCACGGGTGGCGTCACCGCGCTCCCGGCCACAGAAACCGGTGCCGCACCGCTGCCTGACCTCGGCGGCGGTGGCGTTATGCCGGCGCTGGACATGGGTGGTGGTATGGCCGACATGCCGGCGCTGGACATGGGTGGCGGTGTGGCCGACATGCCGGCGCTGGATATGGGTGGCGGCGACTTGGGCGACATGCCCGGCATGGACATGGGCGGCGACCCCGGTATGGCCGACATGCCCGGCATGGACCCGGGCGCAGGCATGGACGGCGGGTTCGACATGGAGAACGCGCCCTTCGACAGCACGGAACAGACGCAGCCGGGACCGGTGCTCGCCGACGCGCCATACGACGGCCCGGAAGCTTATGCCGACCAGGGCCCCCTCCCCGAAACGGCCGACGCCGGTTACGAGCACGGAGACGCAGGCCCCGCGCCGAACGCTACCGCGGACCCCGGTCCTTTGCCGGACGCTCCACTGGACGCTGGCCCTGCGCTGGATCCCCCCGAGGACGCGTGGGAAGAATCAGTGGAATCGGCAGCGAAGCCGGCGGAGGAACAAACTTCACCGGCGGATGCGCCCGCGATCGGGCCTCCTGCCTCCGTGGCCGTGGACGCCTCCCTTGCGAAAATGGATCTGGTCACACTGGTCGGTGTCGTGCGCTGGGTCGATCAGGCCGTCCAGCGTCTGGGACAACGGCGCGTAGATGCGCTGCTGGATGTCTGGCAGATGACAGGCCGGATCTCCGGGCCGACCAAAGAGATGATCCAGCGTCTTTGCGCGCTGACCCACGAGGACCCTGACGAGCGCGTCCCGCTGCGTGATCTCGTGGCGATGATGATCCAGATGGAGGCCGTGCTGGACGTCGAGGGATCGTCCAACAGTCGTCTTCTGGCGATGCTGTTCGAGGACCCCGGTGACCCGCTCGCCGGCCTCGGCGCCCTCGTCCCGCACTAGGCCCCGACCGGGGCAAGACGGCCCCGCAATTGTATTAGCGCGTTAGGACCGGCCCTGGTCGTAAAACGGCGGCGGCCGGCCCGGACGTCTCTTCCCGCTCGGCCCTCTCCGGGCCGGTGGGCTTTCCTGGAGCAATCCGATAGATAAGGCGATCACAACAATGCTGCTGACGATCGCCGGGGTGATCTCGGCGATCGCCATCATGAACGCGATCTTGCCCGCGGTTTCCCGCAGCGCAAACGCAGTCACGACGGCCAGCAACACCGTCGACGAACGGATCAAGACGGACATCTCCGTGATCCACGCCGTCGGTGAACTGACCGCGACCTCCAGCCCGAGCTGGGTCGATACCAACTCGAACTCCAAGTTCGACTTTTTCGTCTGGGTCAAGAACGTCGGAGACCGCACGGTGGATCTCATCGCCGAGACCGACGTGTTCTTCGGCCAGCCCGGCGATATCGCCAGGATTCCCCACTCTTCCGACGCCGGCGGCGCTTACCCGAGCTGGGACTTCACCCTCGAGAACGGCACCGAATGGTCGGAGTCAACCACAATCAAGGTCACGGTCACCTTCGACGACGGCTGCCCGTCGTGTATCAAGCCGGCCGGCAGCTACTTCGTCAAAGTCATCACGTCTAACGGCGTGGCGACGGAGAAATTCTTCAGCATTTAACGCGTCGATCCGGGGCGTCCAGAGGGAGGACCAGTTGGCCACCGCCGTAACGTCAGTCCTTTCGTTCGCCCTGATGATCGCAGTAATTATCTCCGTGCTCAACGGCGCCTTGAAGCTCACCAGCGACTCCGCCGAGACGCAATCTGCGACCCAGAGGGCCGCAGCGGAGGCCGCGCTCGGATTGCTCTCGATCATCGACGCTGTGGTCACGCACGACGCCGGCGCCACCAACGTAGACATCACGATTCTGAACGAGGGAGAGCTGTCCTACTCACAGTTCAAGGATTGGAACGTAAACGTCAACTACACCAACGGGTCCGGGGACATCGTTTTGACCAGCCTGTACTACGCCGAGACGCTTGCCGACGGCACGTGGTCGGTTGAAGGCCTCTACATGGATGCCGGACGAAGCTCCCCGGAGCTTATAGAGCCGTCCGTGGTCAACCCCGGGGAGTACCTGGTTCTCCGTGTGCGGCTTGGCGACGGCGCGCTTTCCGGAACCCGTGGATGGGCGGTGGTGACACCCGAAGACGGTATTTCAGCATCGGTCTTCTTCGATGCCTGAGCGCAATCGGAAATGCGCAGTACGACGTTGCGTGGACGCCGACGCTCAGAGAGGCGCGTAATCGCCAGTGGCCAATCTGCTCGTCTCTCTCATCATGGTGGCGGTGATCCTCACTGTCGTACAGGCCTTCACTCGCAGTTCACTAGGACCACAGGACAAGCTTGCGGCATCTGCGAAGGTCATGCGCGCACGAACCGGCGAGATAGCTCGCACGGAACTGACCTCCAAGGGCGTCACTGTTCAGGACGCCGGAACCACCATCAACTTCACCGTCGCCAACACCGGCCAGACACCGCTTCGAGCCCTGGACGAGTGGGACCTGATCGTCACCTATCACGAGGCGGCAGGCAATCAGGGACTCCAGTTGCAACGGCTGACATACACCGAATCGGCGACCCCGGCGAACGGTGAGTGGACCAGTGGAGGAATCTACATGGATGCATCGCTAAACGACGCCGAGGTGTTCAACACCGGCATCGTCGATTTCGGGGAAGAGATCGTGGTCACGGCAAAGGTGACACCGGCCATCGGGACCGATACAGACAACCTGATAACCATCGCCGTCCAGAACGGTGTGACGCTCTCGGCCAATTTCTCCAACTGAGGCCGCTTCTCCAACCGGGGAAGAGCCAGCAAGACCTGAACCGGAACCGGTGACCCGGGGGTGAATCCGCCGGGCGCCGACGCATCAAGCAGGGGCCAACGAAAAATGGTGATGAACGGAGTCGGATCCCGGCTCAAAGTGATCTCCACCGGCAGCTCGGAGATCGACAAAAAGCTCGGCGGGGGCATCCCGGCGGGCTCGTTGACACTTCTGGAAGGGCAGTCTGACTCCGGCAAGTCGGTCGTCGCCCAGCAGATGATCTGGGGCTCCCTCCATGACGGCGCCTCCGTCGTCCTCTACACGACGGAGAACACCGTCAAGAGCTTCATCCGCCAGATGGCCTCGCTCGCACTGGACGTCCTGGACTTTGTGCTCCTCGGACGGCTGCGCATCGTCGAGGTTAGCTCCGGCCGCTCCGGGCTGAGCGCTGCAGAGGTGCTCGAACTCCTGGTGATCTCCATGAGGAAAGACACCGGCGCAGACATGATGGTCGTCGACTCGTTGACCACGTTCGTATCGCACGGCGTCTCGGACGAGGCGGTCGCCTACTTCGAAGACTGCCGCGAGATCTGCTCCGACTACGGCAAAACCATCATTAATATCTCGAACTCCTACGCGTTCGACAACTCCACCCTGGCCCGGCTCCGGTCCATGTGTGACGCGCACCTCTCGTTGCGAGTGGAGGAAGTCGGAGACAAGCTCGTCAAGATCCTGGAAGTGTCAAAGATCCGCGGCGCCTCCAAGACCACAGGAAACATCATCACCTTCGATGTCGAGCCCAACCTCGGCATGCGGATCATACCGATCTCCAAAGCCTCCGCTTAGACAGGGCTAGTAGTTGACCCACATAGCGTTCCCGTTCCAGCCAAAGATCGTTGAAGAAGGATCCTCCAAGGATCCCTTCTCTTCCCCGTTCTTCAAAAGCCTGCCGCCTGACCTGCAGGAAGCTTCCCGCGAGCACCCTCACCTGCTTCAGTACCTCAACATGCTCCCGGTCGGCGATATCGGCATCCCGCAGTACATGACCAAACTGACGCGCGACGCCGGAAAACTCAAGTCGAAGAACCTGATCTACCCGGCGCGGGAGGGGATCTTTGTCCACGTCCTGGATGACCCGGACAAGGTCAGGGACTGGTACATCGGCATAGAGCCGGACCTTGATCACCCTGAGATCAGAGCCATCCTTTCGGAGGTCGAGGAATCGCTCCTCGACTTCACGGACGAGTTTGACGCGGCCAAGACTGACGAGGACCTGGTACGGGTCTTGCGGATGTCGATCGACAGGATCTTCGGCGTGTCGTCCTCCAGCGAAGACGATTCCGGGGAGACGACGAATAACGCCGGCTCAGGCGGGATTCCCTTCCTGTCGAGACTCTTCAAGCGGGGCAAGTCCGGCGGCAAGGGAAACCTCAACGTGAAGTGGGCGCTGACCGATGAAGACCTGAAGGGCCTCAAGTACAGCCTGGTCAAGGAAAAGGTCGGGATCGGAATCCTCCAGCCGTTGATTTTCGATGAATACATCGAGGACATCAGCTGCAGCGGACTTGGTTCGTTCTTCATTGAGCACAAGATCTTCAAAAGCCTGCGCTGCTCGTTTGGCTTCAAAGAGAACGATGAGCTGGACGATTACGTCCTGAGACTTTCGGAACGCGCCAAGAAGCCCGTGACCTTCAGGCAACCGGTCGTTGACGCCTCGCTGCCGGACGGCTCGCGTATCAACTTCGTCTACGGCCGGGACGTATCTGTACGCGGCAGCAACTTCAGCATTCGTAAGTTCGCTGAAGAGGCGATCAGCATCATCCAGCTGGTCAAGTGGGGCTCACTGAACTGGATGATGGCGGCCTACATGTCGCTCATCATCGAGGACGGCATGAATGTTTTCATATCCGGAGAAACGGCCTCCGGCAAGACCACCCTCCTCAACGCCCTGACCACGTTCATCGAGCCGAACGCCAAGATCGTGTCCATTGAGGACACGGCGGAGGTGAACGTGCCGCATGCGAACTGGATCCAGGAGATTACCCGCAAGCCGAAGCCCGGCGAGTCCGGCTCAGGCGTGGACATGTTTGACCTACTCAAGGCAGCGCTGCGTCAGCGTCCCGACGAGATCATCATCGGAGAGATCCGGGGTGAGGAGGGGTTGATCGCCTTCCAGGCCATGCAGACCGGTCACGCCGTCATGGCGACGTTCCACGCTTCCTCCGTCCAGAAGCTGATCCAGCGCCTCACCGGCTCGCCTATCAGCGTGCCGAAAAACTACATCGACAACCTGAACGTCGCCGTGATCCAGGTCGCTGTCCGCCTTCCGAACGGGGACCTTGGACGGCGCGCCGTCAGCATCAACGAGATCGTCAGCTACGACTCCAAGGAAGACGCGTTCAGCTTCGTCGAGGTGTTCCGCTGGGACCCGGCGACCGACACGTTCGAGTTCACCGGCGACCAGAACAGCTACCTCCTTGAGTACAGGATCGCCGCCGGTCGCGGCTACCCACCGGCTCGGCGCCGGCAGATCTACTCGCTCGTCCAGAGGCGCGCACGGATCCTGGAGAAGCTGGCCGAGTCCGGCCTCATCGATTACGGCGAGGTCTACAAGGTCCTCGCCAAGGCCAACCGAGAGGGGCTTTTCTGATGGTCACGGCAAGACTGCCGTTCATCGGCTCCCTCGCCAAAAATGGCAAGAAGGCGAAGCCGTCCGGCATCGACACCACGTCCGCGATCAAGGTCAGCTCGCGCGAGCTGTTCTTTGACCTGTTCACGCACATCTCGTACATGGCCGCCCTGGCTACCGCCAGGGTTTCCCGCGCCGAGATGTTCAGCCGCGCCGCACGTCTGAAACTCGCCTCGGCCCGGTATTTCCTGGAGATCCAGACCCTCGCCGACCGGCTCGGGTTCGACTACGCAGAATCATGCCGGCTCGTCGGCGAGCGGATTTCGAACCCGGATGCGTCACAGCTCCTGCTACGCATGTCCGGCTCACTGTCCGCGGGCGAGGACGAGGCGGAGTTCCTGACACGCGAGGCGCGCGTCATGGCGGCACAGTACGAGGCGAAGTACGAGGCCGACATTGAATCTATGAAGAAGTGGACCGACGCCTACGTGGCGCTGTCCGTGTCCGCCGTTCTGATCGTCGTCGTGACGATCGTGTCGACCATGATCTACTCGCTGGGAGCGTCTTCCCTGATCTTCGTGGTCCTGGCGGTGGCGATGGTGACCGGATTCGGCGCATGGGTAATCAGGGCCTCCGCTCCTCGCGAGGCGTTCTCCCGGGTTGCCGGACTGAGTTCCGCGCATCAGCTATTAGCGTGGCAGACGTTCAAGATTTCGGTCCCCCTGGGCGTATCGGCGGCCGGGCTCGTTTACATCGTCGGCGGTGGACTCGGATGGACCTTCATAGCCTTCGGGGTGGGCCTGATCCCGCCCGGCTTCATCATGAACATGGACGCCCGGAAGCTTGACAAGCGGGACAACGACCTCAGCACGACGATGCGTTTGCTCGGGGGAGTTACGTCCGCCATGAGCTCCACCGTCGCAGACGCGCTCAACCACGTCGACAAACGATCGATGGCGAGCCTTGAGCCGAACCTTCGCCGGCTTCAGACCCGTATGAACGCTCGCATCGACGCCGATCTGTGCTGGGCGCGGTTCGTCCTCGAAACGGGCTCCGAGATGATCGACCGCACGGTACGCATCTTCTGGGACGCCATCCGGGCCGGTGGAGACGCTGGCCAGGTCGGGCAGAACACCGCCTTCTTCGCGTCTACCGTCACCGCGTTGCGGATGAAGCGCGCGCTCGTCGCCAACACATTCCAGTTTCTTGTGTACCCACTTCACGGCGCCGTGGTCGGGCTGCTCATTTTCATCATCAACGTGATGGGGCTTTTCGGCCAGATCCTCAATGATTCCTCGCCCGAACAGAGCATTGAGTACTCGCACCCTAGCCCCGAGATAGAAGCGGCGGCGAGCAGCCTCGCCAGCTTCGGCGTGGCCAACATGGATTTCCTGAACCTGCTGATCATGACCACCGTGATCGCATTGACCATCGCCAACTCCATGGCGATCAGCTTTGCGTCCGGCGGTCACTGGATACGGAGTGCATTCAACCTCGGGGTGCTGGTGCTGGTCTCCGGGGTGCTCATGGTCGTCATTCCTGGCGCCGCCGATGGTGTGTTTGACGCAGTAATCGAGAACTAGTAACGGGCTGAAGCCCGGGGGGAATCGCCATGGCGATGTTCACCAAGAACAAGGACAAAAACGATGAAACGGAGGAGGCGATCGCAGACGATGCCGAACAGGCAGTCGCGTCTGAAGCGGTTGCGGATGAGGCCGCGGTCGCAGATGAAGAATCCCTGACGGAGACCGGCGCGGCTATCGCAGACGAACCGGAAAACGCCGACCCCGACGCCGACGAAGACGACGAGGACGAAGATGAGGATGAGGATGAGGACGAGGACGATGGAGATAGCGATGGGCTTGACCTCGACCTCATGGACATCTTCGAGGCCGAACAAAATGAAACCACGTCAACCGCCGGCATCTACGCCGAATTCCTCGAGGACTTGACGATGGAAGAAGTGCTGGACCAGGCCACCATGTTGCTTGACGAAATCCGGGCGAAGCTCGGGAGCTAACTGTGACGAACGAACCACGCGACATAGCGCGACAGGCGGCGGACGACGGAGCCCGGCAAGCGGAAAACGCTGAGAGCCCGGGCGCCGGTGACGCGCGCGTCCTGGCGTTTGATGCCGTCCCGGCCGTCAGCCCTGACGACGCCACGTTGGATGGCCGGATCGCCGCCGCAATACCGGGCCCGTACGCAGCCGTTGATAGCGGCCGCACCATCCTGCGTTTTAACGCTGCGCTCGCTGAGCTATTCCCGTCGGCGGCTGAAGGCGCGTCCATCACGGACGTGATCGCTCACCCGGAGCTCGCTTCCGTAATCGAACGCGCGCGTTCCGGGAAGAACGGGGCGAACTGGATCGAGTTCGAACCGGCGATGTGCGGGGGCGCCGAGGACGATGACGACGACCGCATTTTCCGCCTCACCGGCACGCCCCTGGCCGACCCCGGGGACGATGGCGCTGCGGACGCTGTCCTGCTGTCCTTTGAGGACGTCACAAATCGGCTGATGAGCCAGGAACGGCTCATGGAGCACAACAGGCTAATTTCTGTGGGTGAGATGGCGGCCGGCGTGGCGCATGAGTTAAACAACCCGCTCACCGCCGTCCTCGGTTTCTCGCAGCTTGTGCTGCGTGAAGAGATGGACGATCTCCTCCGACGCGATATCGAGGCGATCGCCACGGAGGCCAAGAGGGCGGGCCGGATCGTCGACAACCTTCTCTCGTTCACCCGGCGCTACCAGCACGCGATGGGCCCCTTCAACGCGGTCGACTCCGTTCGGAAGGTGCTTGAGCTCCGCGAGTACGAGTGCCGGGTCAACAACGTTGAGACGGTGACCTACATGGACGAAACCGTACCCCTCACGATGGCGGACGGCCACCTCATCGAGCAGGTATTCCTCAACCTGCTCAACAACGCGATCCAGGCGCTTGCCGAGAAGCAGGGCAGGGGAACGATAACGGTCGGGGTCGCCGCCGTGCGAGACCACATCCGGGTCAGCTTTGCGGACGATGGGCCGGGCATCCCTCAGAAGGTGCTGGCAAAAGTCTTCGACCCGTTTTTCACGACCAAACCGCCCGGCAAGGGGACCGGCCTCGGCCTCAGCATCTGCAAGCGGATCATCGAGCAGCACCACGGCCGTCTTTCGGTACAGAGCAGGCCCGGGAAGGGCGCCTCGTTCATCGTTGAACTGCCGATCGTGGCCGTTGAAGAAGACCCGGTCCAGGAAGATGCCGCGGTCTCCCAGCGATCGCTCTACACGATGCTCCACGTGCTCGTCGTGGACGACGAGGTCGCTGTGGGAGAGCTCGTGAAGCGGACGCTGGAAGAGGCGGGGCACCAGGTGGACGTGGCGCGGGACGGAGCCGAGGCGCTCCGGATGATTCACCTGGACGACTTTGACGCCGTCCTGCTGGACATGAAGATGCCCGGCCTCGGGGGGCCGGAAGTCTTCAACTGCATCAAGGGCCTGCGACCGGAGATAGCGGCAAGGGTCCTGTTCATGACCGGCGATGTCGCTTCATCGGATACCAAGGAGTTCATCGAGAGCACCGATAGCGTGCTGCTCTCGAAGCCCTTCAACCTGGACGATCTCAGGAAACACATCGAGCCGTTTGTGCGGTCAAAGATCGCCCGGATGGAACAGAACCACGGCGGCCGCGGAGTGGCGCCGTAATGACAACAAGAGACCGACGACCGTCCGCCCAGGAAAGGCGAGACGGCCGGTGGACGCCCGATCAGTCGGGCAGAGGACAACGGAGGAAAGTGATGCTTCAAGAACGGATGCCGTCCATGGAGTCGATTGCCGAGGAGTCCGGGAGGACCCCGGACGACGACGGCGTGATCCGGGTGTTCCTTGTGGAGGACCATGAGATTGTGCGTGAAGGCACACGCCGGCTCCTCGAAGTGGACGGTGACATACAGGTCGTCGGCGAAGCGGATTCCGGCGAGGACGCCATCAACGCGCCCGAGCTGTCCGCCACGCAGGTGGTCCTTTGCGACATGATTCTGCCGGGCATCGACGGCATCGAGACCCTTCGCCAGATGCTGGGCCGGTATCCACACCTCAAGGTGGTGATGCTGAGCACGTTTGGTGAAGATCACCTGCTCCCGGCGTTGGACGCCGGGGCCGTCGGCTACCTGTTGAAGAAGGCCGGGCAGGAAGAGCTCAGCCGCGCCGTGCGTGACGCCGCCGCAGGCGGCACGCCGCTGTCGCCGTCGTTGAGCACGGTACTCGTTTCCAGGCTGCGGGACAGCGGAAGCGGAGGGCCGCTCGACCTCAGCGCCAGGCAGAAGGACGTGCTCCGCATGGTGGCCGGGGGCGATTCCACAAAGGAGATCGCTGACCAGCTCTTTATGAGCCCGGCCACGGTGAAGCGCGAGCTTCGTGCGATCTTCGACCGGCTCGGCGTGGGCAACCGCGCTCACGCCGTCGCGCAGGCGCAGCAGCGCGGGATCATCTAGACGGATGACGCACGCGGACAGTCATGAGCCTTTTGGCTCACTGCGGATGAGCCGGGAGGTTCAGCCAGCAAGCCGGACGCGTGGCAGCATCCGACCCGCCTGTAACTCGTGTGTCTGGTGCTCACAGACCACTATGGATCTACGGGCCGAAGTCCGGTCTCACATCTAGAGGCCGGCGCCGGCGCCCCGATGGGCCCCGGTAGCGAACAAGACCGGAACGACGTTGGTGGAACGGCATCGATGAAATTGAACACTGGCAGCAGAGAAGACCACGCCGTGGACGGCCGCAGGACGGGCGTCACGCGGGTGATGGTCGTCGAGGATGAGCCCCTTTTCCGGGAGCTCCTCACGTCGACACTCTCGGCATACAACAGCATTGAAGTGGTGGCCGCCGTGGACAACGGCAAGGACGCCATAACGCTCGCCGAAGAGGTGTTGCCGGATGTCGTGTTGATGGACATCGAGCTGGGTTCCGAGCCGGACGGCATCAAGGCCGCTCACCAGATAAAGGCGGCGGACCCGACCGTCGGCATCGTCATCCTGTCAATGCACCGCGACAAGCAGTACCTGGCAAGCCTGCCCGAGAAACGGGCGGCCGGCTGGTCGTACATGCTGAAGCAGAACATCCGCGACAAGAACTCTCTTATCCGGGCGATCGAAGGCTCCGCCTGGGGCCTTGTGTCGATGGACCCCGCGATCACCGAGGACTTGCGGCCCCGTAAGCGATCAGTGTTAGAGCGATTGACGCAGCAGCAGATGGTGGCGCTTGAGAAGCTCGCCGCCGGATATACGGATGAGGTGATCGCCACAAAGTTGGGGATCGACCGGCCGTCGCTCGGGCGTCTGATCGAGAAGACATATGCAGACCTCGGCATCGAGGTTGAGGGCGGCGTGGACCCGCGGGTCAGGGCCGTTCTCTTATACCTGCAAGAGACCTCTACGAAGCGTTAGCGCGCGGTTTGGCGGCCGCGGGAGAACAAAGGCGGACAATCTGATGGGAGCGCAAGGCAGGCTTGGAGCCTGGGGAGCACCCGCCTGGCGGAATATGCCGCTGGCGATCCCCAAAACAGGCCCGGAACATACGGCGTACGAATCGCCGTCAGGCGCCGGCACCCGATCGGGTAGGGCACGAGACAAGCAGCGCGGTATCACCGGCATCGAGACCGCGATCATCCTGATCGCGTTCGTGATCATGGGTTCCGTGTTCGCTTTTACGGTCCTGTCGTCCGGTGTGTTCGCATCTGAGCGAGCCAAAGAGACGGTCTTCACCGGGTTGGAAGACACCCGGAACCTCCTCGCCCCGAGAGGCGCTGCGACGGCGTTCGCCGAGCAGCTCGGCGGGAACTTGACGGTTTACAAAGTGTCCTTCAACGTGGCCTCGGCCGTGTCTGGCGCTGCGATAGACCTCACGCCGCCGGCGACCGTCAATGACACCGGCATCGACCCGGACATGGTCTCAACGCCCACCAACTCTTTGGTGGTGTCGTATGTGGACGGAAATCATTTCCTTCCGGACATTCCCTGGACGGTCAAGTTCCTCGGATCAAACAACGGCGACAATATCCTGGAGGGGAACGAGAAGGCCCAGCTTACCGCCTGGATATTCAACTTCGACAACGACCAGGCGGGCGGGGCCGACGCCGTGTCGTACATGCCCACACAGGGCGGCATTCAGTCCGGGGCATTGGTCGGCGTGAACCGCAGATTCTCGATCGAAGTGAAACCGGCCCGTGGCGCGGCGCTGACGCTTGAACGCACGACGCCCCCTGCGCTGTCGAGTGTGATGAACCTGAAGTAAGCGAGTCTCGCCCGTGGTTGTCTCAAGACTTCCACGGTCGCAAGAATCGATTTTGGAACGGCCCGGGTGTTACCGCCCGGGCCGTTCCGCGTTGTCCCTTCTCCGCGGATTACGTTTGATCCCGTTTCCCGTCCCGCCGACCATTCTCCGTCGGCCGCGCCTGATATCCCATACCTGTATCATCCCGCTCACTATGCCGAGCGAACGGGTCCAGCGGCGGGTAGATCGTCTTCTCGACCAGGCCGAGGAGGCCGTAGAGGCGTTGGACTGGTCCCGGGTGCGTGAGGTGGCCGGGTCGATCCTCGTCGTGGACCCGGACAACGACGACGCCCGGTCGTTCCTGGCGATGGCCGAGCACAATCTCGTCGATGCCCCCGTTACGGACCCGACGCCGTCTACTTCCTCTGACACAGGTGCCGCAGCTCCTGCCGCGCCGCCTTCCGGACAGGCCCCACTCGCCGGAGAGGGTGATCCTTCCGAGGAAGAACCGGCCTCGTTCGCCAATGGCCGCTACCAGGTCAGCAAGTTCCTCGGTGAGGGCGGCAAGAAGCGCGTCTACCAGGCCCACGACACACTCCTGGACAGGGACGTGGCCTTCGCCCTCATAAAGACCGAGGGCTTCGACGACACGTCCAGGGAACGAATCACCCGCGAGGCCCAGGCCATGGGCCGCCTCGGCACCCACCCCAACATCGTCACGGTGTTTGACCTGGGCA